>NZ_CP103300.1:5583659-5894818 GCF_025562755.1 Endozoicomonas euniceicola
TTCGGAATGGATGCCAACAGGTGACAGGCAGGCGCAAGCAAAAGGACGACTGGGTTTCCATGACAGATATCGCTAAAGAGATTCTTCCGGTAAACATCGAAGACGAACTCAAGCAGTCCTACCTGGACTACGCCATGAGTGTTATCGTCGGGCGAGCCTTGCCTGATGTACGTGACGGCCTTAAGCCCGTACACAGGCGCGTACTGTTCGCGATGAACGAACTGGGCAACGACTGGAACAAGCCCTACAAAAAATCCGCCCGTGTGGTGGGTGACGTAATTGGTAAATACCACCCACACGGTGACAGTGCGGTATACGACACTATCGTTCGTATGGCCCAGCCATTTTCCATGCGTTATATGCTGGTGGATGGTCAGGGTAACTTTGGTTCCGTTGATGGCGACTCCGCAGCGGCCATGCGTTATACGGAAATCCGTATGCAGAAGATCAGTCATGACATCATGGCCGATCTCGATAAGGAAACCGTTGATTACGTACCTAACTACGATGGCAGTGAACAGATTCCTGCTGTTATGCCAACCCGTATCCCGAGCCTGCTGGTCAATGGTTCTGCGGGTATCGCCGTGGGTATGGCGACCAATATTCCACCCCACAACCTGACTGAAGTGATCAATGGCTGCCTGGCTCTGATTGATGACGAAACGCTGTCGGTTGATGACCTGATGCAGTACATCCCGGGCCCTGATTTCCCAACGGCAGCCATTATCAATGGTCGTGCCGGGATTCTTCAGGCTTACCGTACGGGTCGGGGACGGATTTATATTCGCGCCCGCGCGGATATTGAACATGATGAAAAACGCAATAAAAGCACCATCATCATTACCGAACTTCCATACCAGCTGAACAAGGCACGTCTGATCGAAAAGATTGCCGAGCTGGTAAAAGACAAGAAAATTGAAGGCATCAGCGAACTGCGCGATGAGTCCGACAAGGACGGTATGCGCGTTGTGATTGAACTGCGTCGGGGTGAAAACGCTGATGTGGTTTTGAATAATCTGTACGCTCAGACCCAGCTGGAATCCGTGTTTGGCATTAACACGGTGGCTCTGGTCGACGGTCAGCCGAAGATTCTGAACCTGAAAGAGCTGCTGGAAGCCTTTATTCGCCATCGCCGCGAAGTGGTCACCCGTCGTACCGTTTATGAACTGCGTAAGGCGCGGGAACGGGGTCATCTGGTAGAAGGCCTGGCGGTGGCGCTGTCCAATATCGACCCGATGATCGAGATGATCAAGTCTTCGCCCACCTCTGCTGAAGCCCAGGAAAAACTGATGGCGCAAGGCTGGGAGCCGGGTTATATGATGGAGATGGCAGAGCGTGCGGGTTCCGACGCCTGTCGCCCTGAAGACCTGCCTGAACAGTTCGGTCTGCGTGATGGTCAGTACTATCTGTCTCCGGCTCAGGCCAAGGCGATTCTGGAAATGCGTCTGCACCGCCTGACCGGTCTGGAAATCGAAAAGCTGCTGGCTGAATATCGCGACCTGATCGAAAAAATTGCTGAACTGTTGCATATTCTTGCCAGTCCGGCTCGTCTGCTGGAAGTGATTCGTGAAGAACTGGAGAAGGTGAAAGAAGAGTATGGCGACGAGCGTCGTACCGAAATCACCAGCTCCCGTCGTGACCTGACCGTTGAAGACCTGATCGACGAAGAAGACATGGTGGTGACCCTGTCTCACGGTGGTTACGCGAAAACAACGACGCTGGACACCTATCAGGCTCAGCGTCGTGGTGGCCGTGGTAAATCAGCGGCTTCCGTGAAGGAAGAAGATTACGTTGAACACATGCTGGTAGCGAACACCCATACCCAGATACTGTGTTTCTCCAGTAAGGGTAAGGTGTACTGGCTCAAGGTGTACCAGATTCCGGAAGCGGGTCGCACGTCCCGAGGTCGCCCGATTGTGAATATTCTGCCGCTGGAGGAAGGTGAGCGCATTACCGCGATGCTGCCTGTGGAAGAATACACTGAGGGTCATTATGTCTTTATGGCAACGACCCAGGGAACGGTGAAAAAGACACCGCTGGAACAGTTCTCCCGTCCACGCAGCAGCGGCCTGATCGCACTGGGTCTGGAAGAGGGTGATACGCTGGTAGGGGCTCAGATTACCGATGGTGAAAAGCAGGTTATGCTGCTGTCCAACGCGGGTAAAGCCATACGGTTTGAAGAGACCGATGTTCGCCAGATGGGTCGTACAGCCCGTGGTGTGCGGGGTATGAAACTTCAGGATGGTCAGCGGGTGATTTCCCTGATTATTCCGGAAGAGGGTGCGCAGATTCTGACGGCCAGTGAAAATGGCTTTGGCAAGCGTACCTGTCTTGAGGACTTCCGAATCACCGGTCGTGGCGGTCAGGGTGTGATCTCCATGCAGTGTACGGACCGGAACGGTCATATCATTGGTGCGATTCAGGTGCAGGACGGTGAAGAGGTGATGCTGATCTCTGATCAGGGAACTCTGGTTCGTACCCGTATCGATGAAATTTCTGTGATGAGCCGTAATACTCAGGGTGTTACCCTGATTAAGGTTCAGGAAGGCGAGAAGCTTGTAGGTGTTGCCAGGGTTGAAGAGCCCGAAGAGGGGGACGCCTTACAGGAAGCCGGGGAAGAGGCTGAAGTCGAGACAGATAGTAGTGCTACTGACACTGACACTGCCGAAGTCAACGCTACTGAGCAGAATGACTGAAGGGTCTGATTGAATAAAACGCCAGCACTATACGCTGGCGTTTTTGTCTGTCGCTGCAGGAGAGGTGGCGGATACTATTGCCAGAGATGGCATTCAGTCTGGAGGGTTAATTGTGAATGATATTATTGGTCCTATAGCGATGGATAAACAGGTTTTCAACTTTTCTGCGGGCCCTGCGCCTATTCCGAGGGAGGTGCTGGAACAGGCACGGGAAGAGCTCCTCGACTTCGATGGGTTGGGTGCTTCGGTGATGGAGATCAGTCATCGTAGTAAAGCGTTTATCAGGGTGGCAGACGAGTCTGAGAAGGACTTGCGTGAACTGATGAATATTCCTGCCAATTATAAGGTGTTGTTTCTGCAAGGTGGTGCCAGGGGGCAGTTTGCAGCGGTTCCCCTGAATCTGAAAGGCAATAAAGAGAGTGCGGATTATGTGAACAGTGGCTACTGGGCGCAGTCAGCGATTAAAGAAGCCCAGCGCTATCTGAATATCAACGTCATTGCCGATGGCAAGTTATCCGGATTCCGGCAGATGCCTTCCCAGGAGCAGTGGCACTTCAGCAGTGATGCCGCTTATGTTCATTACACGCCAAACGAGACCATTGGTGGTCTTGAGTTTCCTTTTATTCCCGAGACCGGCGATGTGCCGCTGGTGGCGGATATGTCTTCAAACATTCTGTCGCGGCCCATTGATGTCAGTAAATTTGGCGTGATTTATGCGGGTGCGCAAAAGAACATTGGGCCGGCTGGCCTGACCGTGGCGATTGTTCGTGATGACCTTCTGGAGTACCGATCTTCAGCCTGTCCCGCGGTCTGGGATTATGCGACTCAGGCAGACAAGGACTCCATGTATAACACGCCCCCAACTTTTGCCTGGTATCTGGCCGGGCTGGTGTTTAAATGGCTGAAGCGACAGGGCGGGCTGGCAGAGATGGACAAGATTAATGAGCGTAAAGCCCGCAAGTTGTATGGTCAGATAGAAAGTACCGGGTTTTACCGCAATAATATTGATCCATGCTGGTGTTCGCGCATGAATGTGCCGTTTACCCTGGCCGATCCGGAGCTGGATTCTGTTTTTCTGGCTGAGGCTGAGAAAGAAGGGTTTATGTTCCTGAAAGGGCATAGGGCCGTAGGCGGTATGAGAGCCAGTATCTATAATGCGGTTCCGGAAACTCATGTTGATGCGCTGGTTGATTTTATGCAGGAATTTGAACGGCGTTATGGTTAGCCCGGCGTGAATATTTAACCGACTTTCAGGTGGCGGCAACCGGATTACCTGAAAGTCTTGATTGCAGTATAAAGAGCTGAGAATAACTATGACAGACGACAAGCTGACAGGGCTGCGCAAGAGTATTGATAAGCTTGATAGTGAGATCCTGAAGCTGATCAGTGACAGGGCCAAATGTGCTCAGGAAGTGGCGCAGGTTAAGCAGCAGGAAGGCAGGGATGCTGTCTATTATCGCCCGGAGCGTGAAGCGCAGGTTCTGCGTCGTGTAATGGAGCGTAACGACGGGCCTCTGGGCGATGAAGAAATGGCACGTCTGTTTCGGGAAATTATGTCCGCCTGCCTGGCTCTGGAAGAGCCTGTGAAGGTAGCGTTCCTGGGACCTGGAGGTACCTTTACACAACAGGCGGCGATTAAGCACTTTGGGCATTCGGCCGTTTGTGTCCCCATGTCGGCCATTGACGAAGTGTTTCGTGAGGTGACTGCCGGTGCGGTTAATTATGGCGTAGTACCGGTTGAAAACTCTACGGAAGGTGTCGTCAGTCATACGCTCGACAGCTTTATGGATTCTAATCTGAAAATCTGTGGTGAAGTGGTGTTGCGGATTCATCAGCATCTGCTGGTGTCAGAGAATACCCGCCGGGATCATATTACCCGTATCTATTCCCATGCCCAGTCACTGGCTCAGTGCCGTAAGTGGCTGGATGCCCACTGGCCAATGGCAGAGCGTGTCGCCGTTAACTCCAATGCTGAAGCTGCCCGCAGAATTAAGGGCGAGTGGAATTCGGCGGCCATTGCTGGCGATATGGCAGCGGAAATATACGGCCTGGAAAAGATTGCTGAGAAGATTGAGGATCAGCCTGACAACTCAACCCGTTTCCTGATTATTGGCAATCAGGAGGTGCAGATCAGCGGTGCTGATAAAACGTCCATCGTCGTCAGTATGCGCAATCAGCCTGGTGCTCTGCACTCCATTCTGGAGGTCTTTCAGGTACATAATATCGATCTGACCCGCATTGAGACACGACCTTCCCGCAGTGGAACCTGGAACTATGTGTTCTTTATTGATTTTTCCGGGCATATTGATGACCCGGTGATCAGAATTGTGCTGGAAAGGTTGGGTGAGCGGGCCAATGACCTGAGGGTGCTTGGCTCTTATCCTAAGGGTGTGCTGTAGAGTTGTACTAAGCTGTCAACTCAATATCAAACTCTGACTGTGATGATTATGAATCTGTCCGGATCTTTTTTCAGGCTCTTTATCTTCCTGACTTTGTTAATAAAGCATCCGGAGTCTCTACTGGCAAATACAGATTTGTCAGCTTCATATAATGCGTCGGAAGTCTTTAACGGTCTGGTGGAAGCAGATTCTGAGCAGAAAAAGGAAGTGAGTGCTGGTTTGGATGGAAGTGGCTGGAAGTATCTTGGCTTCATACCCTTTCCCAATAACGACTCGTCTGTACTTATGCAGCAGCGGGCAATAGCCTCATTTGCTTTTAGCAGCTTCCTTTTCATTCGGGCAATGACTGGCAGCAGAGATGCGCCTTCATTGATGAACGCTCTGATAACCGGGCCTTCCGGTATCTATTATTATGTCCATCAGAATAAAACCGTGACGGATATTGTGACGGGGCCTTCTGTCACTGATTATCAGCTGGAGAATATTATCCCGCTGGTGCTTTACGGTTATGGTGGTTACGAAATGATGGTGTCGCTATATAAGCGTGACTGGCTCTTCGCTTTGCATGGCTCTGTTCTTGTGGCTGGATGTGCAGCCTCTCACAACGCTGGTAAAATGCAGCTGTCCATGTTTGCACAGGTTGTAGAGTTATCCCAGATTTTTTACCATCTGGGGTTGGTGCACAAACGGTATTATGGACTCAACAAGCCCTCACCTTACTTTTTTATCCTGTTTACAGGTGCCTTTTTTGCCACTCGCTGGGTCATACTGCCCTACGAATACGCAAAGTTTATCCGGGGTTCTTATCTGAACGAAGATAATTACCAGCAAGAGCCCGCAATGATAAATACTATTGCTGTTGGTGGGGCGTTGATTAATGTTCTGAATCTTTACTGGGGGATTAGGATTGTCTCTAAAATAAGAGAAATTCTGTTTCAGTAATTTATAACAGTCTGTTGTACAACAACATAACAGGTGATTTATGGGATGTGATTTAGTCGAGCTGGCGGTTTCAGGTGTAAGGTCGCTGAGTCCTTATTTGCCTGGTAAGCCTGTGGAGGAACTGGCAAGAGAGCAGGGGCTTGATGTCAATGCTATTGTCAAGCTGGCCAGTAATGAGAACCCGCTGGGTCCGGCACCGTCTTCGCTGGATGCCATTGAGCGAAACCTGTCTGAGCTGGCCCGTTATCCGGATGGTAATCTGTTTAACCTGCGTGACGCCTTAAGTCAGAAACTGGCGGTTCAGCCTGAACAGATTACCTTCGGGAATGGCTCAAACGATGTGCTAGTGCTTCTGGCTCAGTCCTGGTTAAAGCCCGGAGTCTCAGCCGTCTTTTCACAGTATGCCTTTGTCGTTTATTCGATTGCAGTCAAAGCCGCAGGTGCAGAGAGTATTGTCGTGCCTGCCAGAAACTGGGGACATGATCTGGATGCCATGGCTGATGCGGTGCGGGACGATACCCGTATGATTTTTCTGGCCAATCCGAATAATCCCACCGGAACGGCATTCTCCCGTGATGAGCTGACAGGCTTTCTGGATAAGGTGCGCAGTGATGTGATTGTGGTGCTGGATGAGGCGTATTTTGAGTACGTGCAGGACGAAGAGTATCCGGATGGTATCGCTCTGCTGAAGCAGTATCCAAACCTGGTGGTCACCCGAACCTTTTCCAAAGCCTATGGCCTGGCGGGAAGCCGGGTAGGTTATGCGGTTTCCAGTGTTGAGATCGCAGGCCTCCTTAATAAACTGCGACAGCCGTTTAATGTCAATAACCTGGCTGAATGCGCCGCTGTTGCGGTTCTGAATGATGATGAGTATCTGGAACGTTCCCGCGCTGTGAATAAAGAGGGTTTGCAAACGGTTGCGGCTGGTCTGCGGGCCATGGGGTTTGAGTATATTCCCTCCATGGGTAACTTTATTACCTTTGATACCGGTGGTGATGCCCTGGTGTATTACCAGAAGCTGCTGGAAAAAGGGGTGATTGTCCGTCCGGTTGCTAATTACGGAATGCCGGGGCATTTGCGGGTGTCGATTGGTTTGTCGGAAGAAAATGAACGTTTCCTGCAGGCTTTGGAAGAAGTAAAAAAAGTGGTGTAGTAGTGAATGATCAGGGATTGCAAATAAACAGAATCCGGATGCTGGTTGTTGGTCTGGGGCTGATTGGCGGCTCGTTTGCGGCAGCGCTGAAAGAGAAAGGGATTTGTCATGAGGTGGCAGGTTATGATCGCAGCCGGGATTCTGTTGAGATAGCCTTTGAGAATGGTCTGATTGACCGCCCCTGTTATGATTTGTCCGACGGGATTGCCAGTGCTGATGTGGTTATGCTGGCCGTTCCCATGTTGGCAATGCCGGCAGTGCTTCAGCAGCTTGTGGATGTGCCGCTTGCAGGCAAAGTAGTTACCGATGTGGGCAGCTGTAAAGGCTCGCTGGTTGAGTCTGCACGGCAGTTGTTTGGTGAAGTGCCTGCCAGTCTGGTTCCGGGACATCCTATTGCCGGTTCTGAAAAAAGTGGTGTGACAGCCGCCAGGTCTGATCTTTTTAATGGTCATAAAGTCATACTGACCCCGCTGCCGCATACTGACATTCATGCTACCGCCTTGATTAAGGCGCTTTGGCAAGCCTGTGGTGCGCATGTTGATAGTATGGAGGTTGGGCATCACGATGAGGTGCTGGCGCTGACCAGCCACCTGCCTCATTTTCTGGCGTTCTCTCTGGTGGATACTCTGGCCGGTAATCGGGAGAATCAGGATATATTTCGTTATGCGGCCGGAGGCTTCCGGGACTTTACGCGGATTGCCGGCAGTGACCCGACCATGTGGCACGATATTGCCCTGGGTAATCGGGACGCTGTTTTAAAGGCGCTGGATCGTTTCACAGAAGGTCTTGAAGGGCTTCGAAACGCCATAAGAAATGAAGATAGTCAGCACATGCAGGGTATTTTGGAACGGGCCTCCACGGCTCGACGACACTTTACCAGTATGCTGGAGAGAAGAGCCTATATGACTTCGTTGAATGACACTGAAACTATGAATGAAGCACAACAAACCTTTGTTGCCCAGCCGAGTGGCAAAGTGACCGGAGAGCTGCGGGTTCCCGGTGATAAGTCTGTTTCCCATCGTTCCATTATGATGGGTGCTTTGGCAGAAGGCGAAACCACTGTTGATGGTTTTCTGGAAGGTGAAGATGCCATGGCAACGTTACAGGCCTTCCGTGATATGGGGGTGGATATTGAAGGTCCGCACGATGGCCGGGTCACTATTCACGGCGTGGGGATGCACGGGCTGCAACAACCGACAGGGCCTCTCTATCTGGGTAATGCCGGTACGGCTATGCGTCTTATGGCCGGGCTGATGGCCGCGCAGTCTTTTGATGTCACCCTGACGGGCGATACGTCTTTATCCGGGCGTCCCATGAACCGGGTGGTTAAGCCTCTCACCGAAATGGGGGCAAGCATTGAAACCGCGGAGGGTGGGCGTCCACCGCTGGTGATTAAAGGTGGTCAGGCACTGAAAGGTATTCATTATGACTTACCGGTAGCCTCTGCACAGGTGCAGTCCTGTCTGCTGCTGGCGGGTCTTTACGCTGAAGGGGAGACGTCTACGGTCGCTCCGGGAATTGTCCGTGATCATACGAATCGCATGTTATCCGGGTTCGGGTATCCTGTGGCGGTGGATGGCGACCGGGTGGCAGTACAGGGCGGACATAAACTGACAGCGACCCGAATTGACGTGCCCGCCGACATTTCATCTGCGGCTTTTTTTCTCGTAGCAGCCAGTATTGCGGAAGGTTCCGACCTGACCCTTCCTCATGTTGGCATCAATCCAACCCGAACGGGTGTATTGGATATTCTGCGCCTTATGGGGGCTGATATTACCCTCTCCAACGAAAAGCTGGTGGGCGGTGAGCCTGTTGCGGATATTCGTGTTCGTCATGCGGCTTTGCAAGGCATTGAGATTCCTGAGCATCTGGTGCCTCTGGCGATTGATGAGTTCCCGGTACTGTTTGTCGCGGCAGCCTGTGCTGAAGGTGAAACTATTCTGCGCGGCGCTAAAGAGCTGCGGGTCAAGGAAAGTGACCGGATTCAGGCTATGGCCGATGGCTTACAGGTGCTGGGCATTGATGCGGAAGCATTGCCGGATGGTATGATTGTCAAAGGCGGTAAGCCGTTTATGGCAGGTACGGTAGAGAGCCATGGTGATCACCGCATTGCCATGGCCTTTGCAGTGGCTTCATTGCGGGCGCAGGGCGTAATCCGTATTAAAGACTGTGCCAATGTTGCCACCTCATTCCCGAATTTTGTCAGGCTGGCCAGTCATGCTGGTCTGAATTTATCTGTTGAAGGACAAGACGAGTGAGTAACTCTGAAAACCCTGAGCTGGGCGTACAGGATTCTGATCAGAACTCTGACCAAAACTCTGGCGATAAGGCCTACAAGGCGGATGCACCCGTGGTGACCATTGATGGTCCCAGTGGTTCAGGTAAAGGTACGGTCGCCGCTCTGCTCGCTAAGGAGCTGGGTTGGCACCTGCTTGATAGTGGCGCTCTGTATCGCCTGACAGCGCTTGCGGCCATCAATCATGGTGTTGATTTTGCCGACGAGTCTTCTCTTGAGGTGCTGGCTGGTCATCTTGATGTTCAGTTTGAGCCGGGACAGGATGGAGAGGGCATGACCATTATCCTTGAAGGTGAAACCGTAGGTGCTAATCTGCGAACTGAAGAAGTGGGTGCCAAAGCGTCGAAAGTAGCGACTCTGCCAAGGGTTCGTGCTGCCTTGCTGAAGCGTCAGCGTGACTTTGCTCACGGGGCAGGGCTGGTGGCTGATGGTCGTGATATGGGAACGGTTGTGTTCCCTGCCGCGGACTTCAAGGTTTACCTGACAGCGAGTGCCGAAGAGCGGGCAAAACGTCGACAAAACCAGTTGCAACTGAAAGGGATTGATGCTAGTTTTGATCAGCTTTTAGCTGACATTCAGGCACGGGATGAACGTGACATGGGTCGTAAGGTGGCTCCGCTCAAACCGGCTGAAGATGCACTGCAACTGGATAGCACCCGCCTGACCATTCAGGAAGTATTTAGTCGTATACTCGATGGTATGCGAAACAAAGGTCTTATCTGAAGCTTTGCTGTGAATTGGCTTTGAACTAAGCATTAGATAATAACGACAGGCTGTCTGGCAAAGTCAGACAGCCTGTTATTTTTCCAATACAGGCAACCGGTTGTTGTCTGTATTAACCCCAAAGAGTCCGGAATTGGCTGAACGCCAGTGCTTCCAGCTCCGGACTGAATGAAACTAACCCACACTGACTGGCGGTGTGGCCGGCAGGTAGAACAACATCCTGGTACCAGGGTGCTCTGACTGCACTGTCGAACTGATAGGAATGACCATGAGCGAAAGCTTTGCTGATCTGTTTGAAGAAAGCCTGCAAGAAATCGAAATGAAGCCGGGCGCTATTGTTAGCGGCCAGGTAATCGATATCGACAACGACTGGGTGACTGTACACGCTGGTCTGAAGTCTGAAGGCGTTATCCCTAAAGCTCAGTTCCTGAACGAACAGGGCGAACTGACTATCGCTGTTGGCGATGAAGTTCAGGTAGCTCTGGACGCTGTTGAAGATGGTTTCGGTGAAACTCGTCTGTCTCGTGAAAAAGCCAAGCGTATGGAAGCTTGGGGCGAGCTGGAAAAAGCCTTCGAAGCTGAAGAAATTGTTAAAGGTGTTATCTCCGGTAAAGTCAAAGGTGGCTTCACTGTTGACGTTAACACTATCCGTGCGTTCCTGCCTGGTTCTCTGGTTGACGTTCGTCCAGTACGTGACACTGCTCACCTGGAAGGCAAAGAGCTGGAATTCAAGGTAATCAAGCTGGACCAGAAGCGTAACAACGTTGTTGTTTCCCGTCGTTCCGTACTGGAAGCTGAAAACAGCGCCGAGCGTGAAGAACTGCTGGGTACTCTGCAGGAAGGTCTGGAAGTTAAAGGTATCGTTAAGAACCTGACCGACTATGGCGCGTTCGTAGACCTGGGCGGTGTTGACGGCCTGCTGCACATCACTGACATGGCCTGGAAGCGCATCAAGCATCCTAGCGAAATCGTTAATGTTGGTGACGAAATCAACGTTAAGGTTCTGAAGTTTGACCGTGAGCGCAACCGCGTATCTCTGGGTCTGAAGCAGCTGGGTGAAGATCCATGGGTAGCTATCACTAACCGCTTCCCGGAAGGCACCCGTGCTTCCGGTCGCGTAACCAACCTGACTGACTACGGCTGCTTCGTAGAGCTGGAAGAAGGTGTTGAAGGTCTGGTACACGTTTCTGAAATGGACTGGACCAACAAGAACATCCACCCATCCAAAGTGGTTGCTCTGGGTGACGAAGTTGAAGTTCAGGTTCTGGACATCGACGAAGAGCGTCGTCGTATCTCCCTGGGTATCAAGCAGTGCAAGACCAACCCATGGGAAGACTTCTCCGGTTCCTTCAACAAGGGCGACAAGCTGGCCGGTAAGATCAAGTCTATCACTGACTTCGGTATCTTCATCGGTCTGGACGGTGGCATCGACGGTCTGGTTCACCTGTCTGACATCTCCTGGAATGAAGCTGGTGAAGAAGCTGTTCGTCAGTACCGTAAGGGCGACGAAGTTGAAGCCGTTATCCTGGCTATCGACGCTGAGCGCGAGCGTATCTCCCTGGGTATCAAGCAGCTGTCAGAAGATCCGTTCAACGCCTTCGCTGGCCTGAACGAGAAGGGTACCATCGTTAAGGGTACTGTTAAGGAAGTCACTGCTAAAGCGGCTACCATCGAACTGGCTGAAGACGTACTGGCTACTCTGAAAGCTTCCGAAATCAGCCGTGACCGCGTTGAAGACGCGACTAACGTTCTGAAGGAAGGCGAAGAAGTAGAAGCTCGCATCATCAGCATCGATCGTAAGAACCGCAACATCAGCCTGTCCATCAAAGCGAAGGACGAAGCTGAAGATAAAGCAGCTATCAAGGAACTGCGCAGTGCAGCTCCTGAAGCTTCCGGTCCTACCACTATCGGTGACCTGATCAAGGCTCAGATGGAAAGCAAATAAGGTTAAAATAATCTGATTGCTAAGCCATAAAGCTTGAAAAAAACCGCAGGAGAGATTCTGCGGTTTTTTTTCGCCTGCTGAAAATGTAAGAGGTAATTTCAGCAAGCTAATCAATAGCTTGCTTGATTTCTTGATTTGGGTTAGCTAGGGTAGGAAACGTCTGTACTGGCTTCATGTCCTAAATCGCTGGTAAATCACAAAGAACTTTAAATGGTTGGTGTTTTCGCATTTCAATGGTTAACGGGCTTTGAAATTCGATACCATCAGGGAGTGACAGGGGAAAGGAACCATGGCAATAACCCGGTCTGAGTTGATTGAGCGGCTTGCTGAACAGCAACATCAATTGGCGGTAAAAGACGTCGAACTGGCCATCAAAGCAATAATAGAACAAATGTCACAATCGCTGGCTAACGGAGAGCGTGTTGAAATTCGCGGCTTTGGCAGCTTTTCACTTCATTATCGAGCACCGAGAGTTGGCAGAAATCCAAAAACCGGAGAGTCGGTTTCTCTGGCAGGGAAATACGTCCCGCATTTCAAACCTGGCAAAGAAATGCGTGACAGGGTGAATAGTTCCATGTGAGTCGTTCCATGTAAATAGTCACGTTTTTTAATCTTTTTTTCACCGGTATGACCGGATAGCTGGTCCATCGGGGCTGGTCACTTAATTTGGAGTTTGTTGTTACTATGGTTTCAGTGCTGGGAGCTTGGCTGAAGCGCTTACTGGTATTATTTCTGCTAGTTATCCTGTTGGTCATACTGGTCAACTTTGTGATCAGTAATCCGCAGCCGGTTGATTTCCAATTGGCCGGTATGCAATTGCCTGAACTGAAGGCTTCAACAGCGGTTATTGCTGCATTTATTGTTGGTGGAGTCTGTGGTCTGTTGGTGTCTATGGTGGCGATTGGACGTTTGCGTCTGGCGAATGCCAGCTTCCAGCGTAAGCTGGGACGTCGGGATGCAGAGCTGCAGAAGCTGAGAGCAAACGCCCTCAAGGAACTGAGTTAATGCCTGATGTTGCACTGCTGGCTCTTATCGTAGTGGCCATGCTGGCAGGTTATCTGTTGGGTCGAAGGGATCTTCGAAAAAAGAATCACTCCCAGTCTTCCGGTCAAGCTCTTTCCAAAGAATACTTTGTGGGGCTGAATTATCTGTTGAATGAACAGACCGATGAGGCCATTGAAACCTTTATCAAAGCGCTTGATCTGAATAACGACACCGTTGATACCTATCTGGCACTGGGTAGCCTGTTTGCCCGGCGTGGCGAGGTAGAAAAATCCATTCGTGTGCATCAGGACCTTCTGGCCAGGCCAAGCCTTACGTCTTCACAATCCCTTCGGGTCCAGCTGGAACTGGCAAAAGATTTTATGCAGGCGGGTTTACTGGATCGTGCTGAAGCCATGCTGGCTGACATGGCCAGAAATAATCATGAGTATCGCCTTGAAGCTTTGCAGCAGCTGCTCAAAATCTACGAGCTGGAGCGAGAATGGACCAAGGCTGTCGCCGTCGGTGAAGAGTTGCGTAAAACCGGTGCGGATCGGTATGCAGTGGTTCTGGCGCACTTTTACTGTGAGGGTGCGTTGATCTGTTTGAACCGTAACGACCGGGTTTCTGCCAGAAAGGCCATTCGTCAGGCGTTCACGCGGGATAAAAACTGTGTCAGGGCTTCGTTACTGTTGGCGCGAATGGAGTTTGATGATGGCCGTTACCGGGATTGTATAAAAGCGCTTGAGAAGGTTGCGCAGCAAAATAGCCATTATGTTCCGCTGACTCTGGAGTTGTTAGAGCAGGCTTATGGCCGGCTGGGTAATGTTCGTGGCTTTACTGCTTTTCTTGGACGTTGCCTTATTGAAAGGCCAGGCGGAGCGGTGATCCTTGCCATGACAAAAGTTCTGGCCAGTGATCGGGGCGATGAGCAGGCATTAAGATTTCTGACCGGCCAGCTGGGTAAAAATCCTTCCCTGAAAGGTTTGAATGCTCTTATGACTCTGCAACTGAGAAATCCTGCCGTCGGGAGTTTGCAGAGCATTCGTCTGTTGAAAGAGATGACGGATAAAATGCTTGAGCTTAAGCCAGTTTATCAGTGCAATTCCTGTGGTTTTTCCGGAAAGGAAATGCACTGGATGTGTCCGGGGTGTCATTCGTGGGGAGCCATTGCGCCGGTGCAGGGGATTGAGGGTGAGTGAGGCTTTGCACAGTCGATCAAATTAATCTAAACCTTTAAGTAAGAGCTTGCTTGCAGGCTCGTTTCTTTTTAAGGCGTTGAAGGAGCAAAGCCATGAGAAAGACAATTACCGCACTTCTTACTTCACTGTTTCTTTCCTTTTCGATTCCTCTTTTTGCTGAGCAATCGGTTCAGTCCGGGAAGGTTAATGTTAATCAGGCGACGGTTCAGCAGCTCAATGAGTCATTGGTGGGTGTAGGTCCGAAGATAGCCCGGGAAATTGTTAACCATCGAAAATCTCATGGGGCATTTCAGTCAATGGAAGATCTCGATAAGGTGAAATACATAGGCTCAGTATTATTAGAAAAGAATAAAGATAAGATTGTGTTTGATTAAATAAAGCAGCGATTAAATGTCAGACGCCATGTTCACATTGATGAGCATGGCGTTTTTTTTGATATGGATTGACGGCTTATGCTGATGCGCTGATAAGTTGACAGTGTAAGCAGATACGAACAATGGAGAGCTCAAATGAAGCCTGTCACCATGGTTATCATTGGTGCTGGTAGTCGCGGTAGAGCGTATGCCCGCTATGCCCTGGAGCATCCTGAACAGTTGCAGATTGTGGCCGTCGCGGAGCCAGGAGAAGAGTATCGGGCGCACCTGGCAGAACAGCATAATATCAGACCGGACAGGGTTTACAGTGACTGGCAGGCACTGAGAAAGTGCAAAAAGGTGGCTGATGCAGTTGCTATCTGTACTCAGGATGATTTGCATAAAGAGCCGGCAGTGGCGATGGCGAAGAAGGGTTATCACTTGCTTCTGGAAAAACCCATGTCAGTGAACCCGGACGATTGCCAGGCGATAGTTGATGCGGTTAAAGCCCACAAGGTTATGTTGAGTGTCTGCCATGTGCTGCGTTACACCCCCTACACCGTGCGTTTAAAAAACTTGTTAGACAGTGGTGTTATTGGAGATATCTGTTCTATTCAGCATCTGGAGCCGGTAGGGTATTGGCATCAGGCACATGCATTTGTCAGGGGCAACTGGTCGAAGGAGGCTGTCAGTGCTCCCATGTTAATGTCCAAAGCCTGTCATGATCTCGACTGGTTAAGATATCTGGCCGGAAAGTCCTGTCTGCAGATTTCCTCCTTTGGACAGCTAAGCCACTTTCGTCAGGAACAGAAGCCCGCAGGTGGCAGTGATCGTTGTCTGGATTGCAAGCTTTCCGAAACCTGTCCCTACTCAGCTCAGAATATTTACCTTTACAATGTTTATAAGCCCCGTGTGGGTAACAATACCACTGAAAAGCTATTCGTTGGTGGTTCTGTTAAGCAGTGGCCATGGGACGTGTTGACGCCAGAGCCCTCTTACGAGACGATTATTGAAGCTCTGCGTACCGGCCCTTACGGCCGTTGTGTTTATGCCTGTGATAACGATGTTGTCGATCATCAGGTGGTGAATATGCAATTTGAAGGTGGCATGACGGCCTCATTCACCATGACCGCTTTTATCCCTATGACTGATCGGAAGACCAGTATATTTGGCAGTCGGGGGAGGATTGAAGGCGATGGCAGAAAGCTGTACTGGTACGATTTTCTTTCCCGTACGGAAACGGTTTATGATACGCATGCCTTTGCAGGTAGTTCTGCGGCCGGGGGGCATGCAGGAGGCGATGAGGCATTGATGAAGGCATTTGTGGCTGCGGTAGCCAACAATGATCCTTCCTATATTTTGAGTGGTCCTGATGAAACGATGGAAAGCCATCGGATGGTTTTTGCTGCCGAACAGGCGCGTCGGGAAAATCGTGTCATCAGTCTTCAATGCCTATAAAAAAGGTGTGGAAAGATAACCCGTAATGCAGTTTTATCTTTCCACAAATGAATAATTGCAATGGTTATTATTGATTGAAACGGCGGTTGTTATGATTCTGATTATTGTTTCTGCCTCCACCGTTTCTTTCAGTAGCAAAATTAACCCGCATGTTACGGCCATTGAGTTCTTTTCCGTCCATGCTGAGTGCTGAATCGGCGGATTCTTTTTCAGCAAATGTGACGAAGGCAAAGCCACGGGACCGACCGGTTTCACGGTCAATAATCACACGGATTTCATCAATTTCACCAAATTGTTCGAAAGCAATCTGCAGATCGTTTTCGTTGGCGCTAAAAGGCAGGTTACCTACAAACAGTTTGTTCTGTTGCATGGTAAGAAGGTCTCCAGTAATGACGTTTTTTAACTCGACCATTTGCCTTAGAAACATCGAACGTCATCAGGATTACGTCGTTCTGGGGCAGCAGTAAGTCAGAGTGTTATTAAAATAACCCTGGCAGTCTTTTGCTCAGGACTAAATTGACCTGTTTTCAGACAGGCATCTGTCTACAGATCCAATAACGCACCATAGCAGGGCTCTAGTGAGTTGTACCCAAACGCTTTGGGCATGACACCAGATTATAACCTGTAGTCCTTATGTCAAGGGCGTAAGCAGGAGTTGGTTCCCGGTGTATTGGAACCAACTGTGGTAATTGAATAAGTTCTTTTGTGTTTTTTATTGTTTTTCAATGAATTACAGTTCAACCGGTTATTATTTCAGCGTTCGCTTTAATTGCAGGAACTTCTGACGCAGGTCAATTAGTGATTGCATTGACAGCCAACAAAATGAATCTCTTCATTTTTCAGGCTTAATTTTCCTTTGTCGAGAAACAGTTCTACCAATTGCTCAGCGTTCAGTTCTTTAGCTGAGCAGGTATGAAAACGACTCTCTGAACCAAAGTGCTGAACCATGGTTGTCAGCAGTTCGCTTTTGCTGACTGGCTGGTTGTGTTCGCGGATCAGTTTAAGAACTTTATGGCCGTGGATAGATTTTTGCATTTCGGGCTCCTGAAGATATATTTATTTAAATGCGTAAACATACCTCGGACCTAAAAATAAAACATAGGTACTAATACTTGCCTGGGCTGAATGTTCTATGCTCACTTCTTTTCGGTTACTTACTCGTGAGTTGGGAGTTACTATGAGAATTGCCGGAAACTGGCTGTTATGCCAGCTGTGCAGGGTCATCGTATTGTCAGGGTGGGTTATGGTGCTTGCAGGGTGTGACAAGCCGGTGTTACCAGATCAGAATACAGGGGCAAGTACTGAGGGTCAGAGCATGAACCGCATCGATTCTACTCAATCTGTTGTGAAACGCTATCCGGAGAACATCAGTCACAGTGACCGGGTTAAGGGTGCCATTTTTGGTTATCTCGCTGGGGACGCACTGGGTTTGGGTACCCACTGGTATTACGATCTCGGCGAGTTGCAGAAGGACTTTGGCAGCTGGATTGATCGCTATCAGGATCCCAGGCCAGATGGTAGTCATAGTTTTGTCAATATTAGTCGTTATCGCCATGAACAGGGTTTAAGGGCTGGGGATATTTCCCAAACCGGACAACTGTTTACTTTATTACTGGAGTCGGTTGTTGCTACAGGGCATTACAACGAAACAGACTTCCATGACCGGCTGGATGGTTTTTTCAGTTCGCTGTCTGGTGAGAGTTTTTCCGGACGATTCACGGAATCCACTATCAGGCATATGGTTAAGCAGCGGAGTGAAGGTATCAGCTGGCAGGATCGTAAACTGGCATCCGATTCAGATACCAGTGATGGTGCGCAAATGGCGGTGGTTCTCGCCCTGCTTTATGACGATCCGGAAACGCTGGCGATTGAAGCGGATAATATGATGCAGCCATTTTTCAGTAGCGACTTCATTCGCGGTAATCAGGTGGTTTATGCCCTGACCCTGCAAGCTCTTATGAAAGGGGTGCAACTGGAAGAACTGCGTGATTATTTGTATAAGCAGCTGAAAAAGCCCATGATCCGTTCTTTAATCGGTGGTTATGACAATGTCCATACGGTGGTTAATGGTGCTATTGCCTGGCAGCCGGAAGCGGTGCGGATTGAACCTGCGCTGCATGTTAGTCAGGTGTACGGTATGGACTGTCAGCTGACTCATCTGCTGCCAGCCAGTTATTACCTGATGCACCGTTTCCCGAATAATTTTGAGCAAGGGGTGCTGTCTGCTATCAATGGTGGTGGCAATAACATGGCAAGAGCTGCGCTGACAGGCGCATTACTGGGAGCAATGAATGGTATTCAGGGCATTCCCGAACGTTTCGTACGGGACCTGAATCACTCGAAACACTATATGCGTTTGGCAGAGAAACTGGCGTCACTTCCCTGACTTGGACAACCTGATTCAGCTTTCATTGATCTGCTGGATGGCAACCGATGAATCCCTCGTGTTATCGTTTAATGTATATATAAACAGTCCCTATGGTCGGGACCCTTGCGAGGCTATTTTTTAATAGACTGGGAATGTCTGATAATTCGAGCAAAAAAAACAGTAGAACGGAACGTTCACAACCGGCAAACATTAAGAAAAAGTTTGTGAAGTCATCTATTCGGGACTCCCTGAATGACGCTCTTGCGTTGCGTCTGCGGGAAGCTGGAATGCTGGTGCTGTTGGTCATGGCGGGTTTTCTGTCGGTAGCGCTGATGACCTATGCGCCAGCTGATCCTGGTTGGCATTACGCAGGTTCTGATGGGGAAATTATCAATGCCACAGGGCGTGCCGGTGCCTGGTTTGCCGATTTTCTGTTTTCTCTGTTTGGGCTCTTCGCGTGGATGGTCCCATTGGTATTGTTTGGCAAAGTGGCAATGGTTATCCGCTACCGTTACGACACCTGGCCGTGGAGTCTCAGTCTGTTTGCAGTACGCTTTTCTGGTCTGGTGCTGGCGCTTTGTGCAGGTGCGGCTCTGGCCGGATTGTACTTTCCGGAGCTCACAGAGCTGCCATCGTCTACGGGTGGCATCGTGGGTCATATTATCCTGCAGCAGTTTATGCCCGTATTTAATGGAGTGGGCAGCAGTCTTTTGTTGTTAGCCGTGTTTATAACCGGACTAACACTTTATACCGATATTTCCTGGTTCCGGGTGATTGACCTGGTAGGCAGTCTGGTGATCCGGGCGCTCATCGCCTGCCTGACGGTTGGGCGTCGCTGGGCGACTATTGCTTATCACCGACTGCATCATGCTTTAGATCAGTGGCGTGATCGACGGGCAGAAGCCAGGGCGCGGAAGGCAAGGAAAAAAGAGGAAGCCAAAGTAGTGAACCGTAAAGATAAGGTTGCACCAGCCTTATTGCCAGCTATCGAAGCACCAGAACCTGAAGTCCAAATAGAGCCACAACCCCACAATGTCATCGCAAGTAGCAGCGTTGAAAGCAATCCCCGTAAGGAACGACAGGAAACTCTGTTTGAAGAGTTGCCGGAAGGGCGTTTCCCAACGGTTGGTTTGCTGGATGAAGTGGCTAACTCAAACGGTGGTATCAGTCAGGATGATCTGGATGCGGTATCGCGTTTATTAGAGCTTAAACTCAAAGACTTTGGCGTTGACGCTGAAGTCGTGGCTGCTCACCCCGGACCTGTGATTACCCGTTACGAGATTCAACCGGCACCGGGCACCAAGGCCAGTAAAATCAGTAATCTGGCCAAAGACCTGGCCCGGTCACTGGCTGTCATCAGCGTTCGCGTAGTGGAAGTGATTCCCGGTAAATCTGTGATGGGTATTGAGATCCCCAACGATGATCGGGAAATTGTTTACTTCAGCGAAGTGGTTTCTGCAAAAGCCTTCGACCAGGCCCGGTCGCCCTTATCCCTTGCCCTGGGGCACGATATCAGTGGTCAGCCTGTGGTGGTTAATCTGGCGAAAATGCCCCATTTGCTGGTGGCGGGTACGACCGGTTCGGGCAAGTCGGTGGGCGTTAACGCCATGATTCTGTCCATGTTGTTTAAAGCAGGCCCTGAAGATGTACGACTGATTATGATCGACCCGAAAATGCTGGAATTGTCTATCTATGACGGCATTCCGCATCTGCTGGCACCGGTGGTGACGGACATGAAAGAAGCGGCCAATTCCCTGCGCTGGTGTGTGGCTGAAATGGAACGTCGTTATAAGTTGATGGCGGCTCTGGGCGTGCGCAACCTTGCGGGCTATAACCAGAAAGTCAAAGAGGCTCGCAGTCAGGGCGAACCTTTCCGTGATCCTTTTTTTGAGCCTCTGTCACTGGGCGGAGAAGCACCACCAGAACTGGAGACTCTGCCATTTATCGTGGTTGTGGTGGATGAATTTGCTGACATGATGATGATTGTCGGTAAGAAAGTGGAAGAACTGATTGCCCGGATTGCCCAGAAAGCCCGTGCAGCGGGTATTCATCTGATTCTCGCCACGCAGCGGCCTTCCGTTGATGTGATTACCGGCCTGATCAAGGCTAACGTGCCGACCCGGATCAGTTTTCAGGTATCGAGTAAAATTGACTCTCGTACCATCATTGATCAGGGTGGGGCGGAGCAGCTGTTAGGACATGGTGATATGCTCTATCTGCCGCCGGGAACCAGCGTACCGATCCGTGTTCATGGTGCCTTTGTCAGTGATGATGAAGTTCACCGGGTGGTGGCTGACTGGAAAAAACGTGGCGTACCGGATTACATTGATGACATTCTTAACGGCATTGAAGCCGGTTCGTCCGACGGTAGTGCTTTCAGCGCAGGTCTGGACGGGGACAGCGAACAGGACCCGTTATACGACGAAGCCGTTGCGTTTGTCACGGAAAGTCGCAGAGTGTCCATCTCTTCGGTACAGCGTAAGTTTAAAATCGGTTATAACCGCTCCGCTAATATCATTGAAGCCATGGAGCAGGCGGGGGTGATCAGTCCGGCAGGGACCAATGGTACCAGGGAAGTGATCGCGCCCCCGCCGGTAAAAAATTAATCGGTTGTTTTATTGTTTTTATTGTTGATGTTGCTGCCAGGTTCTATGTTTAAGCATTTAAAAGTCATTGCCCTGTTTTCTGCCGTTGCGCTGTCTGTTGGTTCTCCTGTTAACGTTGTGGCAGCTCCGGTCAAACCGGTTACTGCTCCCCCTGTACAGAAGCATGATGCCAAAGCGGCTGAAAAGCTGACCCGCAAGCTGACTAAAATCCGTACGGTTTCTGCGAAGTTTAAACAGGAGTCGGTTGGCTCTGATGGCCGGACACGTACTGAATCGGGCTCCATGCAGATTAAGCGTCCGGGCAAGTTTCGCTGGAATACCGCGTCGCCTTTTGAGCAGGAGATTGTCTCCCTCGACGAAAAAGTCTGGCTGGTCGATCGTGATTTGCAGCAGGTCATTATTCAGATTCAGGATGAGCGAATGTCCAACACGCCGGCGCAGCTATTGAGCGGTGATGTTAAGAAATTTCTGAAAGATTATCAGATTGGCCTGTATCGTGACGATAAGCAGGAGCGGTATACTCTGACACCCACAGGAGATTCAGACCTGTTCGAAAAACTGGATATTGTTTTTCGTGACGGTGTACTGAGCAGCATTGAGTTGCGGGACTCTCTGGGCGGTCGCCGTCGTGTAGAGCTGAGCGATGTCAATATCAACGGGATGATCAGCGACAGTGATTTCAGGGTTAAGATTCCCAAAGGCTATGATGTAATCGATCAAACCAGTAACACTGAGCAATAAGTTACTATGGCATCACTTTTTGATACTCCCGGCACTCATGCCCGTTTTGAGCCCCTTGCCGCTCGCATGAGACCCAGAAATCTGGATGAATACCTGGGGCAGGCTCATATTCTGGCCCGTGGCAAACCCCTGCGAGAAGCCCTTGAACAGGGCGCTGTTCACTCTATGGTCTTCTGGGGGCCACCCGGTGTGGGAAAAACGACACTGGCTAAATTGATTGCCGGTTTGTGTGATGCCCGCTTTGAAACGCTCTCGGCCGTGTTGTCGGGGGTGAAAGATATACGGGCAGCCGTTGACCGGGCAAGGAACGAACAACTGATGCACAACCGCAAAACGATTCTGTTTGTGGACGAGGTGCATCGGTTTAACAAGTCACAGCAGGACGCCTTCCTGCCACATATCGAAGACGGCACCATTACCTTTATTGGCGCGACCACTGAAAACCCTTCGTTCGAGTTGAATAATGCGCTCCTGTCCCGTGCCAGGGTCTACGTACTGCGTTCGTTGCAACAAGACGATCTCAGGCATGTTATCCGCCAGGCGTTGAGCGATGAGCGAGGTCTGGCAGGGCGGAATGTCATGCTGGAGCCAGAAGCGGAGCAGGTACTCATTCGTTACGCGGATGGTGACGCACGACGGGTTCTGAATATTCTGGAAGTCGCTGCCGACCTCAGCGACGATGGTGTTATAAGGGTTGAAAGCGTCACCGATATTCTGGCCGACAGTGGTCGTCGGTTTGATAAAGGCGGAGAAGCGTTTTACGACCAGATATCAGCGTTTCATAAATCGGTCAGAGGCTCTGACCCGGATGCGGCGCTGTACTGGGCCGCAAGAATAGTAGACGGTGGTGCTGATCCTTTATACATCATTCGTCGTCTGGTGGCGATTGCCAGTGAGGATATCGGCAATGCTGATCCAAGAGCCCTTGAAATCACCATCAACGCCTGGCAGGCCTTTGAGCGGCTGGGTGCCCCGGAAGGGCTTCTGGCACTGGCTCACGCCACGGTTTACTGCGCCTGTGCGGCAAAAAGCAATGCTGTGTATCTGGCCTGGAAAGCGGCACTGGATGATGTGCGTGGCAACCCTTCCCATGAAGTGCCGTTGCATCTGCGCAATGCGCCGACAAAACTGATGGGTGAGCTGGGGTATGGCGCTGAATATCGTTATGCCCATGATGAAGTAGGCGCTTATGCGGCGGGTGAGTGTTATTTTCCGGACACTATGGAACCGAAGCAGTATTATCAGCCCAACGACCGTGGTCTTGAAATAAAAATCAGGGACAAGCTGGCTTTCCTGAAAGATCTGGACGCCAGTAGCTCCAGACAACGAAGGCAGTGAAGCGGTAATTAATTTTATAAAAAGCCTCTGGCTTTCAGGCAAAGGTTGGAGAGCAGGCAGTCTGAAAGACTGCTATATTTCCTCCCGCTGAGGGCTAACAACCTGCTGCATAACAGTACCATCCAGTAATAAGTACTGGCACTGTGAAGTATCTATGACGGTCAAATTCAGACGCCTTTAGCCGTTTCTCACATGGGATACGTTGCCCGATAATACCCGTTTTCAAGTTCCAGCCTCACTTGAGGCAGATACTCAGCTATCGCAGGAACTGGAAACTGCGGCCTGATCAAGGAATTTCTGTCGCTCACCGTAGGGATAATGTCAGATAAACTTCAAAGCTTAAAAGTCTTAAAATGAAGCAATTCAATAAATCGACACTTAGGTTCTTCGCTGCATTCTTTTTCCTGATGCCATTTTGGGTGTTTGCCGAAAACACTCACAATAAGTACGTCTACAAATTTACAACGCCTTCTGGAGGAGAAGAGACAGTAACGATGCAAATGCGTGACATTAATTCTAATACTGATGAAGCAAGGCGGGTTGGGATTATAGTCTGGCCAGGGGATGGGTCTAATAGAACTGGTGTTTCAAGGGCTTACGGCTTAGCCGATTATAGGGACAGGCGACTAGCGAAATACAGCCTATCATGTTGTCTCGGTTTGGCGAAACATTTTTTCACCCCCCGGCTATGGAATTTTCGCGTATTTTCACGTCTAAACCAATGGACTAATTATTTACTCCCCTTGCCATTGAGTAACAGACTGTTTTCATATTTAGATCATCTGGCTAATTATCTTGGTTGGTCATTGTTGTACCCTTCTGACCCTTATTACCACATGAGTTTCGGCATACCTACATTTATTAACCCCGCCAACCTTCGGGAGCTTTGGCACACCAATGAATCCACGTGGGCTTCCCGATACAGGAATAGATCTTTCGGTACTTTGTCAAATGTCAGAGTGACCGGAGTCAGGGAAATAACACCAACTGAAATAACTTATAGCGTAATGGCACCTCATTTCAGCGGAGTCATTACGTTTGGAAGCATTACATTAAATCGAAGAGCAGAAGTCACCCATGCCAATTTTGGACGGTATGGAAGTGTTACGCTTATTTCCTCTTCTTATGAAGTTCCAGATAATGAGCCTGATTTATCCTATTACAATTTTAACTCTTTCTATGGGCCCGTTTACGATGGGTACTGTTCCGATGTGCCCTCTTGCGGTGAGCAAACTTCCGATGAGTCCTCTTCCGATGAGTTCTCTTACGATGAGTGCTGTTCTGCTGGAAATCTTAGGGCTGAGGAACCAGGAGGCTTACAAGAGCCTTCCAGCTCAAGTGAACCGGTCTGCACCAACGTATGCAGATGCAGACACTGCCGCAATAGGCATTTCAGGCAATAAACTCACTACTCAGCCATGTTGACCTCAAATGCCTTTGGCGTAAGAAAAACAGCTAACTGAAAAGTCTTAAAATGAAGAAATCCATTAAATCGATACTGAAGGTCTTTGTTGCATTCCTTTCCCTGATGCCATTTTGGGTGTTTGCCGAAGGTACTCACAATGAATACGTCTACAAATTTATAACGCCTTACGGAGGAGAACAGAAAATAAAGTTGGAAACATCTGACACTCGCATCCATAGTCAGGCTGGTAATTTACTATCTGTTACTGTTAGAACTTCGCCAGAGGGTGGGCTCGAAAGAACTGACCTTCTTACTGCGGGTTTTGCCGTCCCAAATAATAACCCGCAAATAATGACAACGACTGATTTGGATCAGCTTGCTGATATTTTTTCCCCCCGGCTATGGAATTGCCGCATACTTGCAAGTCTAAACCAATGGACTAATTTTCTACCCTGGCCATTAAGTAACAGCATATTTTTATATTTAGATCAACAGGCTAATAACCTTAATAGTTTATTGTTCCCATCCGCCCTGCAACGGCGTTTCAGAATACCTACATTTATTAACCCCGCCAACCTTAGAGCACTTGGGCAGATTGATACATCCTCCCGGGATAATTCAGGCATGGGGCCTTTCGGAGATTTATCGAGTGTCACAGTTACCGGAATCCGGCAACAAACACCAACCGAAACGACTTTTAGCGTCGAGGCACCTCATTTCAGAGGGGGCTCAACGTATGGAAGCATTACGGTAAATAGACGCGCAGAAGTCACCCATGCCAATTTTGGATTGTATGGAAGTGTTACACTTATTTCCTCTGATCATGATGTTCCAAATGAACAGCCTAGAGACTCGGATGGCTATGATTCTGATTACGGTTGTTTCCTTGATGAAGATAATAGTGGAATTGAACAAAGGGGCTCAGAAGGTCATCTTAACTTAAATGATCCACGCACCCCTGAAGGCAGTACCGGTCCATGTGAAGCCTGTGGCTGTCCTTTCCGCGGAGTACGCCGCTCAGATTATCAATAAACTGACCTCATACGTTACTTGGCGTAAGAAAAACAGCTTGCGCCACCCTCATCCATGACAATTAAAGAAACAAACTGTTTTGCACAGCAAAGACGACAAGATCCAGTAAACTCTTTAATCAGGCGGCTGGCTGTCAGGTACGCACAATTTTTTTGATCGGGTCAGGCATTACCTTTATCCAGCAGTTTGGTGCCAAAGATATTGATACCGATCAGCCCCAGTGGAGCAGTGAAAATAATGGCAAGTACTGCCAGGGCCAGAATCAGCTCTCCTTCCGGTAAGCCTGCCGCCAGAGCCACACCGCCCAGTGCTGCCTGTACGGTTGCTTTTGGGCAGTAGGCAATCACACAGAAAATCCGTTCCTGAACTGACAAACTGGAGAACTGGGTAGCGATTAATACCCCGATAGAACGAAATATCAGCCCACCGGCAATGGCTATCAAACCCGTAAAACCTGCGTTCAGGGCGACTTCAATATTGACGGACATTCCGATCAGGACAAACAGAATAATCTGAGCAAAGAACCAGATTTTGCCAAACTGTCCGGACAGTTCAACCGCACTGCTTTCTGCCCGTTCAAGTAACAGAAAACCAACGGTCATAACACCCAGCAGGGCAGCGCTGTCAATCATTTCACCGACTTCCACCATCGCAACAGCGACGGTGAGCAGAATAAGCACTTTCTCTACAACGGCCATTTTGCTGCGCTGGAACAGCCACGCCAGAAACAGGCCAATGATAATACCCGGCAGGAGTCCGGTAATAATGGAAACGGGGATAGCCAGTAGCGCGGAGCTAATACTGATGCTCTCTTCGGTGGTGGCCAGTCCCAGACAGATAGAGAAAAAGGTAATGGCAAACACGTCGTCTACCGAAGCGCCTGCCAGCACAATGGTCGGTACGGCATTTTTTTGCCCGTAACCTTTTGACTGCAACTCCAGCATGGAAGGCACCACCACGGCAGGGGAGACCGCTGCCAGCATAAAGCCGGTCAGACCAGCCACTACCCAGTCAAATCCAAACAGGTAATTCAGGATGACCGTTAGTGCCGCTCCTTCAAAAGTGCAGGGGATAAACGTCATCAGTAGGGCAGACAGTCCAGCCCGTTTAAGGGTGGAGCGACTGATGCCCAGTCCAGCCTTAAGCAGAATAATGATAAGCGCCAGGGTTTTTAGAAAGCCGGAACTTTCATTCAGTGACGCGGGCAGGTTATTGCCAAAAAAGTAACCAATGGCCACGCCCACCAGAACCATGCCCAGAACGGCAGGCAGTTTGATGCGCTGAGTCAGCTTGCCAGCTGCCCAGCCGCCAAACAGGATCAGGAAAAAGAGAATACCAAGATTCATAAGGTCTCCGTGGTGTCAGTCGGGTGGAACTCCATCACCCTGAGTCATCTGACCCAAACCGGGGCGAATATTACCAGATGCATTTAATTTTTCATCTCTAATTTATGCAGTGTGGCGATTGCTGCGAATGTTTGGAATGACCTGAATACCGTTATCGAATGTCATGCTGGCATGGTATATTATCCCGCTTTAATGCTTAATTCTGATCAGGATTGATTGATTTCAGCCCCCCTGTTTTTTCTGGATAGAGCATAATTTCATTGAATATTGAAATTAGGATTAGAGATGTTAGATCCCAAATACGTTCGTAGCCATCCTGAAGAAGTCGCTGCGATTTTGCGTAAAAAGCACTTCGAGCTGGATGTGGAACGACTGAGCGCACTGGAAGAGCGTCGGAAGTCCCTGCAGGTTCGCACAGAGCAACTGCAGAGTGAACGTAAGTCGGGTTCCAAAGAGTTCGGCAAAATCAAGGCTCAGGGTGGCGATATTGCCGAACTGAAAGCCCGGATGGATAAAATTGCTGTAGAAGTAAAAGAGTCTGAGCAGGAGCTGGCCTCCTTGCAGGTTGAAATCAACCAGCTGCTGCTGGAAGTGCCCAACCTGCCCCATGAGTCTGTGCCGGAAGGCAATGACGAAGACGATAACGTTGAAGTGCGCACCTGGGGTACTCCACGCTCTTTTGATTTTGACGTGAAAGATCACGTGGATCTGGGCACGCCGCTGGGGCTGGATTTTGAAACCGGTGCCAAGCTGTCCGGAGCGCGTTTCGCTCTGATGCGTGGTCAGATTGCTCGTCTGCACCGTGCCCTTGCCCAGTTTATGCTGGATGTACAGACCTCTGAACATGGGTATGAGGAAGTGAACACGCCGGCGCTGGTACACGATACCGCTCTGCTGGGTACGGGTCAGCTGCCTAAGTTCAGTGAAGACCTGTTCAGAACAGAAGTGTCAGTAGAAGGTCATAAGCCGTTCTACCTGATCCCAACCTCTGAAGTGACTCTGACCAACATTGTCAGCGATTCTATTGTGGATGCTGATCAGCTGCCTTTGCGGTTCACCGCTCACACCCTCTGTTTCCGGAGTGAAGCAGGCAGTCACGGCCGCGACACCCGTGGTCTGATTCGTCTGCATCAGTTTGAAAAAGTGGAAATGGTGCAGGTGGTTCATCCGGATCACTCCTTCGAGGCGCTGGAAACAATGACTCAGAACGCTGAAGCCATTCTGCAAAAACTGGAACTGCCATACCGTGTGGTGGCCCTGTGTGGTGGTGATCTGGGCTTTGGTGCCACCAAAACTTATGATCTGGAAGTATGGGTTCCTGCTCAGGAGAAGTACCGTGAAATTTCTTCGGTCAGCAACTGTCTGGACTTCCAGGCCCGTCGCATGAAAGCGCGTTTCCGTAACCCTGAAACCGGTAAGCCTGAATTGTTGCACACGCTGAACGGTTCCGGCCTGGCGGTGGGTCGTACGCTGGTGGCGGTTCTGGAAAATTGCCAGAATGAAGACGGTTCCATTACTGTGCCGGAAGCTCTGCGTCCGTACATGGGTGGTGTGGAAGTGTTGTCCGCGTAACCCATTCAGGTTGAACAAAAAAGCCTGAAGTAACAGGAATTGCTTCAGGCTTTTTTGTTTTAGCGTTTTGTTTTGGAGAGAGATTTAATCCTGCGTCACCAGCTCTGAAGGCTTTTCCTGAACAAGGTTGTTCAGCCAGCGTTTCGATATAATCCGGCCAATCACCAGTATGGATTTGGTGAGTTCTTCACCGAGGCTGCAGATAAACACCAGGTAAAGTGGCCAGCCCCACCCGTTAGCGGCAAAGTAAGCCAGGGGTAAACCCACGCCCCACATGCCAGTCATATTGATATAAATAGTGGCTTTAACATCACCACCAGAACGTAGCAGGCCAATAATCCCGGTAAAGTTAATCACTCGCAGCATAAGGGCCAGACCGGAGGCGATCATGACCTGAGAGGCAATCACCATGGTGGTCTGATTAAAGTCGCCAAACAGGCTGACAACATCATGCCGGAATAGCACCATTAATAATCCGATACTGAGCGCCGCCATGGCTGCCAGGGTCAGTACCAGCCAACCTTGTCGCCATGCCCGCTGAAACTGACTGGCGCCGAGATCCTGACTGATAATAATCGAGCAACCCACACCAAAACCGATAAACAGAGACATCAGGATGGCTTCTATGGAGGACACTGCGCTCATCACTGCCAGCTCGTTAACCCCCATACCGGCGTAAATCAGGTTGTAAAGAACGGTGCCAAAAGCCCAGAGACCATCCTGAAAAATGATTGGCAGTGAAATCTGGTAATAGCGTCGCAGCTCTGGCCGCTGTAATGCCTGACGAATATCGTCTAATGAGGGAAGCAGGAACGTTCGTTTAAAGTAGATGTAGCCGACCAGTAACAGGGTCTGGAACAGGCGGGACAGTGTGGTTCCCCAGGCAGAACCGGCAACGCCCAGTGCGGGGAAACCCAGTTCGCCAAAAATCAGAACATAGTTCAGGGCAACATTCACCAGTATGGTAATGAAACCAATGCATGTCGGGGTTTTGGCATCGTTTGCCGCGCGCAATGCTGATTCAAGGGGAATGACGATAGCCGTACAAATAATGGACGGTGCGGTAATCAGCAGGTAGCTGCTGGCCAGTTCCAGCAATTTTAGGTCTTGACTGGCGAGCCCGAGAATCTGTTTTGGAAACAGCATGTAAATAGCAATAAAAGGCAGACTGACGGCCAGTGAAGTAAACACTGCCTGACCTAATGTACGACGAAGGCCTGCTTTATCGCCGGCTCCAATAAACTGCGATGCCAGTACCGTCATGCCACTGCCCAGAGAGGCGGTCAGAACCAGATTAAAGAAGAATATGCGGTTACCCAGACCCACGGCTGCAACCGCGGCCTCACCCAGACGGCCCACCATCATAATATCGATAAGACCAAGCAACGAGAACATCATTGCCTGAATGGATACCGGAATAGCCAGGTTCCAGAGTTTACGAAAAAAGACCTTATTTTCAGCCGGGTGTGATGTTAATGCCTGAATCATGCCGATCCTTTGCGGGTTGCCCTGAATGGACCCTGAAGCGTTGTTAATCGTTTTATGACAGCCATTAATCCGTAGGGCTGTATGTGCACGGACAAAGGTTTTCGGCGGTTATTATAAGAACTGGAGCGGAATTTATAATCTGGTTGCTTGCCGCAGAATCAGTGGGGTTGTCCGTAGACAAGGTGCCTGACTGTCATGCTTTGAAATGAACTAATTGCCAAAAATCTATTCTATAAACCTGAAACTCGATTATCCACTCAAAACAACAAACTTATGAAAACAATCATAACATTAAGCTATTTATTTTTATTCCTTTTCTGGGGGCTTCTGTTCAGTTATCGCTCGTTGGGTAGTGATGATGAGGTTCTTGAATATAACGTACAAGTTAGTAACCGGTTTGATGTTCTTGCTGTTGAGGAACCTATGGCTGATGAGGAACCTATGGCTGAACATGAGTCAGAACATGAGTCAGAACATGAGTCAGAACATGAGTCAGAACATGAGTCAGGGCAAACCAATGAGCAGTATGGTGACCCTTCAGAGGGCTGGCAAGTGACAACCGATACCCTGAGCAGTGAGCAGGTGACAGAGATTTACAACAATATTCAGGAGCTATTAGCATCAAACCCTGTAGCGGCTGAGTTTTCGTCTGCTTTTCATGAGCGACACCCAATAATCGAAAGCTTATACAGTTGGCGTAGTTGTATACGCCTTTCTGTAGCTTCTCACCGTTTGCGCGTTTTTGCTGCTGTTTTGGGATTCAATGCTGGCAGGTACGAACTGACAAGCGGCATAAGAGTTATAAATATTGTGTGGAGGGTTTTGGAGTCAAGAAGAGTACCGTCTTTTGGCTGGTATCAATTGGGTACAGCCCTGCTTATAACGGGCGAATTGCAACGCAACCGTCATATTGACAGGGCGCTTAACCGTTTTTACCAAAGGTATGGACACTTGTCACAAGAGTTCGAACTTGCTGGTGATATTGATCTCGAAGCACTCCGGCGACATGTTGAGCGTTTTAACCAGGCTGTTATAGATTCTGACAGAGGCGTGATTAGCCAGTTAAGGCTTCCTGTTATTATGGGGTGCCTGAGTACCCTTTTAATGCTTGCATACCAGACTTCATCAGGTCAGAAATAATCGATTGTTGAGAAGAAGCTCAAGAAAGCGCTTCCGGACAAGTGTTTTTTCCTTAAGGGGAACGGAAGGTTAGAATATACCGCTGTTGGCTATTAGCTTTTGGTGGTTGGCTGTCTGAGCAGCTAATAGCCAACCGCCAAAAGCCCGGTAAGACATTGAATGCTGCGCCCTTAAGCTGATAATTGTCGGTGATATGGTCAGGCTGGGAAATGACTGAATTTAGAGGATTAAAGGTGTCGAAAAAGGGGTCACAGGGATTGAAGGGAAAGTGCCCCTTTTTCGACGTGAACGACAGTTTGCATGGACTTTAATACCTCTTTGTTCCAGTTTCTGGTATTAGTGCTGTCAGCATAACGCAGTGACCGCAGTCCGTTGCAAGCCAGGTTGCAAGGTTTAACCTGGTTATCCGGTCCTGGATAATCGCCTGACGTTCACAACGTAAGACCGGGGGGTTAAGAAAAAGTTGCAGCAGCGTGCCTTGTCAGTTCGGTTTGTTAGTGGTGCTGACATTATTTTCTGAACTTGTTAGTCAGGCTGTGCATTTTCCACCTTATCCGTTCGGAGTGACGTTCACATAAACCCGCAAAGTATCGCCTGATGGCTTTTTGGCGGTTTTCCAAGTCTGTAACTGTCCGTTGTAATCATAGGTGACCTGGTAATGATCCAGCACATTACGATGCTCGACGTTATATTCGGTCCGACACTGGTTAATGGTCCGTGCAGAACTGGTCGTGCCGCTGCTGGATTCGGCACCGATCGCTCCGCCCAGGGCTGCACCTGCTGCGGTCATGGCGACATTACCTGAGCCTTTACCAAACTGATTGCCGACAACCCCACCCACGATAGCACCGGCAATGGTTGATACCGGGTCTGAATCGGTGCGTTCTTCAACAATAACCATCTTCTCTTCGCAGATCTGATAAGGTTTGCGGATAGTTTCTGTCCGGAAAATTTCTTTGACCGAGATAATTCTGGCAGTATCCGAAAAGCTGCTGGCTACGGTGACATTAGACATTAACAGGCAACTGCCAAGGGCAATGAGGGGCTTTTTCATATCTCTCCTTTTGCATACTACTTATCTTGCAACACGCTTTACGGCTTGACCTCTCAGGTGCAGCAGGCGTTCTTGCATTTTGCCCGCATGTTTATCAAAAAAAAGCCTGAAGCTGTAGAAGCTTTAACAATCATTTACCAATGTGGAGTAAAGTCCGGACGAAGGGTGGGTATTACGTGCGTTAAGATGTGTTCCAGACAGGGCAGGAAGCGGGGAGCGCTGTCGTGTTCCCCGCCTTTAAAAGAGACGAATCAGGCCAGGGCATCCTGAAGGCGATCCAGCGCGGCCTCCAGTGCCTTTTCGCTGGTGGCGTAAGACAGTCGCATGCAGCCTTCGGCACCGAAAGCTGAACCGGGTACCATGGCAACACCTTTCTCCAGCAGTATTTCTGCCAGGTCGGTATCTTTTTGGATATCGAGGGTGCACATTGCCTCATTGAAATCCGGGAAAGCGTAGAATGTGCCGTCGCTTTCAATGGCGGTCACGCCGGGTAGTTCGTTCAGGCGAGCAACTACATAGTCATGGCGCTTCTTGAAGGCGGCCAGCATGACTTTGACACAATCCTGGGGGCCATCCAGTGCTTCCGTTGCAGCAGCCTGTGCGATGGAGCATGCGTTGGAGGTGCTTTGGGACTGAATTTTTTTCATGTTTTTAATCAGCCAGGCAGGGCCGCCACAGTAGCCAATACGCCAGCCGGTCATGGAGTAAGCCTTGGATACACCATTCAATACAATGGTTCTGTCGTATAGGTCAGGACAGGCCATCAGAATGTTGCAGAATGGCTCATCGCTCCAGAGAATGTGTTCGTAAATATCGTCTGTGGCGACCAGTACTTCCGGGTATTTCCTTAGTACGTCACCGAGGGCTTCCAGTTCCTGACGGGTATAGGCGGTGCCGGTTGGGTTGGACGGGCTGTTCAGCACCACGAGCCGGGTTTTATCGGTAATCGCTGCATCCAGTTGCTCCGGAGTCAGCTTGAAGCGATTTTCCAGCGTCGCTTTAACAATAACGGGCTTGCCTTCGGCAATGGTGACCATGTCGGGGTAGGACACCCAGTATGGCGCGGGGATGACCACTTCGTCGCCGGGGTTGATCAGTGCCAGTGCCAGGTTGAAGAAACTCTGCTTACCGCCGCAAGAGACCAGAATCTGGTCAGGAGCATAGTCGATACCGTTGTCACGGCTGAATTTGTTGATAACAGCCTGTTTCAGCTCAGGGGTGCCGTCGACCGGGGTGTACTTGGTTTTACCTTCAGCGATAGCTTTCAGGGCGGCGTTTTTAATATGCGCAGGTGTGTCGAAGTCAGGTTCGCCTGCACCCAGACCGATGATGTCCTTACCGGCTGCTTTTAATTCAGCGGCACGTGCAGTCACTGCGAGAGTAGGAGATGGTTTTACCCTTTGAACGCGTTGGGAAGGTTGGACAGTCACGATGTTCCTCTTTTATCGTTCTTTATACCGATGTAGAAAGGCACTGCAGCTATATGTTGTAGCTTTATTAGTGAACCTGAATGGCTTTTTTATTCACTACTGACGATACGCATAATACACAACCCCCGCAGGGGATGCTACGGGTTTATTTTGTATGACTATCTATATTTTATATTGTTTTGAAGGCGCTCAGAGTGTGCGTTCTGGTTATTTTTAACCAATATGACGTTTCCTAATACGGACATTTGCTCCGTATAATAGAGGCAATGGTTCAATAGTCTGCATGTCGGGTTTATATGGGTAAAGAATTTATAGTTTCAGCCGGGTTTAAGCCTGCCGGTGATCAGCCTGAGGCGATCAAAAATCTGGTGGGAGGGATTCAGTCAGGATTGGCGTGCCAGACACTGTTGGGGGTAACCGGGTCGGGCAAGACCTTTACCGTGGCAAATGTGATCGAGCAGATCCAGCGTCCAACCATCATTATGGCTCATAACAAGACACTGGCTGCACAATTATACGGCGAGTTCAAAGAGTTCTTTCCTGACAATGCCGTTGAATATTTTGTTTCTTACTATGACTATTACCAGCCGGAAGCCTATGTACCCAGTTCCGATACCTTTATTGAGAAAGACGCCTCGGTTAATGAACATATTGAGCAGATGCGGCTGTCAGCTACTAAAGCGTTGATGGAACGTGACGATGCGATCATTGTGGCAACGGTGTCAGCCATTTACGGTTTGGGTGATCCGCAGTCGTACAAAAAGATGATGATGCATCTGGATCGGGGCGATCAGCTTGATCAACGACAGGTGTTGCGCAATCTGGCCGAGCTGCAATATACCCGTAACGATACAGAGTTAAGGCGTGCTACCTACCGGGTGCGCGGTGATGTGATCGACATTTTCCCGGCAGAATCGGAAAAGGAAGCGGTTCGGCTGGAGCTGTTTGATGATGAACTGGAAGCGATCAGTCTGTTTGACCCATTGACAGGGGAGGTATTACAGAAGCTGCCCAGAGTGACCATCTATCCGAAAACCCACTATGTGACGCCCAGGCAGACCATTATTGATGCCACGGATGCCATTAAGGCTGAGCTAAAAGAGCGTCTGGAGGTATTACGTAATAATAACAAGCTGGTTGAAGCCCAGAGGCTGGAGCAGCGCACCCGTTATGATCTTGAGATGATGCTGGAGCTGGGTTATTGCACCGGGATTGAAAACTATTCACGACACCTGACTAAAACTTCACCGGGAACCCCCCCTCCTACCCTGTTTGATTATATTCCTGATAACGCCTTGCTGGTGATTGATGAATCCCATGTGACGGTTCCGCAGATCGGGGCGATGTATAAAGGCGACCGTTCCCGCAAGGAGACACTGGTCGAGTTCGGTTTCCGTCTGCCGTCGGCTCTGGATAACCGGCCATTAAGGTTTGAAGAGTGGGAAGACAGACGACCACAGACAATTTTCGTATCAGCGACACCCGGCAAGTATGAGGAAGAGCATCAGGATCAGATTGTTGATCAGGTAGTACGACCAACCGGCCTGGTTGACCCGGTTATTGAGGTTCGTCCGGCATCGACCCAGGTGGATGACTTGCTGTCGGAGATTAACCAGACGGTTGATAAAGGTGAGCGGGTGCTGGTGACTACGCTGACCAAACGTATGGCGGAAGACCTGACCGAATACCTGGGGGAACACGGGGTTCGGGTACGTTATCTGCACTCGGACATCGATACCGTTGAACGGGTCGAGATTATCCGGGATCTGCGTATTGGTGCATTTGATGTGCTGGTGGGTATTAACCTGTTGCGGGAAGGTCTGGATATGCCGGAAGTGTCGTTGGTAGCGATACTGGACGCGGATAAAGAAGGCTTTCTGCGTTCTGATCGCTCTTTGATTCAGACCATAGGCCGGGCGGCACGGAACGTGAACGGACGAGCCATTCTGTACGCTGATAAGCTGACAGGCTCGATGGACCGTGCGATTAAGGAGACAGAGCGCCGCCGTACCAGGCAGATGACTCATAACGAGCAACACGGCATTGTGCCAAAGTCAGTGCAAAAATCCGTGGCGGATATTCTTGAAGGGGCAGTGACACCAGGTAAGAAGAGGGGGGCCAGAACCCGTAAGGTGGCGGAGCCTGAGGCGGTTTATGAGGTAGCTCTGACACCGGAAGACATGGCGAAAAAGATCAGCGAGCTGGAAAGCCAAATGATGGAGCATGCCCGTAACCTGGAATTTGAAGAAGCCGCTTCAGTAAGGGACCAGATCAGCCGTCTGCGGGATAAGGCATTGAAATAAAAGTAATCAATCAACATTTTGCAGCACTCAGGGGTTGCTATTTTCATTCCTGTTGATAATATACACCCAACTTCAGGCGGTTAGCTCAGTTGGTTAGAGCGCCACGTTGACATCGTGGAGGTCACCAGTTCGAATCTGGTATCGCCTACCACTATCTTATTGATAGTTCTGAAGAAAAAGCCCGCTGTTAGCGGGCTTTTGTCGTTTAGGTCGGAAAATTATTTCAAATTTCCAGACCTGACAACCTCAGTCCAGCCTCTACCTCTTCGTATTTTATCTCGCGTCCTTCCTGATAATCGGTCGTCGTCTTGCCACTTGAATGCCCCATAAGCACCTGAACATAGTCATGTGAAAAACCAGCCCGGTGCTCATATCCATGAACCTAATGCCCGGATTTCATGGAACGATGGTTGCTCTTTTGGTTTCAGGTTTGGGTAAGCGTTAGCTTTTTTTCTAGCCTTGGCAAATGATTTTGTCAGGTGGTCTGGGGATATGTATGTCCAGTGAGGCTTGGCATTCATCTGACCCCTTCTTCTTGATTTTGGTTTGTAGTTAATTAACACTGATAAACCTCCGGCTATGCTGGGGAGACTCACATAGGTTTAACCGTAGCGACAGTAGCTAATTCAGTTTTCGACCAAGAAAATAGAAGGTAAAACCTATGCGAGACTACAAGAGTTTGGCCCATACCCGCTGGGATTGTAAGTACCACATCGTCTTCATCCCAAAGAAAAGGCGGAAGGTGATATATGGGAACCTCCGGAAATTCCTGGGGGAAATTTTTCATGAGCTTGCCAGAAGAAAGGGCTGCAAAATTTTGGAAGGTCACTTGATGCCTGATCATGTTCATATGTGCATCAGTATACCTCGAAAATATCCGGTATCTTTTGTTGTTGGCTATCTGAAAGGGAAGTGTGCAATAGAAATTGCCAAAAATTTCAAAGGTAGGCAACGAAATTTCAATGGAGAGCACTTCTGGGCCAGAGGGTATTTTGTCTCAACTGTTGGGCTTGATGAAGAAGTGGTACGAGCCTACATCCGAGATCAAGAAAAGAATGATTCAAGGAAAGATCAGTATGATCTTGATTGGTAAGCGCCCTTGGGCGCAATAAAAGCCCTTAGAGGGCGTAACCTAATAAGCTTCCGGCTATGCCGGAGGTCAGTTAACTGAGCCTCATTTAATCCGGGTTGACTTCCAGCTTCCATTCACCAGCTTGTCAATTCTCTAAAATACTAATCCCGCCTCTAATGTTAGAGGCATGCGATATTTTGTTATGCTCGAATCCCGTCGTCCGTTACGAAAAGAAATCCGCCTTGTTGAGCATGGATTTCAAACGGTGACGCCGTATCCAAAAGAAAGATTCTTCAAACGTCATATTTCCTGTGAAATCCGTAATATTCATGAAGTCGCCAGCTTTATTGACAAGCTCAGTACCAAACCGCAATTTGCGTTGGTTCATGGTCAGCCGCTGGACTCTTTACCCATGAACCAGATGGTAAGACGTTTGTACCATGGCAGAGATGATCATCCGCCCACCCTTGGAAACCGGATGCAGTCTCTGCTCATACTGGATATTGACGGCTTACCGATCCGGCCTGTAGACATGAACCGTGAACCCCGGTTGGCTATCAATCAGGCTCTGGAAAAACTCGGGTCGCCTTTTGCCCAGACCAGCTGCTACTGCCAGCTGACATCCAGCCAGCAACCTTATGCTGATCGCCTTTATGCCCATTTGTTTTTTGTGCTTGATTCAGAAGTGTCTCTACAGACTATCAAACGGTGGGCAGAAACCCGAAAGACCGATTGCCGCCTTGATCCGACGCTGTACAGTCCGGCACAGCTTATCTACACGGCACCACCTCTGTTTTTCGGGGGCAGTGATCCCCTGGTCAGACGCAGTGGTTTAGTGTTGTCACAAAAAAACACTTTGCCGGCGGACATAATACGCTCTGTCTCCAGAGTTTCTGTTAATAAGCCCCGGCCATCCCATAGTTATGGCGGTAAAGGACTGGATTACAATAATGTCTGTTTTACCGACACGCCAAGAGGTCGGGAGTGGCTGGATAAAATAGGTGACCATGCTGGAGGTGGTGGTTTCTACCCGGTGATACTCAGACTGATTGCCAGTGCCGCTAGGCTCAGGGGTTCAAAAAACAACTGGCAGGAACTTAAAGAGATTATCAGGCAACGGGTCTGGCAGGTGGGATCATCAGCTCGTGAGTACCGCTATCTGGCTCAAATCACCAGTGATGCTTCGCTGGACAGTTCGATTGCGGGTGCCATGAGAAAATTTGCCCGGTTTTGACCGGACACTCCATAAACAAGAGGTGGTAACATGACAGAACAAAAAGCCCGGCGAGTATTTATTGTCAGTCGCCATCCGGCCAGTGTTGACTGGATTAAACGACAGGGGTATGAACAGGCTGAGGTGATTGATCACCTGAAGCCGGGCGTGTTGCAACAGGGAGACCTGGTGGTGGGTACCCTGCCTTTACATATTGCCAGAGATATTAATGAACAGGGCGTGCGTTTAATTCACTTCAGTCTGGATGTTCCCCACAATATGCGTGGCAGAGAAATCAGTGCAGAAATGCTTGAAGAAATGAACCCGAGACTGGAGGAGCTGCATGTTATTTCCGGAAGAAAACCCGGTACAGAAAGCCTGGCAGAACCCGGTGACAGAGATGAGTGACAGGACAAAAACAGACGGAAATCATCATGATTTAACTGTGTCTTTATACAGTGTCTGGCAAGCCCCTTTGCAACCTCTTGATATTGAAGTATTATTTTGGCGGTAGAGTTCCGGAACTTCCCTGACTTTGAAGGGATTAAGACTCATTTCTGCCTTCGCCCTCGGTCTGAAGCCAGTGTTCCGGAACTTCCCTGACTTTGAAGGGATTAAGACGCTTCGACTTCGACCCCTTCGGAGCGATACCGTTCCGGAACTTCCCTGACTTTGAAGGGATTAAGACGGTTTTTCAGGATGGAAAAGGGGATGCTTAGAAGTTCCGGAACTTCCCTGACTTTGAAGGGATTAAGACGAACTTTGAAAACCCTATAGCCAAGCAGATCGGTTCCGGAACTTCCCTGACTTTGAAGGGATTAAGACAATGCGCCGCCACCCAGCAGGGTTTTTGTGCTGAGTTCCGGAACTTCCCTGACTTTGAAGGGATTAAGACTCATCACCAACGCCCCAAGCATCGACGATGCCATCGTTCCGGAACTTCCCTGACTTTGAAGGGATTAAGACAAATGACAAATGCCCTCTGAACTTCGGTTTAGAGGTTCCGGAACTTCCCTGACTTTGAAGGGATTAAGACCATACCACCTTCACGCCATGACCTGTAGTACTTGTTCCGGAACTTCCCTGACTTTGAAGGGATTAAGACCCTTCGGCGGCGGCTGATAAAGGCGTTATGCGTTCCGGAACTTCCCTGACTTTGAAGGGATTAAGACTGACGGGATTTATATGATCCTGCCGGTTTTGCTCGTTCCGGAACTTCCCTGACTTTGAAGGGATTAAGACAACCCTCACGAATCATCCCTGCCTCGATAGCGTTCCGGAACTTCCCTGACTTTGAAGGGATTAAGACCTTTGCGGCAGCGTGCTTGGCGTTCCGAGCGTGTTCCGGAACTTCCCTGACTTTGAAGGGATTAAGACACTCAACAACTCTCGTGTTGTGGTCAGGCTTGTTCCGGAACTTCCCTGACTTTGAAGGGATTAAGACTTACTTTTCTGCTTGAGTTGAATGTATTTCATGTTCCGGAACTTCCCTGACTTTGAAGGGATTAAGACGTCCTTCGGCTTTGGCTCCAGCAGCCCGAAGAAGTTCCGGAACTTCCCTGACTTTGAAGGGATTAAGACGGCAGACTAATTCTTGAACGCTGTTTCTACCAGTTCCGGAACTTCCCTGACTTTGAAGGGATTAAGACGAAGGCGGCCTACCAGTCCAGCCAATCGCCTAAGTGTTCCGGAACTTCCCTGACTTTGAAGGGATTAAGACATCGGTAGAGGCCATGATAAAGCCAATATCTGTGTTCCGGAACTTCCCTGACTTTGAAGGGATTAAGACGTACTGGCATAAAGAACGGAGCGCCGCCAATGTTCCGGAACTTCCCTGACTTTGAAGGGATTAAGACTCTGTTTTCAGGTCGCCCGGTCTTTGATCCGAACCAGTTCCGGAACTTCCCTGACTTTGAAGGGATTAAGACGTCACCTTACGACCCAGGTCTGCAATAATACCCGTTCCGGAACTTCCCTGACTTTGAAGGGATTAAGACATTGGTGAACTGCCGCAAGCTTTCATTTCCATGCGTTCCGGAACTTCCCTGACTTTGAAGGGATTAAGACAATATCTAACTCAATTTGTTTTTCTTGCTCATTGTTCCGGAAGTTCCCTGACTTTGAAGGGATTAAGACACAGGCACAGTCTTTACTTTACATTCACCTCCAGTTCCGGAACTTCCCTGACTTTGAAGGGATTAAGACTCTGTTAGGTTTATCCATGGACGACCGTTTTTTGTTCCGGAACCTCCCTGACTTTGAAGGGATTAAGGGCAGCAGGAGATAAGAATTTCTCTGTTTCCACCTTCTTTCGTAGGTTGAGACGAACGAAGTGACTCCCAACATAGGGAGTTAATTCTGGGCACCGTGTTGGGTGTCGCTTCGCTCTACCCAACCTACATTGCCTATTTTGTTGTGCTGCTCCCCTAAGACTTAGGAACTGTACCGACAGCGGGCGACGAAAACTTCCAACACCATTTATACAAGCTTGCCAACCCCCCTCCCTCCACCCATGAACACTAAACTGTCTAACAAGTCAGTCAGGAGTTCATCGTATGTCAGCCAAACCGTGGGTTATCTGTTACGACATCAGTGACAACAAATCCCGTCAGCGGGCCTTGTACCTTCTTCGCAAAATTTGCGACAGTCGGCAGAAGTCCGTGTTTGAATGCTGGCTGACCGAGTCTCAACAACTGGAAATTTTCTGGCAATTATCGCCGCTGCTGGGTGAATCAGACTCATTGTTTTTTGTCCCGGTCAGCCGCTCCCGTGAAATCATACGGCTGGGGCAGTCTGATTCGGTGTTGTTTAATGATTTCCTGCTGGTGGCCTGACGATGGCACATCTTATTATTAACGAAAGAGTGAAATCCCTTGAGTGTCAGGCCCAGGCTTTGCTGATTCGCAAGGAGCAGCAACCTCCGCTGACTATTCCATTACGCAGGCTCGATACGCTGGTGTTGCTCCATTCGGTCAGTATCCCCAGTCGCCTGATCAGCACTGCCCAGGAGATGGGTATTGCGCTGGTTTACATCAATACCCATCGCCTTTCCAGAAGCTTTACCATTGCGCCACCGGGGTCAAACCTTGCACAACGCAAGCTGAGGCAGCTTTTATTGCTGAACCAGACGCATCAGAGAACAGAGCTGGTGCGTTACTGGATAAACGTAAAAATGAATCGAATGCTCAAGGCTGTTGACGGTTGTATGCAGCGTCGGCCTGAATTTCGCAAACCACTTTTTGATGCTCATCAACAGATTATGACGTGCAGGCAGGCACTGAATAATCAGCAGACCATTGACCAGCTCAGGGGGCTGGAAGGCAGAGCTCAACATAGCTGGTTCAGAGCATTTCGTTGTCTGGTGCCTGCCAGCCTTGGCTTTCAGAAACGTCAGCGCCGCCCTGCTAAAGACCCGGTTAATGCGCTGTTGTCGTTGACATATACAAGAGTCTATTTGCTGGTATGGGAAGTCATCTTAGCCTCTGGGCTTGATCCTTCTGTTGGCTTCTATCATAAGTCCACGCCTTCCCGTCAGGCTTTGGCCTGTGATGTGATGGAGCCGGTCAGGCCACTGGCGGAACTGTTTGTTATGCAAAGGTTTAATCAGAGAATGCTTCGTGCCCACGACTTTGTGTTATCTGGGCAGGGTTGTTTTTTGAAACCGGAAGCCCTGCAACGATTTCAGTCGGAGTTTGAGCAGGAATCCCGAAGCTGGAAAAGGCTTCTGCGGATTTATGCCAATACCCTGATAAAGAGAATGGAGGCTGTAGAGTACCATGGCGGCTGAACAGGACTGGTTGATTTGTTACGACATTAAAGATGCCAGGCGACTGGCCAGGGTACACCGGCTTATGAGGCAGGAAGCTTTATCTTTGCAGCGATCCGTTTTTTTTGGACGGTTTCAACGGAGTGTTCTGAACGATCTGGTTGAAGCTATCGAGCCACTGATTGATCCTGACCATGATGATGTCAGATTATTTCCCCAGCAGGCGCAGTCGGCAATCAAGTGGTGCGGTTGCCCACCGCTGCCAGAGGGTATTGAGTTCAGTGCCAGCCCCAAAGTCATTGTCTGGAATGACCCTCATGAAGAGGAATAGCACGGCACAATGGACACGCTATACATTAATCATAAAAATGCTTGCCTCACCATCCATCAGGGGCGGCTGGTTGTCGGGCAGGCTGATGCATCCCAAACATTTTCCCTTGAGTTGCTGAAACGAGTCGTTATCGGAACCACCGTTGATTTAAACTCTTCGGTTGTACACTGTCTGGTGGCGAAGGGGATCGGCCTGCATTTCCAAAGCAGTCGTCTCAACACTACTCCCGTTAGCGTGATGGCTGAACCCGTTGCCAATGTCTGCCGACGACAGGGACAGTATTACTGTATCGCCAATAAAGAACTCTCTTTTCGTCTGGCAAGGGCTTTGGTTCGTTACAAACTCACCCGTCAGTCTTTGTGGCTCAAGTCCATAAACCAGGCAGAGCTCTCAGACAAAATGTCTGCGATATTAACGAGCCTGAATCAGATAAGCCCGGATAAAGGTCTTTTGCTGAATCTGGAAGGGCAGGGAGCCAAACAAGTATACCGGGCAATGCAGTTAATACTGCCAGCTTCCCTTGAATTCACCGGACGCAATCGCCGCCCCCCTCTTGACCCTGTCAATGCACTGCTCTCACTCGGGGCCACTGGTTTGTATCAGCAGGCTATTCTGTCGCTTTGCAGCCGGGGGCTGGACTGCTATGCCGGAGTTTTTCATGCTCCCTGCCATGGGCGAGCCTCTTTAGCCTGCGATCTGACAGACTGTTTCAGGCCGGAACTGGAGGCTTTTGTTGTTGACCTGTTTATCCGGAACATTATTAATAAGTCTCATTTTTTCTGGCGGAAAAAGGTTGAGTGTGTTCTGAACCGTGAAGGACAGAGAATCTGGTATCCCCTGTGGTACCGGTTTTCAAAACAGGTGGAAAAGAAGATGGGGGTTACTACTCTGAAGTGGGCTTTGGGGGCTGAAGGTTGGATTAGAAGCCCCCACTAGAGTTAGCTTGCCGATTTAGTTGAGGTACTGTGTCACTTTCAGTATTCTGCGGGCTTCTGGGTTCCCCAGGCTCTTCAGGTCGTCGTAAGCCTCTGGCAGGTACTCTACATCCCAAGCCATGTTGATCAATCCTCAAATCGTTTCAACATGTCAGCATGACTGATAGTGGTGCCATCAAAGGCAGTAAGCCGCTCGCGGGCTACAGCTTCAAGGCGCAGGTCTTCCAGTTCATTCATCAGGGACTCAAATTTTTCTACGCTCAACAGTACGGCAGCAGGTTCATTGTTTCGCATCACAACATATTTGTCGTTTTCACGGTTGCAAATTTGTAACTTTTCTACAAACCACTAAACATAAGCTCAAAGTCGTCTACTTTTAGAGTATGCAAAATGCTCATGTTTCAGGATCAGGCACAACACCTGCATTACTGCCTGCCCCCTTTGCTACCTCGCAGGTCATCCTCACCAAGCAGGAACACATCCAGCTAAAACAGCAGGCCAACCTCTGGCATGCCATGTGGAAGGCGGCCTGTGGCCGAGAGAAAAAAGTATTGGCTAAAAATGCCTCTCTTATCGCTCAGCATAAAGCCGAAATGGCTGGGTTGAACACCCAGGTCGCTGATCTGAAATCAGAACTGGCACACATGAAGCACTTGCTTTTCGGTCGTAAATCAGAGAAGACCAGTTCTTCTTCAAAGAAAAGTGGCAATACTACCCGGCCACCTTCAAATCGAAAACGAGGTCACCAGCCCGGAGTCCCCGGCTCTGGTCGCCATCTTCACAACAACCTGCCAGTGGTTCATGAGTCTGTAGACTTACCAGTGGACAAACAGTGTTGTACAGTCTGTCACCGGCCATTCAAGTCTTTTTTCAATGACGACAGCTGCGACGTAATTGAAGTTGAAGTTAAGGCTCACGTTCGTCGTTATCACCGAAGGCATTACCAAAAAACTTGCCAGTGCCCTGAAACGCCCAATATTACTACTCCACCACCTCCACCAAGACTCATCAACAAAGGAAAGCTTGGTATTTCTGTCTGGGTGGAGCTGTTGCTGAATAAGTACGCATACGGCATCCCCATAAACAGGCAACTTGAGTCTTATAAGACTCAGGGACTGGAACTGTCGCAGGCGACCATCTCCTTTGGCCTGGAAGCTATAACGCCCTTTTTTGAGCCGGTTGCCGAAGCTACTCGGGAATTCGTCGCCAGTAGCGATCAGTGGCATGCTGATGAAACCCGGTGGATCAGCTGGGCACATGAGACCACAGGTTCTCACAAACATTGGCTTTGGGTATTTCTCTGTGATCAGGCGGTTTATTTCAGCATTGCTGACACCCGTGCGGCTGTCGTACCAGAGTCGATCATTGGTGACGGGGCTGGAACGCTGGTGTGTGACCGATACTCAGCGTACAAAAAGCTTGCGAATGATGCGGTGTCTATTAATTTAGCTTTCTGCTGGGCTCACGTCAGGCGGGATTTTATTGACGCTCAACGAGGTGATCCGGAGTTGGAGAAATGGAGCGCCACCTGGGTGAACAGGATTGGTCGTTTATATCATCTTAATAGTCAGCGACTTGAAGTGCTTGATGAACCTGAGCAGCTAGCAACACAGCAGTTACGGCTTGAACATCAGGTAGAGCAGATGGCAATCCAGAGGGATCAGGAACTTAATCGTCCTAAACTGCGAGTCAGAGCGAAAAAAGTGCTCGAAAGTCTACAGAATCACTGGGAAGGATTGACCCGCTTTGTCACTGATCCCGGTATCCCCATGGATAACAACGCTGCAGAGCAAGCACTGCGCACAGGTGTCGTTGGCAGGAAGAATTACTACGGCTCTGGCAGCGTATGGAGTGCTGATATAGCCGCTTTTCTATTCAGCGTTTTTATGACGCTAAAGCTTTGGGATATTAATCCAAAAATCTGGCTGGGTGCCTATCTTGAGGCTTGTGCCATAAATGGCAGGAAGCCACCTAATGATCTCACTCCTTATCTGCCCTGGTTAATGAGTGAGGAGCGGCTTTGTGAAATGCGCAATCATGATCCGCCAAAGGTATAACAATTGGAGGCAACAATAGGGAAAAGCGGTGTCTTAATTGCTAATTTTGAAGCGGTTTGTAGAAAAGTTACGCAAATTTTATCCAGATACTCTTTGAAACTACGCACAAGTCTTGTCACTGGGAGCGCCTGTTCTGCAGAATCTAATAAGGCTGCCATAAGTGTTACCTCGTCTTAATCATATTATTAGCTGATAATAGTATGGTAATTATCTGATATCCACTATGTGACACCCTCGATTGGGTGGGGATGTAAGGCGAGGGCTTATGGCGAAGATGCTAATATATCCAGCCGGTTGCTTCCGGCAATGGTTGAGAAAGGGGTTATGTTGCTATCTGAACAATTCAGAATGTGATCCGGTTCTTTCGAAGACTATCTTCTGACCATCAACCCTATACATCAGAAGCCAATCAGGTTCTATGTGGCACTCTCTGTACTTGTTAAGGCTTCCGGTTAAAGCATGGTCACGATTCTTTGCGGGTAAGGATTTCTGGTTAATCAGCAACTTCAATACCTCAACCAGCTTATCCATGTCTTGGTTCTGCTTCTTTACTTTCTTGTAGTCTTTTTTGAATCTTGACGACTGTACTGGCTTTAACATTATTCGTCATCCAGGTCCCTTAACATATCTTCAAGGGTGTCGAACTCTTTTAAGCCTATGCCTGCATTGGAATCAGCAAGTGCCTTTATTGTCTCATCGTTAGGTATGCGGACATCGAAGGGCATTCCCTGACACAACCCTACCTGTTTATAGAATAAAGTGATTGCCTGTGTGGTATTGAGTCCTAGCTGTCTGAATACCGCTTCAGCCTGCCTTTTTACATCGGGCTCAATTCTTGCCTTGACTACCTCACTTTTGCTCATTTTAAGTACCTCTTGCATACCATGTAGTGTTGTTTTGTATGATGCAATGTCATTGTAGACCATTTGGTACACAGCACAATATAGATCGGGTAAGGGCTGGTTTTTCGGTTGCGGAACTTCTCTTCAAAGTCAGGGAAGCTCCGGAACGTAAAGGTTACCGGTGCCCAGATGGACAATGGGCGGAACTTCTCTTCAAAGTCAGGGAAGCTCCGGAACGGGCGGCGTAGGTGACATCATGGCGAATGTTCGCGGAACTTCTCTTCAAAGTCAGGGAAGCTCCGGAACTCTACCGCAAAAAATAATACTTCAATATCAATAGGTTGCAAAGGGGCTTGCCAGAAACTGTTGTTTTGTACAGTTAAATAGACGTATAAAACGTTAATTTTTCCTTCCTCCACGGGTGCTGGCTGGCAGAGCGCATCGACAGCATCAGCTGTCGGGCAGATCTCCTGTATTTACCCAATAGAACTCTCTTTTCGTCTGGCAAGGGCTTTGGGTCGTTACAAACTCACCCGTCAGTCTTTGTGGCTCAAGTCCATAAACCAGACAGAGCTCTCAGAAAAAATGTCTGCGATATTAACGAGTCTGAATCAGATAAGCCCGGATAAAGGTCTTTTGCTGAATCTGGAAGGGCAGGGGGCCAAACAAGTATACCGGGCAATGCAGTTAATACTGCCAGCTTCCCTTGAATTCACCGGACGCAATCGCCGCCCCCCTCTTGACCCTGTCAATGCACTGCTCTCACTCGGGGCCACTGGTTTGTATCAGCAGGCTATTCTGTCGCTTTGCAGCCGGGGGCTGGACTGCTATGCCGGAGTTTTTCATGCTCCCTGCCATGGGCGAGCCTCTTTAGCCTGCGATCTGACAGACTGTTTCAGACCGGAACTTGAGGCTTTTGTTGTTGACCTGTTTATCCGGAACATTATTAATAAGTCTCATTTTTCCTGGCGGAAAAAGGTTAAGTGTGTTCTGAACCGTGACGGGCAGAGAATCTGGTATCCCCTGTGGTACCGGTTTTCAAAACAGGTGGAAAAGAAGATGGGGGTTACTACTCTGAAGTGGGCTTTGGGGGCTTTGGGGGCTTTGGGGGCTGAAGGTTGGGTGAGGTCTTAGCAAAATCGTCGTAAACCCTCGCCCAATGCGGGCGGGGATATAAGACGGGAAGGCGCAGAGCCTTCCGCCATCAATCTGGTGTACTCTGGCTATTAACGTAGTCCTTCAGAGTCTCGATAGTTGCACCGCCAGCACTGCAAGCAAAGTAAGACCTTGACCACATTAAGCCTGCTTTGCTCTGAGCAGTAAGGTGGGTATTCAGCATTCGCAACCGTCTTGATGATGTTGATTTGAGATTATTTACCATGACACTGATAGCCAGTTTTGGTGGGTAGGCCACCAACAGGTGAACGTGATCTTTTTCGCCATCCATTTCAAGTAACTGGCATTCCAGTTTTTCACATGCACTCTCGAACGACTCCCGTAACTGCTTGATCATATAGCCATCAAAAAGCTTTCGTCTGTACTTTGTCGTGAACACCAAATGAACAACCAGCTTGGTAACGCTATGTCGTTTGCGAAGATACCCTTTAAGCAAATCTTTATTGTGTGCGCTCACTTGAAAACCTCTTTCAAATACCTGTAATATGAAGATTATATTAATGAGCACTGAAATAATGTTCCATGCTGAGAGCCACCAAAGTACGAATCTATCCAACATCAGAGCAGGCGGAATTTCTCGACCGTCAGTTTGATGCTGTGCGGTTCGTATGGAACAAGGCCCTGGCTATTAAGGTTCATTATTACAAGGTTCGTGGGCAGAGCCTTTCTCCCAAAAAACACCTGAAGCCCTTGCTGGCAAAAGCCAAGAAAAGCCGAAAGTACTCATGGCTGAAAAACGCTGACTCTATTGCACTGCAACAGGCCACTATCAATCTGGATACGGCCTTTCAAAACTTTTTCAATCCCAAATTGCAGGCAAGATTTCCTCGCTTCAAGAAAAAGCATGGCAAGCAAAGTAGCTACCATTGTACGTCTGTCTCTGTGGGCGATAACTGGATAAAAATCCCCAAGTGCAAGCCCATAAGGGCTAAAGTGCATCGTGAAATAGTGGGTAAGGTGAAGTCTATCACCCTGAGCAGAACGCTAACCGGCAAGTATTTTGCCTCCATATTGGCTGATGATACCCAGGAACAACCAAAACAGATTGATAATCTTGAAGCTAATCAGGTTGTCGGTGTTGATATGGGGATTACTGATCTGGCTATCACCAGTACCGGCCATAAGACTGGCAATCCTCGCTTTCTGAAAAAAGCACAACGTAACCTGAAAAGAAAACAACAGGCTCTATCTCGCTGCAAGAAAGGCTCAAAAGGTAGGCACAAAGCCCGTTTATTGATGGCAAAGGCGCATGAGCGTGTAGCCTTTGCCCGTAATGATTTTCAGCATAAGCTATCAAAACAACTCATCGACGAAAACCAAGCGGTGATTGTGGAGACACTGAAAGTTAAAAACATGCTCAAGAACAAGCGTCTTGCTCGTTCTATTGCTGATGCTGGCTGGCACTCACTGATAACCAAACTCGAATACAAGGCAAAGCAGGAAGGTAAACATCTGGTGAAGATAGACCAGTGGTTTGCATCCTCTAAAACTTGCTCAGTCTGCGATTTGAAACAGGAAAAAATGCCATTGAGAATCCGATCATGGGAGTGTAGCTGTGGTGCTATCCATGACCGGGATATTAATGCAGCTCGCAATATCAAGAAGCAAGGCATATTGAAATTAAAGGCGGAAGGACTGTCCGTTTCTGCTGATGGAGGCTTGCGTAAATCCGGCAGACTGTCGGTTGCTGCCTAAGAAATCAGAAGCCTCACCCGATAGGGTGGGGAGCAGTCACGGATATCCAAGCTTGAGTATGACTTGGTTACTACCATAATGCTCTCAATGTGCCACAGCTTGAGCAAATACCACTTTGTGGTATATTTACTACTACAAAGTAGGATAGTATGGAATTTGTAGAAACCAGCGTATTTACCAAAATTATTACCCAGCTCATGTCTGATGATGATTATCGAGTCATGCAGGAGACCATGATCGCCCAGCCTGACATTGGTAGCGTTATCAAAGGTACTGGGGGTTTACGGAAGTTTCGCTGGAAGCTGGGTAGCTCCGGCAAACGGGGAGGCGTTCGCACCATCTATTACTGGCAGGTCAGTGAAGATACCTTCTACATGTTGTACGCCTATACCAAAAACCGGCAAATAGACTTAACCAGTGCCGAGAAAAAAGTACTGTCAGAACTAGCGAGGGAGTTGTGCAATGAGTGACCATGAATTTAACTTTGATGAATTAGTGGAGAGCGTAAGGGAAGCAATCGACATTAACAAAGGCATTAAGAAGCCTTCACGGACATTCCAGTATGAAGAGATTGATGTAGCCAGTATCAGAAAAGCAACGCACCTCTCTCAGGAGAAGTTTGCTGCACTCATTGGGGTGAGCATTAAGACAGTTCAGAGTTGGGAGCAGAAGGTGAGAAAACCGCTTGGGCCAGCCAGATCACTACTGATTATGTTTCGCAATAACCCAGTCCAGGCAATGAACTTACTTCACCAGTAATACTATATATCGGTTAAGGGTCGTTTTCCGAAAACAAAAGCAAGGTTTTTTCTTAATCCCTTCAAAGTCAGGGAAGCTCCGGAACGATATAAGTGAAAAAGGCATGATCCGGCTGAAGTCTTAATCCCTTCAAAGTCAGGGAAGCTCCGGAACGTAGAAATTCGGGAATTAGAAGATGAGAATTTGTCTTAATCCCTTCAAAGTCAGGGAAGCTCCGGAACGCTCGGATCGTTCACCGGATGGAAATTGCTCGGAAGTCTTAATCCCTTCAAAGTCAGGGAAGCTCCGGAACTACTGTTACGAGCTAAGGTGCTGGTCGCCTAGCGTCTTAATCCCTTCAAAGTCAGGGAAGCTCCGGAACTGGGTCTGCCGGGTCGAGCCAGCCGGGGATAAGGGTCTTAATCCCTTCAAAGTCAGGGAAGCTCCGGAACTGATGGCTACGAGGAAGACGAGGAAGCGCACGAAGTCTTAATCCCTTCAAAGTCAGGGAAGCTCCGGAACAACAGTATCAGGTCTGGCCTGATGTCCTTCAGTCTTAATCCCTTCAAAGTCAGGGAAGCTCCGGAACAAGAAGAATAAGCCAGACCCTAAGTTCGAGTACGTCTTAATCCCTTCAAAGTCAGGGAAGCTCCGGAACAATTCACCAGCTTGTGTAACCTGCCTACCTGCGTCTTAATCCCTTCAAAGTCAGGGAAGCTCCGGAACCACTTGGATGAACCAATCAGGTTCGCTGAACCGTCTTAATCCCTTCAAAGTCAGGGAAGCTCCGGAACTTTTTGTCGTGTCATCAACCAATGGAGGACATGACGTCTTAATCCCTTCAAAGTCAGGGAAGCTCCGGAACTCTCAAGAACGCTCAGAAGTATGCCGGTGCAGGGTCTTAATCCCTTCAAAGTCAGGGAAGCTCCGGAACAACCAGTACAACGCGAGAGTTCGTACCGCCCTGTCTTAATCCCTTCAAAGTCAGGGAAGCTCCGGAACGAATAACCATGAGCAAGCCGAGAGTTCGAGTAACCGTCTTAATCCCTTCAAAGTCAGGGAAGCTCCGGAACGGCTAAATGCCGCCTCTTCTCGCTTCATGTTGTCGTCTTAATCCCTTCAAAGTCAGGGAAGCTCCGGAACGAAGCTGCCGTCAGCATGAACATCGAAACACTGTGTCTTAATCCCTTCAAAGTCAGGGAAGCTCCGGAACAATGAGTAAAGTACAAACCGGCTCAATGAAAGTGTCTTAATCCCTTCAAAGTCAGGGAAGCTCCGGAACTCGCACCGGCGAGGACATGGAAGTCTCTTGCCACGTCTTAATCCCTTCAAAGTCAGGGAAGCTCCGGAACGTACTCGACAGTGACGCTATCACGTTCGACGGCGTCTTAATCCCTTCAAAGTCAGGGAAGCTCCGGAACGTAAGTACCCTGGCATCAACGAATGCCTTCCGTCTTAATCCCTTCAAAGTCAGGGAAGCTCCGGAACGCTGCGGGACAGTGACACCCGCGAAGGTCAGGCGTCTTAATCCCTTCAAAGTCAGGGAAGCTCCGGAACCTTGGCTCGGGTTCATCGAAAGAATCCGCAGGGTCTTAATCCCTTCAAAGTCAGGGAAGCTCCGGAACTGATGGCCTGTGTCGTGTAGAGCGATGTTTCGGTCTTAATCCCTTCAAAGTCAGGGAAGCTCCGGAACCCTGAACGTGGTCGGATAACCACGGGTGATTTTGTCTTAATCCCTTCAAAGTCAGGGAAGCTCCGGAACCTTAGAAGTGGCAAAAGGACATACGGAATTAGTCTTAATCCCTTCAAAGTCAGGGAAGCTCCGGAACGACTAACCTTTGGGATAGCTGGACCAAGTAAGGGTCTTAATCCCTTCAAAGTCAGGGAAGCTCCGGAACAAATCACAGCAATGCTCTTAGCTTCGGAGTACAGGTCTTAATCCCTTCAAAGTCAGGGAAGCTCCGGAACGAAGATACTCGCCTTGCAGGGATACCACTCACCGTCTTAATCCCTTCAAAGTCAGGGAAGCTCCGGAACTACAAATGGAACCCGGACTGACATCCAGCCCGAGTCTTAATCCCTTCAAAGTCAGGGAAGCTCCGGAACTGGCATCGCTCCGAAGGCCACGAAGTCCAAGGGTCTTAATCCCTTCAAAGTCAGGGAAGCTCCGGAACTCGGTCAGCACGGGTTTGGGCTGCCAGGTCTGGGTCTTAATCCCTTCAAAGTCAGGGAAGCTCCGGAACAAAGCCAGTTAAAGAACGGGCGTTCCTGATCGTCTTAATCCCTTCAAAGTCAGGGAAGCTCCGGAACATTTACAGGGTTTTTATCATTGTCATTTTTTTTGTCTTAATCCCTTCAAAGTCAGGGAAGCTCCGGAACAGCTTGGAGTTTTTTATTGGGTTTGAATATCAGTCTTAATCCCTTCAAAGTCAGGGAAGCTCCGGAACGAGGAAGACAAGGCGATGATGGCAGCGGAACTGTCTTAATCCCTTCAAAGTCAGGGAAGCTCCGGAACGCAAGGAGGCGCTTTCGACCTGATCATCGAACGTCTTAATCCCTTCAAAGTCAGGGAAGCTCCGGAACTCTACCGCCAAAATAATACTTCAATATCAATAGCTTGCAAAGGGGCTTGCCAGACACTGTTATTTTGTACAGTTAAAAAGGCGTCTAAAACGTTCATTTCCCTTTCCTCTTAGTGGGTTGACGACAGCATCAGCTATCGGGCAGCTCCCCTGTGTTTACCCAATGGTTGATAACATCGCGGAACTGTTTGATCTCATCGTATTGCAATACATTAATGTCATAGCTTTTAGCCCGGGAGGTCACTTTTATCTTTCTTCCTTTCTTGTTTTCGTAGTCCAGCGGTGAGGCACTGACCAGCATTCGTTCACAGAACAGCCCTCCGGCATGGCTACCAATGCTGTCCAGCTTATGAATAATATCCGCATCTTTCTGCTTGTTCTTTTGCATCTGGCTGGTTTTGCATTCCACCAACAACATGCGGTTGTTATGTACGATGACCAGATCCAGATCATTGCGTACATCATCCTTGCGATGCTTGCCATCGTGAATGTCCAGCCCTGCCGCAACATACTCAGCATCGGAATCCCCGGCAATATGCCAGACATACTCTTCCAGCCAGCGGCCTTTGATATAACAGGCAGCCTCGGCACTGGTAAAATACAGCGTCTCGGGACGCTCTTCCGACCAGTCAAAAATGCCTTCTTCCTTCAGTTTTTTGAGGATGTGTTTGCCGCGATAACCAGCGTAATTCAGTGTCTGAAGGTTTTCATTGGGTTTTAATTCATCATTTTCATCCAGAGCCTTTGCGACCGCTCTATTGATTTGGGGAAGGATGCTGCCGCCTTTTTCATGCATCAGGTCTTCAATGTGTTCCACCAACCATTTTGTCAGGGCTTTACGCTCATTGGCTTTATCGCACCAGGGTGATTTCTCACTTTTTGGCTGACGGGCAATACGGTCTTGTGCGTCAAGGTAACCGGCAATAGTAAAAATGGGAGGAATCGAGATAGAAGGTGTTTTTGCCGGTTCAACCTAAATTCAGCGGTTAACCCCTGAGCTAAACTCTAACCCTCAACAATATTGAGGGCTCGAAGATGGTTCGACCACCAAAACCCACTCCCCCAAAGGGTGAGTTGTCTGAAATGAAAAAAGATCCCTTATCCGTCAAACTCGAAGTCGATTCTTTCGACGGTAAAATTCATGTCGAGTGGGAGCCTGAAGCATCGGTCACCCCAATGGGACAGCTTCCTTTTTTTATACAGTTTTTAAAAACAGGTCACCGATTTGAACCCTGGATTAACGATTGCCCACTAACTTATAAAAGCCCAAACGCCCCTCAAAAAGTGGATGTGATTGGCTCATTAATGCTTTCCATTCTTTCAGGACATAAACGCTATGCGCATATCGGAACAATTATTGGTGATAAAGTAAACGCTCAGTTGCTCGGGATGAAAAAAATTGTCAGCGATGATTCTGCCAGGCGTGGTTTAAAGAAGATTGACGAAGATGAAGGCGTTGAATGGATGCAAAAACACCTCCATCTCTGTTTTGATCCGTTATTAACCATTCCATGGATTATGGATGTTGATGTTACCGTGAAAACCATTTATGGGCATCAGGAAGGAGCGGTTAATGGCTATAACCCACATAAGAAAGGGAGACCCTCTCATACTTACCACTCATATATGATGGCTAATCTTAAATTAATACTGGAGGTTGAAGTCAGACCCGGAAATCAAAGTCAAAGTAAATACTCTTTACCCGGTTTAATGGAGCTATTAAATCGACTTCCAAAACGCTGCTGGCCTGAATTTGTTCGTGGTGATTGTGATTGGGGAAGTGACCGGGTAATGAGCGAATTGGAAGATGCTGGTTGTCATTATCTTTTTAAAATGAAGAAGCACGACAACGTTAAGAAAGCCATAGGGAATGCACACTGTAGCGGAGGATGGGTAAAATACGACAACCATTGGGAGGGAAAAGAATCCGTAATTAAACTGTCAGGTTGGAAAAAAGAAAGACGCATAATTATTGTTCGAAGACGGCGTCCTGAAAATGAAATACCGATGTTGGAAAAAGGAATAAAAGAACGTCAACAAACGTTAGCATTAATAGAAGAGCCAGAAAATATAAAAGCTTACGAGTATTCGGTTCTGGTCACATCTCTTGATAATGATATAGTCTCGATCATTAATCATTATCGCAATAGGGCTGACTGTGAAAATAACTTTGATGAAATCAAAAACCAATGGGGCTGGGGCGGTTATGTAACAAAAGATATGGCAAGATGTCGAATGCTGGCCCGAATGGTTGCCTTGGTTTACAACTGGTGGACGCTATACGTTCGATTGAGTAATCCGGACTCCCATAAAGAATCAATTACCAGCCGTCCCTTATTAATGAGTTCAATTGGCAAGCTGACCCACTCTGGCAACCAAAAGAAAATAAAGCTGACAAGCCAGCATCGATGGATGTATAAAATTGCGAAATTACAAAGTGAACTGTGTGATTTTTTTGATTCAATCAAAAGTATCGCACCGCAGTTGAATCCAATTAACGCATGGTGTCGTATTTTAACGAAAGCGGTCTCAAAATTTTTGAAAAAAGGGCAGGTTATTACGATGCAACCATTAATTCGATCGGGCTAATGACTTAAAAAAACGCTGCTCAGAACCGTGAGAAGCTATTCCTAATGGCATGGCTCAGTGGCGTTCAACTGCTGAATTTAGGTTCAATCACTTCCAGCTCATTATTGTCGGTATCGGTATAGAGGATTTTCTCTACGTCTTCGTCCTGTCGAAAGACATTCACAAAAGCCAGTGTCATCAGCTTATTGCCGCCAGTGGCGTTCAGTATCAGGCGATAACCACTCCATTGGTCTTTCAGGTCGATCAACAGGTTCAGTGCATAATCAGTGATCCGGTTAACGCCATGACTGGGCAGGTCGTGCTTCAGCACAATGTGCTCCGGTTGGAAATCACCGTGCTTTTGAAGCCACTGTTTCAGGGCGTCTCCCCGGGCTTTCATTTCTTCGGAAACCGCTACGACCACTACGTCCGGCCTGACGGTCATAACCGGCAGGATATTAGCGGCATTCTGCTGGGTGGCGATACACACCATAACGGTGCCGCAGTCTGTTGTATTCATTATTATTGTTCCTGCATGGTTGTCAGATGGTACTGCCCAAACCCGAATGAACTGTTCTTGCCAAGGTGCAGATATTGCCCAAGCATTAGCCAGGGAGCCAGCCGGGGATGGAGATTCTCAAGTTCAATGGTGCCGGTCAGTCCGCCCAGTTTCATGGATTGCTGTTGTCGGCTGGAATAACGCTCCACGGTTTGCCATTGCAGATCGCTCTTCAGGGTGACCGCTTCAAACCAGTGGGCGAACTGATGCCAGTCAGGCAGCTCCAGCCCCAGGTATAATTCACCCGCCAGACGGATTCGGCGTAGCAGGGCTTTTGCCAGTACTTCCGGTGTCAGAGCTTCCGGTTTCAGAAACTGTTTTTGCTGTTGCAGCCGCAGGGGTGTGAGGAAGTGCAGCTGGCAACAGTTAAAACCGCTGCCTGTCAGTAAATTTAACCGGGGTGAGTGTGGCTGAAAGCGGCAGTCCTGTGTTGAGAATACAGTTATACGATCATCGTTGTTTACTAATGTAACGTCCAACAGCTGGCCTGATACCCGCTGCCTGCCCAAACCGGTCGCCAGTGCCTGTTGCCAGGCTTGCACGACGACCGGTAGATCATCCAGTTCGTCACCCATTAATACCATGGCAAACTGTAATTGCTGCCCGGCTTCAATCCGGGTTTGTCGGGGTGGCTCGATCACATAAGGCGGCGGGTTTTCCGGAAATCGTCCATTCGCAGGGCGCTCCGGATCAAACAGCCGTTTATAGGCGCACTGTGGCGGGCAGGGTTCTTCACCATGGGCTGCACAGACTATCTGTTTTAACGCCCTGCCAAATACACTGCGCATTAGCGATCCGGAGAAGGCCGGTAAGGCCAAGGCTTTGTTCATACGAACCCGGAAACGGTAGCGGGCAACGGGAAGGTTTTGCATCAATTGGCTTTCTCCAGCAGTGTCCGGATTTTAACCATAAGCTCCTTTCCCTTGCCTTTTTTAGGTCCGGGACCGTGGTGGCTGAGTACCTTTTTAGCCAGCTCCACCAGACTTTCCAGCTCATCCTTTGCCCAGGGATTTCCTTCAGCCTGTTTAACGATACTGTTTAATTGTTTTTTACAATCTCCGCCCGCTTCTTTGTGGTTGCGCTCAATATCCTTCTGCAACTGTTTTTCCAGCTCGTAGAGTGCCAGTCCTGCTTCGCTCAGGCTGGATTTTTTCCGGGACTCTTCTTCCTGTTTTTGTTGTTCGGTCAAAGTCTCGGCAAAGTCTTTTTCAGCCGTTTCTTTTCGCTGCATGGCTCCATAACCCACCGATGTTTTTGAGCCCGCCCCGAGCCATTCCAGTGCATTTTCTAACTCTGCCATCACGGTATCCATGACTTCTGCCATGGCGGCTGTGCGTGGAGAAATGGCAAACAGAAACCGGGCTTCACGGGTCACCAGAAAGGACACCGGCACCGGACTGTGCCAGTCCGCCGGAACGGTTTCAGGGTTGTCAGCAGGGTGATCCGAACCGCCTTTTTCATACCACTTACCCATGTGGGGCGTCATGATATCCGCCCCGAGCTTTGGCCTGTCGACAGGAATGACGTCGTGGAATACCAATGCGCCTGTTTTGTTGTCATTGTTTTTGTTGTCATTGTTTTGATGGGCAGGTTCTTTAGACTCACTGCCAAACCACAGGTGCAGGGTCTCCGGATCAGCGCCTTGCTGTTCCATCCAGCTGCGCAGCAAACCTTTGACGGAAGCACCTTGCAGGTAGGGCGTGCCCAGAGTCGGGTGCCAGAGGAAACCATTTTCTACCGGATGAGGATTGCCCATACCCGTGACAAAATGCCAGTCGAGTTCATAGACTTGATACTGGCCTTGCAGATGATTAATCAGACGAACCAGACGTTGAGAAAATTTTTCAATTGCCGTGCTATCACCGCATGATCCGGATACGCTCCTGACCCAATCTGCTTTGTGACTTTTGTGCTTTTCGCCCACAGACCATTTTTCGGGATAAGAGAAAAACCGCTCAAACCATAAGCCTTTATGAAACGACTCAACGGGTTTATCACAGTGAGCCTTCTGATAAAGAGGCAGTTCAAGCATGGTCAATACTCCCTTTGATTTCAGCTCTGGCAAACTGTTTGACCCATACCATCAAAGCCTGGGTTTCAGCCTGTGCCTGACGGTATACGTGCATATCCGAGGATATAATGCCTTCAAGCACATCCTGCCCGGTGTAACAGCCTTCGTTTTTGCCGTGCCATTCACTGATCAGGTCATAAAGGTGCTGCCAGGCAATACCTTCCGGTTTTTCGGAATCACATTTACTTTTGGCAAACGCCAGTGCTTGCCCGAGGCCGTTCATTTGCACCATGGCAGGCAATGAGTTGGCATAAGCCTTAAAGCGTTTGGCGGCATCCTGTTTCTCATGACCGGCAATCTTTGTCACCTTTTCGTAACAAAAAGCGGCTCGTTTTTGCTGCATGGTCTGGGGTGTGTCGGTCATATTGCTGCTTTGTGTTTTGTCACTGCGACGGCGGGCAATGCCTTTGACTTTCAGGCTCATATTATGCGTCCTCCTGAACCTGATTCACTTTGAACCATCCCATGCCGGTGGTTTCGTTGCCGCCCACCTGCAAATAAGGTGTTGCGAACAACTGTTCTGTAACCGCTGTTTTTCCTTCAGCGGCGCTCATTTTACCGTTACGGCTTTTTTGAACGACAATCATCGTATACATAATGGTGTCGGGTGCCAGGGACTCTTCATACCAGAGCTTACCTTTTCTGACGGTTTTCGTATCACTGTCGATGGCTATGTGGGCATTCACGGGAATGGCTGCTCGACAGAGATGGCGGAAGTAGTCGTCGCTGATAACCGCCAGCTTGTTTTCAAGTTCATCGTGATGGTCTTCTGGCAAAACAGACTTCAGCAGTGCCAGCCCGGATTCAGCAATGCGGTCTTTAACAGAAAAGGCGTACTCTTCCAGATACAGGGTCGTTTTTCCCGGCAATTTTCCCGGCAAAGCCTCACCTTCTCCAACTTCATCATTGAAAACGACATTATTCCTGCCAGCACGATGCAGGTCTCTTTCCAGCCGTTTCAGCAGGGCAGGGCAGCAGATCCAGCGATAGTGTCCGGTGAGGGAGCGCACGGGCAGCAGCAGTAACCGGGCATCAGTGACCTGGAGGCTGCCTGCGTAGTCGCTGCCGTTATTATCTTTCGGGTCTGGTCCAAACAGGGTTTTTATATCCAGTCCTTCAATGGTTTGTGCTTTCGCACGCATGGCACCTTTCATGCCGGAACCGGCGACAAAAGGCCAGTCGTTATGTTTTTCCCGCTGAACCGGCAGGTCAACGACCCCTTCGGATTCACTGGCTCCCGCATGAATACTGGTTTCCGCCACCAGGGTCAGGAAAAGAGTTTCTGTAGTCATTGTTATGAGTCCTTATTTTTTCCAGAGTCCACAGGCTATTAGCCCATAGCCCCAATCAGTTTGCTGGCCGATGGTTTTGCCGTGCAGGCTCATCAGGTCTGTCAGTGAACGGTTCAGTGGCTTAACGAAATAACAGCTGCCTGCCGGTACGTAGCTTTTCATGTCGCCGGGCTGGCCTTTTTTTAAGTCCCAGCCGCCCCGGCGAACCGGCTTGCCTGCCATAACGCAGTGAAGCTCCATATCCAGACCGTGGATTGAGCCATGCCAGAGTTTTACATTTTCTTTCTCTACAGGTTTGAAGCCCGGCAAAGGTGCATTGCGGGTATCACCGAAGTCGGCATCGGTGAGTAGCATGAGCATTAGCCCCTGTTCATTGCCGCTGACTTTGGGACATTCCGGAAGGGCAGTTTGTTTAACCGGCTCAATACTGACCCTGGCCATGCGGCCTTCTGCGCCAAAGCGGATAAAAGGCGATGCCTCTATATCCTCCTGCAACCGCCTGGCAACGGATTCAGGCAGCCCCTCCAGCTCCATGCTGACTGCAACGTCTTCCTTCAAACGGAGGTGGCTGGTCTGGTATAACATTCCCTGTTCTACGGTGCCGGTGTTGGCGTTCCGGGCAATACCCAGCCGTGGTTCCGGTAAATACAGGCCATCACGGCGGGTCATTCCAGTGGAATTGTTTTCCGGCTTTTTACCCTTCAGAATATCCTGCATTAATGACAGGCTCAGGTACTGGTTGTCTGGGACTTTTGCTCCCGGACAAACATGCTCCAGCTCAGGCAGCTGCACCCGCCCCAGGTCGCACTCAACCGGCTTGCCGGGAATCAACCGGACGTATTCCGTTTGAGCCTCTTCTCTCTTTTTCAGTACTTTTTTTTCCAACAAGAGCGCTGGCCAGGGATACAACGGTTGATCCTGACAAAACAGTTGCAGCGCACCAAACGACAACTCACCTGTACTACGGCTATCACCCAGCAGTTTATTGATGCTGATTCCCTCGAAAGACGCTTCGCCCCGGCGAAAGGCCTGCCAGTCGGTATTCAGGCACTCCCCGATACGGGTACGGATAGCCCCGACAACAGTGCGCACTGGCGGTGGGAAGAGGCTTTCCAGCCGGTCAGCGCCTGCCGCACCATGGGGGCGGGACTCCCGGAAGAACCAGGTATCCACCGGAGTAAAGATCAAACGCCACCGCTGGCTCATAGTCGCTGCCCCTCTTTATCCTGTCCTTTGGTCACCAGAAAACGCACCAGCTTCAGGGCGTCTGCGGACAACCCTTTGCGAAGCTCAACTTTTGGTTTTTCATCTTCGGTGATCCGGTAGTAACGTTTGCACTGCTCAATTAACTGCTCTGCCAGTAGGCTGGCGTCGGTCTGGTTTTTTGCCTCGAAGCCAGTCTGCAAATACATTGATTTCAGGAGGGAGATTACAGCTTCTGCTTCTACCAGAAGATCATTCTCCTGTTCCAGCCCGAGCGTGGAAAACAGTTGCTCTGCCTTATGGAAAAAGCCCCAGGCAAAGCCGTTAATATCCTGTTTTTCTTGCTGAAGAGTCTGGCAGATATCGTCCGTCAGCTTGTCAATCACAAGCTTGTCACCCTGAACGGCTTTATCCCACGGGCAGCTCCATTCCAGATGCTTGCCACCGGGTTTCCAGACCCGGATAGCCAGGGAATCCCGACCGCAGTAATCTTTGGCGATGTCGTCCAGCAGGGTGTGGGAATCAGACAGCCCCTGCATCAGGGGCGACTTGATATGGCAATACTCAATAGCGCCAGACAATGTGCTGGTGGCGATTCCTTTGCCGTGTTGCCTGAAGGAGTCCGCATACTCGTTACGCAGCGCCAGGGCGCAGTTCATGGCGTCTTCCATGGGTAACAGAGCCAGCACATCGTCACCACCGGCGTATACCAGAAAACCGCTGTTTTCACTGACAATATCCGGAACCTTTTCAGTAAACGCATTCAGTGCCTGACTGATGGGTTTCTGTTTTTTGTTTTTGAGATCACTCATTTGGCTACCCAGAGAATCACCATCCATGCGTAAGATGGCGTAGAACGGGCTGGGTCGGGTTTTGGTGATTGCCTGAACTTTTCTCAAACATTGTTGTGCATCATCCACCTCCTGTTGTGAGTCCGGTTCCTGCTGTGCTTTGGTTTGCAGAATAAAATCAAACAGGTATTGCCCGTCCATGCGCTCCCACTGTTGTTTTTCCGGGTCACGACCGGCGGCATCACGGACACAGCGTGGTATTTCAGCGTGGCGGCTGTTGCTGGCTTCAAAGCCAGACAAGGCATCATGAAGACCCCAGATCTGATCCCAGTGTTCCGGTGTTTCAGCGCTGCGAATGGTATCGGCGAGCCAGTGCGCTGCTGCCAGATAACCCACTGAAGGTACATTAACGGGTACTCTCCAGCCATAGGCAACCCAGTTGTCCGGCATTGTCACCTGTAACCGGGGAAAAACGTGGGGGAAGCGGCGCTTGACAAATGCAATGGCACAAAGCTCTTCACCCTGTCGCAGGTCAACCTTGCCCACTTTTTTTCGGAGTGCTTTCCAGAACGCTCTTTCTCCCTGACCAGCACGGCCGGGGCGTTCGGCTCCGGACAGTTCCTGCCAGCCGTCCATCATCATGCATTTTACGCCCGGTTCTACCGGGGGATGCCAGGTGCGCCAGTTCTTCCGGCGATCCAGAAGGTTGGATGCTGTTTCCTCATCGCTCAGACACCAGCTTATTTCCCAGAAACCTTCTATCTGGCGTTCCCAGATTTTACGGGTTTCGGTCAGGTCGATGTCCAGAGCTTGCAGGTCTTGTTTCCAGACCGTTTCCGCCAGTGCCTGCCACGCAGCCCGAATGGCTGCCTCCACCACTTCAGGTTTGAAGTCGGCGGGGACTTTGGTGATTATGGCGGTGAAACGATTGGGAATGGCTCCCTGCTCAGGGGGCTCTCCTGTACCTTCGCCCTCCAGCCATTCAAGATACCCCCGGGCAGGGATCGGGAATTTGATATCCCCGTTCTGCTTCTTTATGGCATTCATGGCGATACCGGACAGCCACGACAACAGGAATGAGCCTGCCCAGAAATCGCGGGTACGACGGGCCTGAGCAACAAATCCCTGAACCGGACCGAGGGTGATGTGGAAATGCTTATTCGCCATAAATCACCTCCCGCTGTTCAAAGCGATCCATGAATTTGCGGATGACTGACCAGTTGACTGTGGCAGAAACATGACAAACTGTTTTTTTGTTTTTTTTGCTGCCGCACTTAACTTCCAGTTTTTGTTGTCCACTAAGAAACAGGCTTTGAAGCAATGTTTGGGTTAGAATGACGTCCCCATTTGCAAAGCAATGAACGTGGCTAAATAACGGCGATGCCCTCCGACCTTGACCTTGGTTTTTTAGTAGGTTTACATCAACATATTTCTTTGAATCAGTCGCACTACTGAGGTAGTAGTTATGGGGTAAGCCAAAAGCAATTCTATCTGGATGACTGTTTGGAGCCCTGCCTTTTGCTATTTGATATGCCCATTTATGGTCTTCAATGAAATTTCTTTCCGCCTCTTGACCTAAAATACGTCCATCCTTTCCCCAGCTTCTGTATAGCTGCAATTCATCATTTAACCTGAGAAGAAGTTGAAAGGCATCACTTCCGACAGAGGAAATGTCGATTCTGGAAAGGCTGGAGAATGCAGAGTATGGTGGCTCAGCTCTTGCCAGCTCTGCATTCTTTAGCAAACGTGCTACCAGCGAACAGTATTCTTCACGATTTTGGGGGGCAGAATAGGAGCCACCGGTTAAATGTTGGATTGACAGACTACCAAGCCCTTTTCTTGACCGGGCACCGAGGCCGCCAAACAAGCCCAGGCACAACAAGGCTTCTTCTAATTGCTGGTGCTGAGTTTCTGTCATGGTCTGGTTTGGGTAACAGCTGACCGTAAAACTTCCGCCGCTGGCAAGGTATTGCATCTTTTCATTGCGTTTGGTGATACCTTGCCCCAACAGATAATCAATGCCTGTCAGAATCTCTCTGCCCTTTTCGCTTTTATCGTTGTGTACACGAAGCCGAAATGCTGCCTGACAACCTTTGTTTTCACTTTTGTTATCGCTGCCGCCAGCGGCATAGCCAAGGAGTTCGCCTTCCTCTTTATGCAGATCTTTGAGTGTTTCGTTGTGATCTCCGGTATAAAGCCGCCCCCAGGCAAGGGCTCGCCACCAGAACCGTAAAGCACCCTTCACGGATGGAGGACGTATTTTGTCGGCACATTGATCGCTCGACGCATCCCCAAGAAACATGGGCGTCGAAATGCGATAACGCGCTTCCAGTGCAGGCAGGCGTTTGTTTTTTATCATAAATTAAGGCACCGTTTTATAATTGTTCGTTTCGGCTTACGGAATGATGGTGACATTCCCGGCTTTTAAAAGTAGTCGATGGTTGCCACTATTGTCATTGGCTCGTTGTGGTAAATAAGCCTCTGCCAGCTTTTTGCCCAGCTCGTGTTTAATGCGCTGCATCAGTTCATTGCGACGCTGGCTGTAGAATGTGCCGCGCATTCGACCATGGGAAAGGCTTTTTATGGTTCTCGGATTGATATCCTGATCCAGTAAACGCCCCTCCAGTACCGACCAGTCCTCACAATAATCTACGCCTTTTATTTCACACAAACTGCGGAGATAAGGGGAGTGGCATAACAAACTTTACCGGAGTATCTTTCCTGCTTACTCCCTCTGTGATTGATTGTGAACGTCATGTCCAGCGTTAATGTCACCCCTGAATGCAAACACCTCATTATACTTGCTGCTAAAAAGCTCAAAGGCTCTGAACACAGAGCCTTCATAGCTGAAGTCGCTGAACAGCTCTGTTTTGGTAGTCCACGCCTTACTGAAACCGAGTTCAATTTTGGCCGTCATACCGTTGAACTCGGGATGCATGAAAAACGAACAGGACTTGTTTGTTATGGAAATTACGCATCACAGGGCAAGCCAAAAGCAGAAGTAGCAAACCGTCAACTGGAACAAGACATCCGAAGTCTGGTTGACCCTGAAAGTCAGGCTGACCCGCAGCTCAGAAATACGTTCTCCTATGCTCGCATAACAGCCAGTGCTGTTCGGAAAAAACTGATTGATGAAAAAGGGTGGCAGGAAGAGCAACTTCCCAAAGAGCGTACTTTCTGCAACATGTTGAACCGTATGGGCTATAAACTTCACAAGGTACAGAAGACCACGCCGGAAAAAAAATCCCGGAAACCGATGCCATCTTTGAAAACGTCAAACAAGTAAAAAGCACCGCAAGCCAGAGAAAGCAGAGTCTTCAGATCAGCATTGATTGCAAAGCAACGGTTAACCTTGGAAATTTTTCCAGAGGTGGTAAGGCCAGAGGGGCAGAAGCGGTCAAAGCGCTGGATCATGATATGGCAACCAAAGAAAAAATGATCCCCTTCGGGGTACTCAATCTGGAAGATGATCAGCTGTATGTCTTTTACGGCAACTCTTACAAAACCAGTGATTTTATCTGCGATGCTATTGAGCAATGGTGGGAGCAGGTGAAGGAAGCTAACAGGTATGTCGATGAGCTGGTTATCTACGCAGACAACGGACCTGAAAGTAACAGCCACCGAACCCAGTTTCTTTTCAGAATGGTTGAGTTTGCCAAAAAAGCGGGGCTGAAGATACGGCTGGTTTACTACCCTCCCTACCACAGCAAATACAATCCGATTGAACGAGGCTGGTCTTATCTCGAAAACCATTGGAATGGAAGCCTTCTGAACACAGTAACGTCTGTTTTGGAGTGGACAAAAACAATGGTATGGAAATGCATGAACCCGATAGTGAAGCTACTTGATCAACCGTATCAAAAAGGTGTGAGACTGAGTAAACAGGAATTAGCTGAAATACAGCCTCACATCATTCGCCACCCTGAGTTAAAGAAATGGGATGTGACAATTGTTCCGGAACCGGTAAATTATTGATTGCCGCTCCCCTAAGGTCGCCCGATGGCTGCACTTGGCGTATTTTTGGTCGGCAGCGTAAAACCAGCTTCGTCACCGCTGTCTTTCAGATCACGGGCAAACATCAGTATAAGGGCAAGTTCCAGCTCACTTATTGATACAGGACAACCGGACAATTCAAGCGTTCGGTTGTGAATGTCAATCACCATTGAAAGTGGGGCGTCGGCTTTGTCCATGATCTGCACTGTTTCACTGAAACACGCCTTGCCTTCCAGAAAGCGATCCGGCAAATCCTCACGCATACGCACAAAGGGAATATTGGCCAGTGTTACCTCGGCTTCTGACGCATCACAACGTTCACCATTGCGATTAGTCACCATGCGGCTGAAAGGCGTTGGATAATAAAACCCCGGGCAGCTTTCGTAACCTTCGGAAACCAGAACGTGGGACAGCTGATCCTGCCTGCGGCCATACAGCGACAACGCATAACCGGTGTAATAACTCATGGTTTTTCGCCCACCCGCCAGAGATACATGCAAACGAGTTTCAGGTTTTGCAGTAAACCCCTGAATCAGTGTTGTTATGGTATCTGCGGTTGCCTCATTGTCAGCGGGTGTTTTTATATCGTTGAGCGGTGTGCCGTCCTGGTCCTGAATAATATGAATTCGGTCCTGGTTGAATATTGCGGGATTAAGTCCATAGTCCTGACAAAACTGGTAGAAGTGTCCTGAATCCTGGTTCAACAATCCCTCAGAAGCCCGTTTAGAGCCTTCGACGGTTGTTACCATATGAATTTCACCGGGTACGAACGGATCAGGCTGATGGATCAGTGCATATAGTGTTTCGGTGAGGATTTGCGGGGACATGCCCGAGGCAACGAACAGAATATTATTAAATGCTTTTTCTTCTGACATCTCACTCTCCCGGTTGATTCCTTCAACATTATGGTTGTTTTGGAAAGGCGGGGGGTATTTTACAAGCTTGTGAGGTTGTTGTGGCGATACTTGTAAGAAAATTCTGAACTAAACCAGAAAGCGCATCAGGCACTTTAACTGGGTAATCAGATTTTAGGCCGCCTTTTTTTGGGCATGTGTCGAATAATATGATCCATCAGCGCATCAGTATTGTAGTTATATGCGGCACTGTAATAGACCGGCTTAGGAATACGCTGGCTGGTGCTTTCCAGCAGGCGTTGTTGAATACTGAGCATCTGATTTTCCAGAAAATCAACCAGTCGTGGCTCCGGTCGGCCAGTGGAATGGTTCCAGTGACGGCCTTTCATTGCCATGTCAGCCTGATTAACAGCGACAATAACTCTGTCGCCGGAAATTGATTCCAGTACAACTCTTCATTCATCATAACAGGTTTAGCCTACCACCGAACGGAGGAACTGCCTGTCTATCGTGGTTATCGAGAAATAGTCCGTTGGTGCATTCTTTAAAATGTCTGCTTTTCAAAGACCCTGAAAAAGGGATAGTAAAGCACCAGGTCGAGAATAATTAAAAACACTGTCAAAACACTGGAACTGATCATCCACCCCGCCCCCCAGGCTGAGCCAATAACGGCAGGTGTCGTCCAGGGCGTGACGGCTATGGCTTTGGCAACAAGCCCTGCACTGGTGACTATGTAAGCAACTGTGGCGTTGATAATGGGGACAAACACAAACGGCAGGAAAAAGGTGGCGTTCATAACAATGGGTGTACCGAATATCACCGGTTCGTTGATCTGGAAAATGCCCGGTAACAGGCTCATGCGACCGATGCTGCGCAGGTGTACTGTACGACTGAAACTCATCAGAATCGCCAGGGAAAGGGTGGCACCAGAGCCACCAATAGCAATGTAGAAATCCAGAAATGGCTGTGTAAACAGGTTTGGTACCGGTTGACCAGCCGCATAAGCGCTGGCATTGATAGCAATATTGGTAAGAAAAACAGGCGACAGAATACCAACAACAATATTCGAACCATGAATGCCGGAAAACCAGAGCAGCTGACTGAGCATAACTGCGGCAATAATAGCAGGCAGACTATTAGATGCTAACACCAGTGGTTCGAACAGAGCCATGACCGCACTGGGGACCGGCATGCCAAAACTGCCTTGTACCAACAAACTGAGCGGGTAGGCTGTCATGAAAATAAACAGGACAGGGATAAGCAGAGAAAATGACGCTTCAATGGCCGGGGGAACCTGCTCGGGCATACGCAGGGTAATATTGTGTCTGGCAAGAAAGCGGGTCAGTTCCACTGAATAGTACGCTGATATCAGGGCTGTGAATATACCGGTACCGCCCATATACAGCATCGGCAATGCGCCACCCTTGTCCGGGGCGGCAATAAGAAGAAATGTCATTAACGACAGTGCTGCTGCACCAATGGCGTCCATCTTGTAGGAACGAGCCAGGCTGTAAGCGACCCCCATGGAAACAAACAGTGACATAATTCCCATGCTCATGCTCCATGGCAGGGTAATCACAGACCGGTGTTTGGCGATAAAATCCAGCCAGGTGCGACCAAAAGCATTCGTGGTATTTTCGGCAAAGGGAGGATTGGACAGTATAAGAATAAAGCTGCCAACAACGACAAATGGCATAGCCACAAGAAACCCGTCACGCAGAGCGGTTACATGTCGCTGACAGCCTATTTTGCCGGCAAATGGCCCCAGCTTCAGTTCTACAAACCGGATGAGCTGATCATAGAGTTTCATGCTACCTCACTCACCTGACCGAGGTGGTTCTTCTGTCGGTAAGACCGCAATATCGGCTTCTATACTTCATTCGGCATTCGGCATTCGGCATTCGGCATTCGGCATTTGGCATTCGGCGGTATTAAACCCTTGTAGTTCCGGATTCGTGATTCCTGACCGCAGCCCAAATACCTGTTAATAGTCGTACATTATAGACGCTGCCGTGACCTGAACCTGAAATTAATCGGGAGAGCACATGCTTAATAAGGTAATGCTAACTATCATTGTTCCGGTCATTCTGACAAGCACAAGCTCATTGGCTTCCAATAACAATGAGTTTTTTCATTCCGGTCTTCCTGAAAGAGAAGGGCATCACTTTATTGAAGATGCCAAAGTATCAGGCAATATTTACAACCTGACCCGGATTCGTGATCGTCGTGATGATGTATCAAACAGTTTTAAAGAAAACCTTTATCACTCCACCACCCTGTTAAACCTGGATTTCACTTCTGGCTTATTGAGTAATTTATTCGGGCTGAATGCCGGTATTTTTGGTACCTGGGATATCTGGAATTCAGGCACTTCGCAGCTCGGAGAGAGCTCGCTGATTGATGATAAAGGCAGAATAAAAAACGGTATCAGTATTTATAAAGCGGCAGCGCGGCTGGAGTCTGCCAGCTTTAAAGCGCATGCCGGTTATATTCAGCCATCTGGTCCGGGTGTTTTAGGGGTGAACTGGAGTTTTGTTCCCGGCACTTACCGGGGCGGAGAGGGAATTTACCGTTATGGTGGTTTAACTGTCGCCTGTATGTGGGTCGATCGATATAAAAAACCATGGATTTACGACACTAAAAGTATGCTGCGAAAAGATGGCTCAAAAATTCCCGGCGTATACAGCATCGGTGGCAGCTATGATTTTAACGTCGGTATCAGTGTGCTGGCTGGATTTGGTCAGGCTGATGATTTTATTGATCTTTATAAACTGAAGCTGACTTATGCAGGTCATCATTATACGGTCAGTTACCACTTTTACGGCATGAATGATAAGGATAATAGCGGCATTGTCTGGAATGCAGATAATACGAGCAATACCACCAATGATATTTTTGATGGGCTGGTGTATCAGCACGCCTTGATGACGGGCTTTCATCTTGGACGCTGGATGTTCAGGGCTGAGGCTACTTATACGCAGGCGTGGGGTTCTGAATCCAACTTTGCATTTCGTCCAACCGGGTATAACGGTGGGTTCGGAGGTTCAAACGGTGCTTATGAAGTGTGGTGGGACAGCCGCTCTGATTTTAATCATAATGGTGAAAAAGCCCTGTTTTTTGGCGCATGGTATGACTTTGGACAGGGGTGGCGTGTCGGTGTGTCTTATGCCCATGGCTGGGATGGTAAACCCAATACGTTAAACCCCGGCATAACCTCAACCAGAAAGCTGGAAGAGCAGGCGTACAATGTTGATGTTGGTTATACCTTCCTATCAGGTTACCTGAAAGGTGGGGCTATTAAGGTGCATGGTACTCTTTTTAAAAACAGGACGAATTTACCCAGCTGGTCAAGAGAATTTCCCAATGCTTTCAAAGACGAAAAGGATGTGAAGCTGATTTTTTCAGCGCCATGGTTATAAACTAAAACCGTTGAGAGTGCCCTTTGAACAAAACTGAGGGCGCAATCCCGCCTCTTTAGAGGGTGTCTTAAAAGCCAAATCTTAAACCCAGTGAAGCTCTTTCTCTCCTTAGTATGGAGCTTCACGGTATTTCTTTCCCAACTCGTCGTTTCGGTAAGGAATAACCAATTTTGCCCATACAGCAGCCAGGGAAGCCTGTTAAGCCATAAAAAAGCGGAAATAATGGCTTTTACAGCCCTGCTCAGGTTGTAGGCCAGCAGGTGCACTTAGGGTAGACATTAAGCAATACGCATTGCACCACAAGGGCTTCAGAGTGGCCGGCAGTCATACGATGCAATTATAGGTTCACACCATGTACCCGTGCAGCCCGCAGAACCTGTCTTGGTACTTCTGAACGGCTGGCCCAAAGTACTGCTTCAGAACCTGTGAATAAAGGCAAGTTCTTAATGTCTATCCTAAGAGGGATCAATAGGGAAAGGTAATGCCTGAATGGCTGATATTGAAGTGGTTTGTAGAAAAGTTACCATTGAAATATACATGAGTGACTACCCACTTATTTTTCAAAAGAACCAATTGTTTCAATCTGCTCGTAAAAAAGACTATATAATTCTTCGGGAGTATGTCCGTCAAAGTTATTTGGATCGTCCTGGATGATAGGGAGATAGCCATTACTGATAAGAAGTGTGTTGAAAAATAAAATACAGACACTCCGGCAGTTGTAGTCATGAAACAAATGTTTGCGCTCCAGTTTCTGGCACAACTCTATTATTGCTATTATTTTTTCTTTCTGGGTGGTTTTTTCGGTAAATGTTTTTGTTTTGGCTTCATACTCACTGAAGTAATTTTCTGCATATTCCTTATGGTTCGTTATGTTTGATCTAATAGTAGCCTGTAAATTATTTTCCTTTAAATCATGCGTTAGTTTTAGGCTATATGGATATTGATGATAATTTTTATCAGCGGGTGATATTTTTAGTTTGTCAATAACTGCTTGGGTAGATTGAGTGAGTATATCATCTGGATGCCAGAAGGCAGTATCGATCAGCTTTTTTAAACCTTCTTCTGTCAAGGTTTGTCCCAGGGTAAGACCAAAACCAGTTTCTAGCGTGGTTATATCGATAGTTGGATCAAAATGTCGGGCAATATCTATTAAAAAATTACAGTTAAATAATTCTGTATTGTTTGTTATTGAATCAATACAAAATCCAAAGGCATCATACATTCTTGCTAAATATAATGGTTCATCTTCAAAAATATACCTACCCAATGGATGCTCGTTTCCATCAATCAATATCTCCCAAGGATCACAATCAGGAAGAATGGCGCCACATTTATTCTGATGAATTTTTTTCTTTAGATTCCTGCAGGATATTTCTGATTGAATAACACTTTCCAATATGCTGTTTATAAGGCTTAGGTCAGCATGCGCCATTTGTTGAGGCAAGTCCTGTATCGTCTGTAAAGTTTTCTTCATATTATCAATAGTTGATATTCGTTCTTCATGATTCTTATCATTGCTACAAGCTATATTTTCCAGATACAAAGAGAATATTCTTGTTGATATTCTGGTTAGAATCTTGTCTTCTTCCTCTTTACATACTGGCCGCAGCTTTTCTTTTAATGATCTGAATTTATCGTCTATTGAATATAGAATAATGGGCAGAGCTTCATCAAAGCTATCGGTTGTCATGAGTTTTTTTATTTCCTCAGCTGCGTTTATTTCATATAATATGGGATTGTCTTTTGGGGTTGGATTCATCAAACAGCGAATGGTTTTCATTGATTTTTCTGCCTGCCTGATCTGATTTTTTTTATTGGATATACTTTTCTTGATAGATGTTATCTTATCAGATGATAAGATATTTAATTTTTCTGGTTCTAACGAATTAATTTCTTTTAGAGTTGCAATTTCTTTGTTTAGTTTGTCTGTGTCATCATTTATTTGTTTTTTCAGATCATTAATGATGTCATTATATATTGCATACGACAAGGGAAGGTTTGTGAATATTTTTTCGGATCTGGTGACTTCTGGTTTTATTCCTAAGTCGCCTGGTGTAGTGGAAGGGCTGTCTGTACCATCTGTTTTTTTTGGTATACGTTCAGATAATGATTCGTTATTTACCATAGTATCTTCTTTTAGATCATTTACGGGGAGCAATTTTTCAGGATTTTTTTCATTACCTATAGATGCAATTGTTTTATTGTTGAGTATTGCTGAGTTCTGATCTATCGATGGTAGACCAGAATTTCTGGAAGTTGATTGGTAAAAGTCAGGACAAGTGAAGTTATCAATATACATACGTAACACCCTCTGAATAGTTATGAGTCGCACTTTATAATAAGAATGACGCTCTCCGAATATAAAAATGGCTACAAAGTTTGGGAGAGCGGCATTTTCATAGTTAAATCATTGAAATGGCTAATTTACAGTTACTACTATAAAAATGGTAATAAAGAAATACAGTAACCATCTGGTCAGTCATTCTGACACTATTATCACATCAGAAGTAACTATTCAGCACCCAGCAAAGGTTGATCGCTGTAATTCTTCATCGCAATAAGCAAGGCTTCAAAAACGTTATGCCCCTGCTTTCTCGCCGATGAGACATAACTTCGGATGCGGCTATACCATTCCGACCCTTTCTTATTTCGGATACATCCCGATATTTTCTGTTTTACCTTACCATTCCGGATGTCTCGCTCACTGCCATTGTTGTCGAAGGGTATTCTGAAGTCAGTCATGAACCTCAAGGTTTCTTCCTTGAATTTCACCAGTCGCTTGAACAGGTTAAAGGCTTTCGTATTTCTCACTTTGTCGTTGCCCCGCCGTTGCCGTAGGCGTTCCATATATTCGGCTTCCTCGGCCTGAGCCCTTTTCGCAGTCCGCTCGAACAGTGAACCAATCCGTTGGCGAATAGTCTCTGGCATCGCCTCCATGCCAATTTCTTTGAAACCGTTGCTGAGATGGCAAGCCAGCCTTAGAAGAACGTAATGAACGATGGCAGTTCTCGCAGTCTATAACCGGATGGTATTGGGTGCGCCCAGGGTCTTCGACCTGCCTAAGCGTAGAGCCTTTATGACCTCTTTGACCACCGGGCTTGCGACCAGATTTCTCTCGTAAGCTTTTGGGGTTGGGTTCAGGCTGTCGCTGCAATGTAGTTGTCATACTCCCCCATTAAGATGGGCGATTAAATGATTACTCTGGAGCAAAAAATGGGTTTGGGTGGAATCAGTATCTGGCAACTAGTCATTATTCTTCTGATTTGCGTCATGCTATTTGGAACCGGCAAGTTGAAAACTCTTGGTAGTGATCTGGGGGGAGCGATCAAAGGCTTCAAAAATTCTTTGGCTGGCGATGAACATGAATCAAAAGCCCTGGATGAAAAAGCCAAAGGTTAGCCAATATGTTTGATATGGGTTTTGGCGAAATAATTATCATCGTCCTGATGGCACTTGTGGTTATGGGGCCCGAACGTTTACCGCAGGCTATCCGCTTGATTCTGAGGTGGGTTTACTATCTGAAGCAGACAGCCAGCACATTGAAAGAGACGGTTGAGCAGGAACTGAATATTGATGAGATAAAGAAAGACCTGCAAACGGAAGCCATTGAGCGTCAGGCTGAGTTATTCCGGCAACAGGCCGAGAAAACGTCAGAAGACTTCAAAAAAATCAGCCTGAAAAATAAAGAAGAAATTGCTTGTCTGATGGATGAAGATGAAACGGCTGAATTGCAAATGGCTCATGGAAAAGAGAAGGCGGCTTGAAACCAGCCGCCTTCACGGGAACGATGATATTCTAAATGAGCAGCTTGTTCCCTGCCATATCGTTGACTATTCCACGTTTCAGATCAATAAAGAAGTGGTCAGCAGGCTGGGCATGCTTGAATTGATGATACATGCGAGCCAGGGCAGCAAAACGTGACTTGATCGTGTTCAGGTCACAGTCTTTCATTTTAACCAAACCGCCATTTTTCGGATCACCACCTACATAATCATGTTCCCAGTCAATAGTATTCAGGTCACCATCAGAATCGTGTTTGGCAAACAGGTTGGTTGCAACGTTAACTGGAATCAGTAGCTTGTAGCTCAGGTCTTCCAGAGCCAGCTCGTCACCATTACGCTGGTAGAGTGTAGCCAGACAGATTTCATTAAAGCTCACACCCATCATTTGCTGGCGGTTCATACCATATTGAGCGATGTGCGCGTAGACGGCACTGATCGCCTGAGTCATATCGGCTCTGATATTCAGGCTGTCAGCTTGGCTGATAACATCGTTGTCAGATGCTACATTAGTCAGCACACTGAGCAGGCTGAGAATCTGATTGCTATTGATATTTGTCTTCAGTTCAGACAGTACCATCAGCCAGAACAGCGGTGTACGGGCTTCAAACAGTGTCTTCATGTCTTCACCCCATTTATTCTTGAGTCTGATGTCAATGAGGACTTCCAGGTGTTTGAACATCAGGTCACGGTAGTCTTTTGCCTCCAGCATGATTTTCCATGAAACATCAGCACCTGCCCATTCGCGCCAGTCCATCTCTCGACGGTAGTAAGGGAAAAGCTTGTTATAATCCCTGACGTTCTTAAGGGTGTGGGTTTCAATTTCAAACAGATCAGGGCCATGGGGTTTGACCAGCTTGTACGACGGGGTGTAGGCAGCGAGAGAAGGGGTTTGAACATTCACCAGTGTACCTTGCTCATTGTGGTGAACAGCCGTGTCGTTGACATGGATATGACCCGCAAACTGCACTTTTACCCCGGCGGTAATCGCCTGATCAGCGGTATCCGGAGTGGGGATACGGGTGTTGTTGTATGAAGCGTCGTTAAAGACATAATAAAAGTCGTTTGCGCTTTTGTTCAAGTATTCGGTTACCGGATAATGGCTAAATATAATCAGCGCCTTACCCTGTTTTTCTGCACGACGGGTGACATCTTTCAACCAGTCAAACACGGCTTTTTTGTGGGTCTTGCCTTCTTCCCAGCCAATACCTCTATGATCCCAGTGGCCATTTTCCTTCGGTGTGTAAATGTTCATATCCACCGAACAGATCCATAAACCGTTTTCTGGTTCAGCCAGATACGTAGCGTCCGGACACCATTTTGTTGTGCCATCACTGCCCGTGATATTCAAGCCACGCTTTGCAAACTGCTCAGAGCCCCACGGGGTTTCATAGTGGAGGTAAGAAGGCTTGCTTTGAAAACCGTAGTCAGCCAGAACATCAAACATATGCTCATAACCTGCACCAAACATACGGTTGGTTTTGTGCTGTTCCTGCACAATGCTGTCGGGTGTAAAACCTCTGTCGAAATCACTGGTAACTTCAACGGAGGCACCGTCGTGTCGCAGGAACCGCTTGGTCTGGTGAGCACCAGACGGGCTGACCGGATCATGGTTACCGTTGGCAATAAAGAATTCAAAGCCGTATTTTTGGATGTAAGGCTTCACGACACGGTTAAAGCCAGCGAGAGTGTCCATTTGTCCATCGTCGGTGAAATCACCCAGCAGACAGATGTATTTAATACCCTGCTCACCCAGTTTTTCCAGTGCGCTGATAAAGGCAAAGTAGTTTTCATTGAACATGCGTGTTGAGCCAACGGAGTCCTGCATGCTGCGGATGGTGACTTCACTGTTGTAGCCGTTGAACTCGTAATCGCCAAATACGTCATGGAAGTGAACATCTGCGAGCAAGGCCACTTTCATGTTGGCAAAGTCAGGAACGTCAGGCTTTAGGGGCTGATCCTTGCTGTCATCAGTGCAGGCACCAAGCAGCGGAGCGGCCGCTGCAATGGTACCGGCTTTGGCGGTTCCTGCCAGAAAAGAGCGACGGGATAACAGTTTAGTGATTTCCATCTTGATTACTGCTTTGAAGGAGTTTTGGAGTAGGGAGATTAAATAAGGTTTGCGACAGTTCTGATACAATTTAATGACAGAAATATTTCAATGGTACGTGTGCGAAAGTCAATTAGCATTCGGTAATAGACATTCACGAAAATTCTGTGACTGGTGTTGTTGTGGCTTAGCGGATATTGCCATTCCCACCCAAACGGCGTAATGCCGTTATGGATGGAAACGATCGCCAGGTTCACTCAATTACCGCCAGGTTCCCCAGTCACCAGTTGTGCCGGGCTCTTCGCCCCGGGTCACCATTGGGCTGTCCTGGTTTTGCCAGCGTGGCTGACCACATCGCCCTGGGTATAAGCCTTGGTGGCACTCCGCGACGCGACACCGGAATCATTGCCGCCGGACTCACCACCAGAGTCGTCCGATCCGGAAGGCTGCACAACAAAGGAATACACTTCAAGCACCACATAATCGCCATGGACGACACTGGCATTTTCCAGAGGTTTAAGCACCTTCGGCGTAATCACAGCCTGCAGGGCAATGGCATCGGTAATTGCGACCGAGAACGACGCACGGAGCTTGGCACGCCTGCCAGTAAAAACATCGTTTCTCGCTTGCTTCATGAGAGTGGCTACCGCCGTCGTAAACCACAGAAAAAACAAACCATGGGTCAAAATGCCGATCGCAATGCTCAATTTGAAAAAATTGCCCATTTGCGAAAAGAGTATCTTGATGCGGGCAAACCAGTGATCAGTATCTACACCAAAAAGAAAGAATTGCTGGGTAATTTTTATCGTGAAGGCATTGTTGATTCTGCAGAACCGGTTATCGTTAATGACCATGATTTCCCCAGTGCCAGCGATGGCAAGGTCATTCCTCATGGAATTTACGACCTGAGCAAAAACACTGCGTCCCTGCATCTTAACGCCAGCCATGATACGACTGAATTTGCATGCGAAAGCATTGAACTCTGGTGGAATGAGCAGGGTCGGCGTGACTATCCAAATCATAACGAGTTGCTCATTTTATGTGATGGCGGAGGCAGTAATAGTGCGTTGACGTATATTTTCAAGGAAGATTTACAAGCACTGTCGAATCGCCTGGGTTTGGTAATCCGGATAGCGCACTATCCACCATACTGTTCCAAATACAACCCAATGGAGCATCGCTTATTTCCCCATGTGACGTACGCCTGTAAGGGGGTATCACTGGAAAGCATCGAAACAGCAGCACACTACATGAGCAAAACAGAGACAACCACAGGTCTTGCAGTGACAGTCAGGATTATCGACAAAGTCTTCGAGACTGGCCGGAAGTATGCGGCTGATTTCAAGAAAAACATGACCATTCAGTTCGATAAGTTTCTACCAAAATGGAACTATAGAGCTATTCCTGCCACTGGATGAAATCTGGAAGTTATTTCGGGACTATTCCTTAGCATCATCCATTTTATAGCGTTTTATGCGTCGCTCTTTTTTGTTGGTCGTGGTCGTGCATTCTCCGGAGATGACCCTACCGTAGGCTGAGAAGCTACACAGGAGAGAAAGAAACAGAGCAGTAACATACTTCATGAGCAGGCCTGAACAGTTGCAGTAGTGCCGCATCAGAAATATAGAGGGTTCTCCGGAATTTGAGGTAAAAAAAAGACCCGATTTTGAGTCGGGCCTTATGGTTTATTGATTCAGATCAGTCAGAGGGTCATCAGAATTTTAGCCAGCATCAGTGCGCTGACAGTACCAATGGCTGAACCAAAGATGCCCATCATCAGGCCTGCAGGAACCAGGGCCTTGTTATAGGTGCCCGCAAGGATTGGTGCAGAAACAGAACCACCAATATTGGCCTGGGAAGCAATGCCGCAGATGTAGAGGTCGAGCTTGAAGACTTTTGCCATGATCAGCAGAACCATCAGGTGGAACAGCAGAATCAGGAAGCCGGCCAGAATATAGAAGGCGGTATCGCCGAAGTCGATGGTGGAGAAGTCAGTCGATGTTGCGATCAGACCAACAACAACATACAGCAGTACGCTACCCACATGGTCAGAGCCTTTTACAGACTTCAGTGGTGTCATGCTACCAATGATGCCAGCGATAGTAGCCAGAACCACAACCCAGCCACTGCCGCTGAAGAAGCCACGCAGGCCGGACAGGAAGTTCTCGTCGGTCAGGTTGCCAGGGTTGATGTACTGCTTGCCCAGAACCATTACCGCACCAGCTACAGCCAGACCCAGACCGATAGTGATCATGAAGTCCATGAACTCGTATTCGCGCTTGTCTTCATTCTTGGCGGCAGTGATGTTGATGTGCTCGATGATCTTGTCAACGTCAGCACTGTTCGCGCCCGAGAATTTATTGAACTTCTCACGCATTGGTGCGAAGGAAATCATCAACACCAGCCAGATGGAAGCACAGATGTTATCCATCAGGAACGCATAGGTCAGCGCTTGGGAACCGTCGGCAACGTTCAGGCCCTGCTGGGTAGCCGCCATATTGGTGGAGCCACCAATCCAGGACGATGAAAGGATGGACAGTGTCTGCCAGGCGTCGACTTCGAAATGAGACTTGAATGCGGTGTAAACAATGATGAAACCGGCAACGATACTGGCTGTTACGGTCAGGAAAGAGCCCATCAGACGTGGCCCGAGCTTGAAGACATCACGAATGTCGTTTTTCAGTAGTAGCAGGAACAGCATCATTGGCAGCAGGTAGTATTTCAGCTTACCAATAAATACGCGCATTTCAGGGGTTAGTTCCCAGATATGCAGAGAGGCACCAATCATTCCGCCAAAATAAATAAAAGTCAGAGCCGGAATAATTTTAAACAGGCGCCACTGGAGCCTTTTCTCACAAAAAAGAACAGCTGTGATAAAAATCATCAGCAAAGAAAAGAAACTGAAAGGACTGGTTATCATTAATTAATTCCCTTGTACAACGGGTAACTCAAGTGAATTTCTTGATGTTGTTATATCTACTTATCCGTAAGCAGGGAGTGAACCCGGGTTGATGGTTTACTCTTCGAGATCGAAGTGTTGTTGATTGTCTTTGTATAGATTATGTAATGCGTAAAAGACCATTTGATATTACATAGTAAAAGTATCGCATAACTATAAGTAGAGTCGCTTACAAGAATTGAGCTGGGTTTCGCTACTGGTGGTCAAGATTTCGTAATAGCGGGTTTTGCTTTGATTGTTTGTCGTCATGTTCGTATTGGTGTTGTTTCGTAACTATTCAGCACCCAGACTCCCCCTACTTGTCCAGAGGCGCTCTTAACGGATTTTTGAAGTGGTCCCAAAAAATCAGACAGGAGTGTAAGCTCTGATTCATAACAAGAAGGACAACGTGATCATGAGCAAAAAACGTAAACAATACAGCTCAAGTTTCAAGGCCAAAGTTGCTCTTGCTGCCATCAAGGGAGACCAGACTAACTCTGAGCTGGCAGCACGCTTTCAGGTTCATCCCGCCATGGTGAGCACCTGGAAAAGGGAACTGCTGGAACGTAACTATTCAGCCCCCAAACGATAGACTGGAAATTTTGTGATTTTGTGCCATTTTGAAAGACAGTTTTCAGGCATCTACCCGTCATGAGTCAACCCGCTCCCGAATTCCAGATTATCGTCGCTCTCCTTACTGCTGTGAACGAGCAACAGGAGCAGCTTACTCGTTTGAGTGAGCAGGTTTCAAAACTGGAAGCAGAGAACAAGGAGCTGAGCGACAGGCTCAATACTAACAGCAGAAACAGTAGCAAGCCTCCTTCTACGGATGGTTATGCCAAGCCTTCCGCCAAGAAAAAAGACTCATCTGGTACGACGCCAGACCCGGACAATGATCCGAAAGGCGAAAAGCCCAACCCCAAAAGCTTACGAGAGAAATCTGGTCGCAAGCCCGGTGGTCAAAGAGGTCATAAAGGCTCTACGCTTAGGCAGGTCGAAGACCCTGAGCGCACCCAATACCATCCGGTTATAGACTGCGAGAACTGCCACCGTTCATTACGTTCTTCTAAAATCGTCAAGCTAATCGAAAGACAGGTATTTGAACCTGGTCGTTTTGGTCACTTTGAAGTCACGGCTCATTTAGCGGAAGTCAAGAAGTGTGAGTGTGGTCATGTAACCCTCGGTAGCTTTCCGGAAGGCGTTGACTCCCATGTTCAGTATGGGCCTGCTACCCAGGCGCTGGCGGTGTATCTCTGCCAGTACCAGTTGGTGCCATACAAACGCGCTTCCCAGTTTTTCCTGGATATTTTCGGGCTGGATGTCAGTCCGGGTTCCATTTGTACGTTCCAGGAAAATGCCTATGATCAACTGGCCAGCACCGAGCAGGCAATTGTCGATGTTCTTAAGAACGCCCCCATTGCTGGTGCCGATGAGACAGGCATGCGGGTGGCTGGTTCGCTATGGTGGATGCACGTTCTGCGTAGTGAAAAATGGACGCTGTATCACCTTGATCCCAGTAAAGGTCACTCTGCCATAGAGTCAATGGGCGTCTTGCTGACTTTTGCCGGAATACTGGTTCATGACTATTACAAGGCTTACTTCCGCTATGCCGCTCTTCATGTGCTGTGCAACGCTCATCACCTGAGGGAGTTGCAGGGTGTTGTTGGCCGGGATTGCAACCATCTGGCTGCACGCCTTCAGCGGATGCTAAGGCTGGCTTGGCATCTCAGCACCGGTTTCAAAAAAATTGGCATGGAGGCGATGCCAGATACTATTCGCCAACGGATTAGTTCGCTGTTCGAGCGGACTGCGAAAAGCGCTCAGGCCGGGGAAGCCGAATATATGGAACGCCTACGGCAACGGCGGGGCGACGACAAAGTGAGAAATACGAAAGTCTTTAACCTGTTCAAGCGACTGGTGAAATTCAAGGAAGAAACCTTGAGGTTCATGACTGACTTCAGAATACCCTTCGACAACAATGGCAGTGAGCGAGACATCCGGAATGGTAAGGTAAAACAGAAAATATCGGGATGTATCCGAAGTAAGAAAGGGGCGGAATGGTATAGCCGCATCCGAAGTTATGTCTCATCGGCGAAAAAGCAGGGGCATAACGTTTTTGAAGCTTTGCTTATTGCGATGAAGAATTACAGCGATCAACCTTTGCTGGGTGCTGAATAGTTACGTTCCAGACTCTTCGCCCTGGATCCACCATAAAGAGTCAAAAACATTAGTGACTATCGAAAAAATGGATAAATTTCAAAACCGTCATCAATTTTATTACAGAAAACGTAAAGGTGTGAATAATATTCAGCTAAAAAACTCATGAAATTATGCTTTTTATCGAACCACATCTCTCCTACATCTGGATCAAAAAAACTGGCGTCATCATCACCAATCCAGGCAGAAACTGCATGACTCGAACTCCCCCGGAAATAAATAATGGCATAACACTGGGTAAACCCAACTAATGCTTCATAAATAGCGCCAGGAGGTGGTTGTTTTTGGATGTGTTGGACGAATTTATAACTCCATCCTCCTACGGTCTTAGAGGAGCTCGCTTGTAAAACGTTATGATTAATAAGGACAGGAAACATTCCTTGACCCATCAAGAAGTTTTTGACGTTTTCAACCGTCGATAAACACTGTTGAAGATAGCCCGCTTTATGCCAAATGGTTACATCCAGGTTTGCATCAGATCTTATATGATTGGAAAGGCTGCCCTCATGAGCATGGTAAACAATCCATAAAGTACTGAGTGCCGTACAAACACCAGGTATATAACGTTTCAACTCTTGTATAGAGGATAAAGGTTCGTCTTGAGAGAATCTCCAAGTGATATGCCCATGATGACGATTTACTAAATCAATAAGCCATTCTTCAAAAGTCACTTTCTTATCCGAACACAAGAATGTACACACTCGAATCTCAAGCTTTCTCTGACCGAATGAGAAGCTATGTGAATTCTTACGCTGGCCTCACTGCTTCCACTCAGGCTTTAAGGCTTCGCAGAGCTTTCATCGTAGCAACAGGAGGCTAGCTTAACCAATCATGGTAGATGCAACTGATTTCCACAACTTTTTCCTCTACTTAAAGGCGATGAAGAACCTGAGACTGAGAGTCGAGTTTTAGGTTTTTCCCGAAGAACACCCGGCAAAATAATCACTTGTATTTTGCCGGGTGCGTTAGAAAACGGGAAGAAAATAAGGGAAGTCGCATACAAAAATGCCCCATCGTCATCCCTGCGAAGGTGCTGGTATGTTATTGAGTGCCACTACCCTAAGCCTCGACGCTCGACGCTGCTTTTAGCTACTTTCCGGTTCAGTGGCTTCTTCCGTAGCTTCTTCTTCTGATCCTGCCTCTTCCTCTGTTTGTTCACCTTCCTGTGTAGACTTCATTTCAGCTTCGATCACAGGGATGATTTCTTTATCCAGAAAAATCTCCAGGTCTTTCATGATGACCTCTTTAACAGAATCTATATCGAGCGAGTCACCTTCTTCAATGCTTCCGGCAGAAACTATCTGAACGAGTTCTCTGACAATGCCTGTTAAATCTGAAGATAACTTATCTTTTAGTTTTGGAAGGATCAAACCCAGTTGGATTTTGAATGCAATATCATCTGACACGGTTTAATAACTCCCGCACTGGTTCATCAAAGCTTTAAATATAGCAGTGAAGGCTTGGAATATTACTTTTTTAGAGGGCGTAACTTGACCAATCTTCTTCGGGGTATTTTCCATTGCCTGCCTGCTATGCTCCGGTAACCACTGCCCCCAAGGCCGCCTGTGTCAGTGAATCCACAGGAAACCTCTTGCCTCAGGTTTGTTAATCTTCTGCCCAGGGGAGTTCAGGCAGGGTATCAAGGTATTGGCTGTAACGCTTTTCATCAAAACTCATACCACCTTCAACCACATGGGTCATCTCTTGCCCTAGTGCGCAGGCGATGTACTCCAGTGCTTCCTGTTCTGAGAAGCCCGTCATGCGGAGGCGCATCATGGTCTCTTTTACTTTTACCGGGTTGCCTTCATCCAGTTGATTCCGGGCAACGTCGATCAGCATTTCACCGGTAAAAAGAGTTTGATTATCTGTCATGTTTATTACTGCTTCAGTAGGTTCAGTGAGTATATCAATTCAAATCAATAAATGATTTATTTGCTTATGTCTGTTTACGCTCTTTCAAACAAGTGCCTGACCTGTTCTGTTCGTGCAAATCGTTTTACGCCATGCTGACTGTCGAACAGAATCACAAAGTTACTGTCATTCACTTCAATCACTCTGCCGACACCAAAAATGCTGTGTCTAACCCTTGCGTCAGGTTGCCAGGGTTCATTGTCTGAGGCCGCGCTTGCCTGGTGCAGAGAAGACAGAACCGCCTGTCTGGCAGGGTGAGACCGGGCTTTGTTGTAGGACTGTCTTTTTTGCTGACTGAGAATGTCTTTGCGGGAAGGTATTCTGGCAATGGCTTCTGCCAGCTCCGGACGAACTGCTTCCAGATAAAGACGACTTTGCCGGGTCAGGCCAGTCTGTTCCATGGCTTTTATCAGAGAGTCATTGTCGTTGTCGTGTAGATACTGACTGAAGGTTTGAGCCGCAGGAAGTGCCATTTCAGCCAGAAAACGACTGGGGGTGACTTTTTTGTCCTGTGCCCAGTTTGCTGACAGGGTATGAATATCGCCAGGGCAGGTGAACAGGTGTAATGTCTTTCTGGCTCTGGTCATGGCAACGTACAGCAACCGTCGTTCAGCCTCAAGGTCGTTGGCTGTTGGTCCGGCAAGGTCGTCTTCACGAACAAAGGGCCAGTACTTGCCGGTCAGCCCCGGAATAAAGACGACAGGCCATTCCAGTCCTTTCGCCCGATGGCTGGAGCTGAGGGTGATCAGTTGGTTGTCTGAACGACTGCGGGATCGTTCCCGGTTTTTCTGCTTCAGGACAGCAATATGCTGATAGCATTCAGAGGGTGATACATTGAGCTGCCGGATGTAAGCAAGCAGTCCGTCAATTGCCAGCAGCTGTTCTTCAGTTCGCTGGTCATTAAGGCTCATGGATTGCAGACTGTCGCGCAATTCTGTCTGAATAATGTAGTTGTTCAGCAGTTTGGTGGTTGTTTCGCTGTCGCCACTTTTTTCCAGGTAGCTCCAGACTTTTCCGCGGATAGCGAGTTTCTTGCGCTGATAGTCTGAGATGCCAGTGAGTCGCTCTGAATAAAGGGACAGCGCTTTTCCATAGCCATCCTCAAGTCTTTTAAGGTTGTCAACCAGTTGTTCGGCAAGATGGGTTTTCAGCCCGATATGAGGCAGTGTCAATAATCGTTGTAGACGTTTCTGGCGCTGGTCAATGCTCATAAAATGGAATTGACCGCTGTTTAGCTCCAGTGCAGCCATTAGGGCGTCGATTTCGGGGCGCTCAAACAGTGACGGGCCGTCATGACGGTACGGTATTCCCCGCTCAAGCAGGCTCAATTCAATGGGAACAGCCTGCGCCCAGACTCTGACCAGTATGGCCAGTGCTTCCGGTACGGGTTGTTGCAGATGGTTAACCAGCGCCTTAATAAGGGTGTCAGTTTCATCCTGACTCTGTGTGACCTCAATGTTTGAGGGGGCGTTATCATTATGAGCCTGACAAATAACATTTTTGCGGGCTTTGTTCCGGGCAATCAGATGGCTGGCAGCCATGGCAATACTGTGACCATAGCGGAAGGTGTGAGGCAGTGTCAGCTGGTCAACCTCAGCCTGTTGACCAAAGTCGTTTTCAAAATGGCTGAGGATATTGTTAATGTTCGCCCCGGCGAATTCGTAGATGGTCTGGTCAGGATCACCAACGGCGACCACTCTGGCCCTTGCTCCGGCAATGATCTGGGTAAAGCGGTGTTGCAGGGTTGAGGTATCCTGATACTCATCAACAATAATGTAGTCCATCTTGTTCGTCACACGGGGCAGAATTTCCGGGTGTTGCTCAATCAGACAAACGGTGTCGTACAGCATATCGGTGAAGGTGATACGGCGATGCTCATGTCGCCACTGCTCAAAAGCGTAGAATATCGGCTGAAAAAAACGGAATTCATCAGGGTAGTTATTCTCTTTGAAGTATTGTTCTGGCGTCGTCAGAAAGGCTTTTACCGAATCAATAAACTGGATAACGCTTTCGATGTATTTGGCCGTATCACTTTTCAGACGGTCTTTCATAGTACCGGGAGCAAACTGGAATATCAGGTTCCTGATCAGCAGTTCGGTCTCTTTGTCTCCCATTGGCTGACGTTCAAAGGGCGTTCTGAGCCCCCAGCTTTCGAGGGATTTTAACAGCCGCAGACCGGTTGAGTGGTAGGTTCTTACTTCAGGCAGCGGTATTTCGACAGGCAGTGACTGCCTCACCAGCCTGTGCAGTTTGTCGCTGAAATCCAGCTGAGCCGATTTGTTAAACATCATGACCATTATGCGCCGGGCATCCGCGCCGGAAGCCAACAGGTTTTTGATCAGATGTGCCAGGGTCGTGGTTTTGCCAGAGCCTGCAACGGCGATGCACAGGGCGTGACCATTCTGGTGGCTGGCAACAGTTTGCTGATGAGGCGTCAGTTCCATAGAAAGTGATTACGACTGAAAGAGAGACTGGGGTAAAAAAGTAAAAACTGAATAGCCTGCTTATCGTAACAGAATCTTAATGCCAGCGTTACAGCATCGTCTGGCAATTAATCAAAATGCAAACGCAATAAAAATAAATTAGAAATACTTTTTCGCTATTAAAAGCAACTTGCTACGGCAATTCTTCTCCGAAGCAGTTGGAATGTCATAATATTAGTTCTATTGACTGAGAACGCCTGATACTGCAAGTCACGCTCAGTGGCTGCAGGTTTAAGCAGTACGGAGCAGGGAGGCTCAGAGATGAAACAGCACCACTACTTGTTAGAAGACCTGAGAGCGGCAGAGGATGCCGTTGTAACGCTGGAAAATGCCGGCATTCCCCCCAGGCAGATTCATGTTTTCCATAATGATCACCTTGCCATGCAAAAACGCAATATGAATGATGCCAGCTTTATCAGTGAGCTGGATATTCTTCATGCGGGTGAGCGTGGTTTGCTGGTCGGTCTATTTGCAGCCGGGCTGGTGGCTTTCATTATCTGGGAGCTGATGGCTGGCCATGAAGTGGTGGCGATGGTCAGTGTTTTTGCTGGTCTCGTAGCGATGGGCTTTTGTACCTGGCTGGGCGGGATGATCGGCGCCAGTAGTGATAATTACCGGATTCAGCCCTATCACGACCATATCGCAAAGGGTGGGAGTGTCATTATTGTTGATGTCAATCTGGGTAAAGAGTTGTTTGTTCTGGATACAATGGCCACCATTCATCCTGAAGCCCTGCATAAAGGGTTGAGCTCCTCAATTGATAATCCTGTGGCTGGTTCGTTCTTCCTGCGAAAGCGTGCAGAGTGGTGATCGGAACTGTTAGACTCGCATCCGGTAATCGAAGAGGTTTACCTGGTGCTTGTGACCATTTCCCGATATTCATTTCCCTATGAAGCCTGGCTGGCAAAAGGTTTGCTCGACAGTCAGGATATACCTGCGTTTGTTTTTGATGAGCACCTGATCGCAATGAACTGGCTTTACTCCAATGCCGTTGGAGGTGTTCGGTTGTTGGTGCCAGAAGCTTGTGTGGACTGTGCGAAAGAGTTGCTGACGTTGGAGGGTGTTGTAGAAGACGGTGAGGAGCATTACCGTTGCCAGCAGTGTGGAAGCTGCGATACAGAAATACAGTTGTCTGGTAAACGCCGGGCCTTTCTGATGTTTATGCTGATACAGTTTCCACTGTTTCCAGTCAGGGAGTTTTACTATTGCCGCACATGTGGTTGTAAAAGCGATCCGGTGTCGCGCATTCCCGGTTGTTATCTTGTTCCACCATTGCAAGACTGATTCTGGTTGTTTGCCGCCTATTTTGCTGAATGTTCAAAGTTCTTGAACGAGCTGTCAGATCATTCGGAAAGTACTTTCTGTTCAATTTTGATCTTCTGAGTATAATGCGCAGCCAGTTTCTGGCTTCCTTCAAGGTGTTTTTCTCCATGCAAGTTCTTATGAGCCTGGTTGGTATGGTCGCGATACTCGGTATTGCGTACCTGCTTTCCGATAACCGTAAAGCGATTAACCTTCGTACCGTTGGTGGTGCTTTTGCCATACAGGCGCTCCTGGGTGCTTTCGTACTCTATATCCCATTTGGTCAGACTGTCCTGTCTGGCATGACGAATGGCGTGCAGGCAGTATTAAACTATGCCAGCGATGGTATTGGTTTTGTATTTGGTGATCTGGCGAATTTCAAAGTTGGCTTTATCTTTGCCATACACGTTCTGCCAGTGATTATCTTTGTGGCAGCCCTGGTGGCGGTTCTGTATCACCTGGGTGTTATGCAGAAGGTGATTGGTGTGATCGGCGGTGGTTTGCAGAAACTGTTGGGCACCAGTCGTACAGAATCCCTATCCGCAGCAGGCAATATCTTTGTAGGTCAAACAGAAGCACCGCTGCTGGTTCGTCCTTATATTGCCAAAATGACTCAGTCTGAGCTGTTTGCCGTTATGGTTGGTGGTCTGGCTTCCGTTGCCGGTGCGGTTATGGCGGGTATTGCCAGCATGGGGGTAGACCTCCAGTACCTGATTGCAGCCAGTTTTATGGCGGCACCGGGTGGTTTGCTGATGGCGAAAATCATCAAACCTGAAACCGAAGTGCCTCATGATTCCGCTGAAGCCCTGGAAGAGACCGATGAAGAAAAGCCTGCCAACCTGTTTGATGCAGCTGCGGGCGGTGCGGCTTCCGGTCTGAAACTGGCGGCGGTGATTGGCGCTATGCTGCTGGCTTTCATCTCTCTGATCTCCATGGCTAACGGTATCATGGGCTGGGTTGGAGGCTTTGTTGGTCAGCCGGACCTGAGCGTTGAAATGATTCTGGGTTACCTCTTCTCACCACTGGCGTTCATTATTGGCGTACCCTGGTCTGAAGCTCTGAGCGCTGGTTCTTTCCTGGGCCAGAAGATTGTTCTGAACGAGTTTGTAGCGTTTTCTAACTTTGCTACTTACGTCGATCCTGAAGCGGCTCTGGCAGCCGGTGTTGAAGTGTTCTCTGAGCATACTCAGGCGGTCATGACTTTTGCGCTGTGTGGTTTTGCTAACCTGTCTTCTATCGCTATTTTGCTGGGTGGTCTGGGTTCCATGGCTCCAAACCGTCGTGGCGACATTGCCCGGTTTGGCTTGAAGGCTGTGGCAGCGGGTACATTGTCTAACCTGATGAGTGCTACGATTGCGGGTCTGTTTATTGCTCTGTAAGAAGAGGCTAAACCTGCACTTAAAAAAAGGCCGCATTTTGTGGCCTTTTTTTATGGGAATTAAAAAATACTAAGCGAGTCGTATTCTGGATTTGCTGTCGTAAACCAAATAAGAATGATCGTATTCGGAAATATTCTAAATAAAAAAAATGCGTTGTTGATGTTTTGCTATTTTAAGAATGCCTGACAATCAGAAATCATTTTTGATCTGATCTAAATTTTGGACTGTCAAATACAGGGGATTCTTACTGTTACCATTTGTTGTTATGTCAATAAAAATTTTATTTATAAAAGTCATCACAACTCACTATATCGATGTGGTGGCTTATATGGCTGCAGTGCCAATGTGCAGCGTACTCCTTCACTTGCAGTAGTTTTTCTGTTCCGTTCCATGGTTTTAGTCTGATCAGGCTATAGACTTTGAATCCATTTTTTCTGTCACTTGTTTTATTGGATGTTCGATGTGTGTGGTGTTTGCATTACCTAAATACTGTTAATGACATTGTACTCAATGGCTAATTGTCAAGGTTAGAAATAAGTTTTCAGGTTATTTTACGGGTAGATCATGAAGAGTTGGTGTAATCCTGCAATATTATGCAGATATTCTTTCTTGTTTATTTTGTTGTGTCAGGTGACGGGTAGAGTTGAGGCAGCAGATTATCTGCTTATACTGCAGAGGGATGGCAAAACAACCAGTATTCTTCTGAATTTAACTGAGGATGAAGAAAATAATTCTGGTATCTTGAACACTTTTTTTGGAATGTTTAATTATTGTCTCTCCCGATGGAGGGATGATCCGCAATCGACTGTTCCTCCTGAAGAATATGAAATGGGGGGGCACACTTATGCAAGCGTGCCTGTTGCAGCGCGGGGGGGAGGAGCGCAGGAACCCGATCAGGGCCAAGGCCATTCAGAGGAACCTGATGAAAGCTCCCTGGATTTTATCACGGAGGCTGACAGCCCTATCATCAACCAGCAGCCTGAGGCTGTCAGCCGCCACCCGGTCATCCGCTCAGTTTACACAGGCAATAGCCATGTCACTGCCTGGCTGGAAGAAAATATCTCTTCTGAGGGGGTACCAGAGCATAGCCCTGTTTACCAGGTTCCCAGAAACCGTCTTGAAGAGTTTGCCGGCTTGATGGCCAGTCTAATGCGCGGGGATGGTGAGGAGACAAATTCGTGTGGCCCAATACGCCGCTGTGGTAAGTATGTGTTTGATTCCAGTTTGAACCCTAAGTGGAAGTGGGGAAGATTTATTGTCCCGTGTATCGGGGGGCTTGCTCTAGGTGGAGGAATTGGAGCGATAAGCCAGGGTTTTAATGGGCTGGGATCGTGCATTATTACGACGGGTGGGATAGCTACCCCGACCAGCACATGGGCTTTCGGATACGCACCATTTTCTAATGAATTTCTAGTGGATTTTTCATTCAGTTGGGACAGTTTACCCGTTACCTGGCCTCAAATGGCCTATCTTCGGCAAATCGCCAGTATCTTGAGGCGTACTGGAGAATACCGTTTTATAACCTCCTCTTTTGATTCACTTCTCCGAAGGCAGGTTCTGAAATTTCGCGTTGGCATGCCTGAGACCGTGGATGCAGGTCAGCTTGAAGGGTGGCTCCAGAGTTTGAATCAGCAGTCTGGATCCAGGTTCACGATCAATGTACAGCCTTTCAGCGAGTAGAGCTATACAGCCGGTCAAACAGCCAGGTTTCTGAATGATGGTTGACCTTATACAGAGCAGCAGGCCGATTGCTGCCCCTTCTCAGTTTTCCTGTATCAATCAGCAAGTCCCCTTGCAGGAAGCGGTTTCGGATAGAGCGCATAGGTGGTGCTTTGTCCAGTACGGCTGAAAAAACGCCATGAATTTCTGACAGTGTAAAGGCATCAGGTAGCAGATAGACGGGCAGTGATGAATACTGGATTTTGCTTTTCAAGCGATCAAGCGCCTGTTGAACCAGGCGGCTATGGTCGTAAGCCAGTTGCTCGTTCAGGGTTTTGGCCTCTGTGGTCAGCCATTCTGCTCCTGGTGCAAGTTGCTCACAGTCATTGTTATCGATCAGGGCGCAGTAGACGACCGTCATCGACCATCCCCGTGAGTCCCGTCGATTGTCCCCCAGGGTCACTACCTGTTCCATGTAACCGGGCTTTTTACTGGTCAGACGCTCAATCTGACGATAAGCGGTATCGTCAATGCTCTGGTCCTTGACCGGATCAATTTTTCCGGCAGGTAACATCCACTGCGGGTCGTTTTTGCCTGCCTGTATCTTTTGGGCAAGCACATGCAGCTTGTCCTTAAGTAGCCGGAACGCAACCACATCGACTGAAATGAGTGCCGTATTCAGGCTCATATAAATTCCTTTGATATCAGCAGATTAACAGTTATTCGTTGGTATTCTACCTCAGTCTTCCGAGTGATTGTCGGCTTGACAGGATAGTGAACCTAATTCACTATGTTAGTGAACCACCTTCATTTTGTCATCCTGAGGTCATCATGGTTGAAATTAATTCTTCTGACATCATTGCCTCCTTCGATGTGGATGCCCAGAACTGCTTCACCCCTCTGTGCCCTGAAGAACTGCCAGTACCCGATGGGCATACCATTGCCAATGCACTGAATGCTCAGGCTGAGCTGGCGCACTGGCGAGTGGCTTCGAAAGATGCTCATCCTGTGTCAGCAGTCTGGGTGGCCAGTAAGGAAAACCCGCAGCTGACGCCTTTGAGTGGCCACGCTAACTCTGATCTTTACTGGAATCTTCATGCGGTGCCGGGAACCTATGGTTTTGAGTTGCTGGAGGGGCTGCCAGCGGTGACGGATTATGATTTCTTTGTCTGGAAAGGTATTGAGCCTGACCTTCACCCTTATGGTGCCTGCTATCACGATCTGGCTGATACCCGCAGTACGGGGGTGATTGAGTTTCTGCGTGACCGCAATACCCGTACTGTGCTTGTTGGAGGGCTGGCGCTGGATTTCTGTGTCAAAGTGACGGTATTGCAGTTGTTGCAGGCGGGGTTCAGGGTGATCGTCAACCTGTCGGCAACACGAAGTCTGACCGAAGTAACAGAGCAGCAGGCGATGACACAGATGCGTGAGGCAGGTGCAGAATTTATTAATAGTCTGGACGAACTGGTTTTCAGTTCCCAGTCAGTGAAGGAAGCCTGAATTTGATGATTAATTGCACAGCGGGTGCTATTGAAACGGTCACGGTAAAACCAATTATTACCTCATTGCTGGATACTGATCTCTACAAGTACACCATGCAGCAGGTGATGTTCAGTTGTTACCCTGAGGCCACGGGTAAGATGAGCTTCCGTTGTCGCTCGGGTCAGCTGAATCTGGACTTGCTGGAGCTGCGCCGCCAGATTGATTTGCTGGCCGAGCTGTCACTGACAGAAGAAGAGTTGCTCTGGTTAAGTGAGTTGCCTTTTATAACGCCTGAATTTGTGCACTGGTTGCGTCGGTTTCGTCTTGACCCGAAAGCGGTTCATATTGCTGAGACCGGCGGGCATGTAGACATTACGGTGGCTGGCAACTGGGCTGAAATTACCCACTTCGAAATCTTTATTCTGGCTATTGTCAGTGAGCTTCACTGTCGTCGGCATTTTGGTGGCAAGCCTGAACGTTCAGGAGAGCTGCGATTACAGACGAAGATTCAGCAGTTTAAAGTGGATCTGGGCGATGACGCAGATTTTAACCTGGTGGATTTTGGTACCCGGCGACGTTTCTCCGGACAGTGGCATGAGCATGTGGTCAAAACCTTACAGAAAGAACTGCCCTTAGCCTTTGCGGGAACCAGTAATCTGCATCTTGCCCGAATCCTTGGTCTTAAACCTGTTGGTACTATGGCTCATGAATGGCTTCAGGCTCATCAGGCGCTGGGTGACCGATTATCCGACTTTCAACAGGATGCCTTATTTACCTGGCTGGACTATTACCACGGTCAGCTGGGAATAGCCCTGACCGACACGATCAGCATGAAAGCGTTCCTGCAGGACTTTGACCACCGCCTCGCTACCGCTTATGCCGGTATCCGGCATGATTCCGGTGATCCTGTGGCATGGGGTGAGCAGGCGCTGGCGCACTATGCCAGCCTGGGTATTGATGCCCGTGACAAGGTGCTTGTGTTCAGTGACAAGTTGGATTTTGATACGGCATTAATGCTTTACCGGCACTTTTCGGGTCGGGTTAAGGTCAGTTTTGGTATTGGCACCTACCTGACTAACGATATGGGGCAGCCTGCGCCGAATATTGTTCTTAAGCTGGTGGAGCTGAATGGTCAGCCTGTTGCCAAGCTGTCTGACAGTCCGGGCAAAACCATGTGTGAAGATGATGAGTTCGTTGCCAGGCTCAGGGCTTCCTTCCTCAGGGAAGCATCATAACTGCTCAACCTTAAGAGTATGAAAAGTCAGCAGTTTCAATAAAAATAGTTATAACTGGTGGTTGACGGACAGGGATTAAATATGGAGAATGCGCAGCATCAAGACGACGGGGCGATGCGCTGACACGGCAAACCGAACCGGAGCTTGCATTATGGTGGACCCTGTCGGTCCCCCCGCAATGATCAGCTGTCAACCCCGCCAGGCCCGGAAGGGAGCAACGGTAGCAGTGACATCATGTGCCGGGGTGTGGCTGGCAGGGTTTGCCTCCAATCCCGAATTGATCCTGTCTCTGCCGCTCAGGCGCCCTGGTAAACATTACACTACCTTTTATCGATGCCATCTGATGACTGGTGCTTCTGTGTACGTATTTACCTTGAATGTTGATCGGTGACTGATAGTGCATTCTTATGGCATCTTCGTTAGCATAGGTTTCACACATTTCTATTACTGGGTATTGACGCTTTTCAATGAGCTATCAGGTTCTTGCTCGCAAGTGGCGACCTCGTTCTTTCAAGGAGCTGGTTGGGCAGACGCATGTTCTGCAGGCTCTGGTGAATGCACTGGATCAGGATCGTCTGCACCACGCTTATCTGTTTACCGGTACCCGCGGGGTAGGTAAAACCACCATTGCCCGAATTCTGGCAAAGTGTCTCAACTGCGACGAAGGGGTGAGTTCGACACCCTGCGGGCAGTGCGCTGCCTGCTGTGAAATCGATGACGGTCGTTTCGTTGACCTGATTGAGGTGGATGCGGCATCCCGCACCAAGGTGGAAGACACCCGGGAGCTTCTCGATAACGTTCAATACGCTCCGACCCGAGGGCGCTTCAAGGTGTACCTGATTGACGAGGTACACATGTTGTCGGCGCACAGTTTTAATGCGCTGCTGAAAACCCTGGAAGAGCCACCTCCCCATGTGAAGTTTTTGCTGGCGACAACAGACCCGCAAAAACTGCCCATCACCATTTTATCCCGCTGTTTGCAGTTCGGCCTGAAGAATATGACGCCGGAACGCATTGTCGGGCATCTGGAAAATGTTCTCAGTAGTGAACATATACCCTATGAAACCTCGGCACTCTGGCAGTTGGCGCGTGCGGCTGATGGCAGTATGCGGGATTCCCTGAGCCTGACGGATCAGGCCATAGCCTTTGGCAACGGACGGGTTTCTGAAGGTGAAGTCAGCTCAATGCTGGGTACCATTGACCAGGGGCAGGTCATGAAAATGGTTCGGGCGCTGTCTTCTGCCGATGCCGGAAGTGTCCTTAAGGCGGTTGCTGAGCTGGCAGAACATGCGCCGGATTATATGGCGGTACTGAATGATATGCTGTCGGTGCTGCATCGGGTGGCGATTGCCCAGGCGGTTCCGGATGCGGTGGACAACAGTCAGGGTGATCGGGAACAGGTGTTGCAGCTGGCGGGTAATATGCGGGCAGAAGATGTTCAGCTGTATTACCAGATTGGCCTGGTGGGTAAGCGAGACCTGCCATTAGCGCCAGAGCCAAGAAGTGGTTTTGAGATGGCCTTGCTGCGTATGCTGGCCTTTCGGCCTGAGCCGGTGCAGATTGAATCAACCGTTGCTGGTGGTTCTCCTGTTGATGTTGCCGGCCCGGCTGCTGATCCTTCTGAAGCGGCGGAGCCTGAGCCCGAGCCTGCGAATGCTGCGGAACCTATTGTTCCTGAGAGTGTTCCTGAGAGTGTTCCTGAGCATGTGGTTGAGTCGGTGCCGCCTGTATCTCGATCTGAGGAAGTCGCCCCTGTCGCAGAGCCTGTGCAACCGCCTCCAGTTGTAGCAGTGAATCCTTTGCCAGAGAACTTTTCGCCTTCGCCCGCTCCAGCGGTGGTTGAGCCGCAGGTGGAGCAGGAGCAGCCCTCTGCTGAACAGTCTGACTATTTATCGGAGGCGCCGCCCTTGCAGGAGGCGCCGCCGTTTGATGCTGATCAGGCGGAGGCTTCGGGCTTTCAGGCTGACTATGTGCCTGCTGTCGCACCGGATGCAGAGCCGGGTGATCGGGAAGACGATGATGTACCTCCACCAATGTCAACCTATGAAAGTTATGCGGCCAGCATGGATTTACAGAATCTGCCCATGCCTGAGCCAGCTGCTGTGCCGCAGACAGTTGATGAGGCCCCAGTACTGCCTGACCCTTCCGAGCGGGTATGTCTGACCGATCTGGATGCCCTGAGCTGGATTCCGGTTTATCGCAGTCTGCCACTGGGTGGTGTTACCCGAACGATTGGGTCTCATTGTGAATACGTTGCACACAGCAGCGGTCGTATTGATCTGCGTCTGGATGAACGACGTAGTACGCTTTATAACGACACTCATCGTGAACGCATTGAAAAGGCAGTATCAGACTATTTTCAGCAGCCGGTGCGCCTGCAGGTAGAGGTTGGCGTTGTACAAACTGAAACACCGGCAGCCTGGCGTGAACGGAAAATTGCCGAACGTCTGCAGCAGGCCCGCGATAGTATATACAGTGATGCCAATGTGCAGTCACTGATTGACCAATTCACTGCTGTTGTTCTGGACGACAGCATTCAGCCCGTAGGTAATGTCATAAAGTAGCGGTTGGTTGCTGGACGACGGGCGATTGTATTTAATCACACGAACCTTAATAAGGAGTCACTATGTTCAAGGGTGGTATGGGCAATCTGATGAAGCAGGCCCAGAAAATGCAGGAAGACATGCAGAAGGCTCAGGAAGAGCTGGCTAACGCTGAAGTGCAGGGTGAATCGGGTGCTGGCATGGTAAAAGTCACCATGACAGGCCGTCACGATGTTAAGCGTGTAGAAATTGATCCAAGCCTGATGGAAGAAGACAAGGAAATGCTGGAAGACCTGCTGGCGGCGGCAGTGAACGACGCTGTTCGTAAGGTTGAAAGCAATAACAAGGAAAAAATGTCTGGCCTGACAGCAGGTATGAATCTGCCCGATGGCTTCAAGATGCCATTCTAATCAAGAGACGGGTCATCTATGTTCAGTCCTCTGATCAGGGAATTGATGGAAAGTCTGCGCTGTTTGCCGGGAGTCGGCCCTCGTTCTTCCCAGCGGATGGCTCTGCATCTGCTGGAGCGGGACCGGGAAGGTGCCTTAAGACTGGCAAAAGCCTTGCAGGAAGCTGCTGAAGGTGTGGGTCGCTGTCAGGACTGCCGAACCCTTTGTGAAGATCAGCTGTGTGATATCTGTGCTCATGGGGGGCGAGAGTCGACAACGCTCTGTGTGGTTGAAAACCCGTCGGATGTTATGGCTTTCGAGCAGGCGGGTGGTTACCGGGGTCGGTACTTTGTACTGATGGGACACCTGTCGCCTATTGATGGCGTAGGCCCCGGTGATATAGGCGTAACCGAGCTGTTGACATTGGTGGAAAAGAATCAGGTCGCTGAAGTGATTCTGGCAACCAACCCTACGGTAGAAGGTGAGGCAACAGCCCATTATATTGCTGAAGAACTGAAGCGCAGAAAAGTAGAGGCTACCCGTATTGCTCACGGTGTTCCCCTGGGCGGCGAGCTGGAGTATGTCGATGGCGGCACTCTGGCTCATGCCCTGGCAGGTCGCCGTAAGCTGCTTACTTAGCGGGCAGAGATTAAAAGCGCCGATAATTCTGAATGGATTGTCGGCGCTTTTTTATATCCGGCTTTTTATGTTCAGTGCGTAGGTTGGGTAGACGCTTGTAAATCTTTTTTGTTGAAACCATTTTTGCAGTAGTGGTGACATTGAGTGAGAAAACGACGTCAGCTCGATAAAAAAGCGGTCAGGCAGGAGTAGAAAATATTTGATGAGTTGTCGTCGGTTATGTTGCGGGCGGAGCAGGTTTAGCTGCTCCATTGTGCATGGCTTTGGCTGTTCAGGCTTTGATATTAAGAACCGAACGGCTGGATGTCTGTTCCTCGTGGTTTTTGGCATACCGTTTGCGTTTCAGAGACTGAACAGTCGTACTGGTACCGTGGTCATGAATGAGCATATTCGTCTGCGTAGTGCGGCAGTGAGTCATGGCAACCTGGTGGTTACCATTCGGGAAAGCTATAGCGCCAGTCAGCCGCCTTTCAGTGGTGGTGATACGGTGGTGTTGCCGGATTCAAACATTGTCGTTGACCAGGGGGATAAGCACCTGTTTATCGTGCCAGAGGGCAATTCACTCCATGATGTGGTGAATGCCATCAATGCCGTTGGGGCTACCCCGTCAGACCTGATGGCGGTATTGCAGGCTTTGGAACAGGCAGGCGCGGAAGATCAGGCACTTCGATCCGTTGCCCAGGACTTTGAAGCGATGATGCTGGAGCAGATGCTGAAAAGTATGCGTGACGTGAGTGAGGTGCTGGCTGAAGATGGCTTGTTGAGCAGTCGTGAGCAGAAGTTCTGGCGGGAGTTTCAGGACTCACAACTGGCGCTGGAGCTGGCAAGGTGTCAGGGATTGGGTCTGGCTGATGCGATTGTTGCCCAGGTTGAGGGGGCAGTGAAAGGCGGGTAGCAAGTAAAGGGCGCTCGTCGTATTGGAGTGCGCCTGCTGGTTGCTTTATTGTGTTTGGAAATTACATTTATAATGTCTTCCTATGTTTAACATGGCATTCAAGCTCGCATGGGCTGCAATTGAAGATGAGATGCCGTATGTTTGCATAAGATTCCCATAGTAATAGCCGTGGCTGGCTATGGCTATGGCATCTTTAAGGCTATAACCTGGGTTGTCCAAGTGAACCAGGCCAAATGCTGAGGCTGTTATAACATTGCTCAATTTGTCTCGTAATTCATTATTACGTGTTACAAGCCTCAGGCAAGCATTGATTCCTTTCGGCAAAATGCCTCGGAATAGAACTTCTTCTATTACTGGTGCGATCAAAATTAATTTGATGAAATCAGGATTGCTGGGGCAGGCTGCCTTAGTGTTGCCGCGGGAATCTTCACTGGAATTTCCAAGTATCATGAAACACTTTGTAATAGATATAGTAGTAACTGCTATCAAACTAAGGTATACCGCCGTTTTAAAGCTGCTGCGGATAAAGGATGCTGCTGTCTCGGCTATGTAGGTTTTTACTTCTTTCATCACTTTGACAGCCCGGCTTTTCCAGGATGTTGTAACTGGTGATGCGATTCTTTGATGAACATTAACCGGTTCTGTTCTTGCCAGTCGGCCAGATTCGTTACGACACCAGACTTTGTGTGGTGTTCTGCTGTTGTATTCCGTTGTTTCGCTGCTGTAGCCAGAGGTAGGGGCTGCTGCTTGTAGAGCTTCCATGCGACTGTTTCCTTTATCAGTATTGCAGTTCTTAGCGTGTAATTAGTGTATTAATAATGCACTTTTCATCAGTAAGACCTTCAATATTAGAAAAAGTTTCGGTTGGAGTTGTTTTGTGTCTTGTTTAAGTTAGTCGATTGCATGGAAGTACTTGAATGTCTGGTAAGGAACAGCGCTTAGCTGTGGTACTACTGGATACGTCCTTACTGAAAAAAAATTAAATAAACCGCTAAAAAAACTTAACTGTTTCAGACTTGTGTCGTTTTCTGGGGTAGTTAAATTTTCTGGCCGGGAACTCCGACGCATGAGCATGATTCACAACGGTATCGCAGGCATGAATGCTGTCTCGACCGCACTGACTGTCACCAGTACCAATATCGCTAACGCCTCTGTGGCAGGGTATTCCCGCCAGCAGACGCTGTTCTCTACCACGGGAACCGGTGCGTGGCGGTCAATGGTACTCAGCGGGTTACCGATCAGTTTTATGTGTCGCAGGTGCAAACTGCCAGTACGTCACTGGGGTATGCCACCACCCTGGCGAGCCAGAACAATTTGCTTGAAGTGACGTTGAGCAGCAAGTCCAAAAGTCTTTCTCCGGCATTGAACGACTTTTTTAAGGGGTTGGACAGTGCTCAGGCTGACCCGATGGATATTGCCTATCGTCAGAAAGTGTTATCCGGTGCTGAAGGGGTTGCCAACCGCTTGCTGGCTATCTGATCAGGGACGAATTTTAAGGAGTATTATTATGCGCATCAGCACCATGCAGATGAACAACACGATGGCGAACAATATAATGTCGACGTCGTCTTCCATAAATCGCATCCTGATGCAGTTGGCTACCGGTAAGAAAATTCTCAAGCCGTCAGACGACACACTGGCATCGACTCAGATCCTGGGGCTCGATGATGCCAATAAAGAGCTTGAGTCCTATGGGAAGAACCTGGAGACCGCTAAGGTGGGCGTGCGTCGCTGTTTGATTACATGTAGATTATGCCGCTGTCCGCTGACTGCCTGAGGTAAGGACGTTATCTGGCATAGAAAAAGAGACTGGTAAAAGCAGCCTGATGGGCTAGCTTTTCAGTCTCTTTTTTATAAGCGGAAGAAAGCCGGATTGTATCCCTCTATCAGACTTAAATACTGGTGCCCTATTGTTGTGGTGGTTTTGTGGACTTCCGTTTTAGGGGGCGTGTCGCCCTGTGCGATTGCGTCTGTTATTGGCACTGTCAGGGAGGATGGCTTATCGCTTTTTCGCTCGGTCAGCGCCTTGTTGTCTGATACGCAACCGATAGGTTTATATGGTGAAGTGCTGCGTTCTGTCAACAATGTAAAGGTTTCATCCGGGCTGGATAATGGGCTGGATAATGACCTGGTGCAGGGTGATGCGGTGGGAGTGCGCAGGCGGTTATTGCGCTCTGCCCCTGGTGTCTACCGTATTTCTGATGATGTTCCGGGGGCTGCGGAGGCAGTGCTTTTATCACGCAGGTTGGATAGACCTATTCTGGTACTTATCCTTAATGAAAATAGAAGAATCAGTCCCCGAAGCTTTCTGGTGAATCGACAGGGTGTATTTCCTGTTGGCTCGCTGGAGGGAGCTGGTTTTTCCGTTCCGGCTATCCAGCTACTGGGAGTGGATGGCCTTTGGTATCCGATTACGACAGGGGCAGAGGCGGTGAGCAGGGGGCAGACTGTTGGTGATTACCTGGCGATGTTGCGGCCACAGGTTGAAGCCCTTTCTTATGAGTTTGGGGATCGTTCAGACTGTCAGTTGCGGCAGGTGATGATATGGTACAGGCAGCTAAGGCGCTTGCTGGTAACGGTTCCTGGTCATGCTCATGAAGCAGATAGTGTTCTTGCCAGGTATATTGCGGAATTTCGGCTGTTGATGCTGTTGATGCGGGGGTTTTATCTGTTTGACATATTTGAGAGTTTGATGAGTGAGCTTGAGCTGTCTGAGCAGGTATCGTCCGTTGGCCAGTTGCTTGAGTTTGGAGACCTGTTTGGGTTTGTTTTGAATCAGCGGGCTGGTGATTTTGAGCTGCTCTTTATTGACTCAAGTTTCAGTATTAACCAGTTGCTCGTTAGCATCCTTGCGTCGATTCGAAGGCAGAATGTCGCTTATCAGCCCGGTAATGGCTATGTAGAATCCGGAGCTGGTGTGCCGATCCGGTTTTGTAGGGATCGGGTGTATATCCAGTTTGATGCTTTCAGCTATTTAGACCAGCTTTTACTGGTTCTTCATTTGCGTTATCAGATGCTGAAATTTACCCGTATCGCTTTAATGACATACCCGATGGGTCTTAATGAGAAGCAGCTTCAAATAGCGCTGAAACAGCAGGACAGTTTGATTAATAAGTTGCAGGCTATGATACAGGCCCTGATTAAAAAGCATTATGGCAGCTATTGGGGGGAGAGCTATTACAGGCCAGTCACCTTTATGGATGGCGATATTGTATTGTTTCACGGTGATATTCATGCGCCGCTTTCGGGCTGGAAAGACAGTTTTTCTGAGCAAGGGGGAAAGTAGCGAAAGGGTATAAAGATTTAACACGTTTTCTGTCAGTGGTCTGCTACTCTTTTTTTGCTTAGAAATGAAGAGGCTAAGTCATGTCATTTGTTGAACGTATGGACAACCTTGAAGGTTTAGAAGAGGAAACCCGTAACTCTGTCGGGGTGCTTACCACCGTACTGGGTAAGATGAGTCGCCACTGGGATAACCGGTTTGATGAAATTGAGGCCCGTTTTGACTACCAGAATAAACGACTGGGTGATCTTAAAATCTGTGTGACGGCGTTTATTGACGAGACCCGTGAGCGGTTTGACCGGCAAGATAAAAAAATAGAGGCTCAGTTCGCCGAGCAGGACAGAAAATTCAAAGAGAGGTTCGCCGAGCAGGATAGAAAAATTGAAGAGAGGTTTGCCGGGCAGGATAGAAAATTCGAAGAGAGGTTCGCCGAGCAGGACAGGAAATTCGAAGAGAAGTTTGACTACCAGAATAAACGACTGGGTGACCTTAAAACCTGTGTGACGGAGTTTATTGCGGAAACCCGTGAGCGATTTGACCGGCAGGATGAGAGAATTAACGCACTGGCGTCCGATGTATCTGGATTAAAGGATGATATGAAGCAGTTTAAGTCTGACATTGTGGTGTTGAAATCGGATATGGCAGCGATGAAGGATGAGTATAAGCTGATGTCGATTCAGATCGCAGGAATGCATACCATGCTGCAACGTCAGGAAGAGATGCTAACAACGCTGCTGTCCCGGTCGGAATAAAATTTTTGTGCTGGGACTCATCGAAAGACAAATATTCAATAAAAACGAAAAAAATATTTAAGGATAAAAAGACAGTGTCGTTTTCCAAGATAACCGTACTGGTTGTTGTGACTTTTCCCTGTAACGCAGGTGGATAGTCACTTCAATCAACGCTTGTTGTACTCAATGACACTGGAGATCGGTAATGATTACCATCAATTCCAACAGCTCTGCCATGATGGCGCAGAACAACCTGTTCAAAACCCAGAGTGCCCTGAAAGGCAAAATGATGCAGCTGTCCACTGGTAAGCGCATCAACTCCGCTGCTGACGACGCGGCAGGCTTGCAGATTTCCAACCGTATGGCAACTCAGATGAACGGTCTGGGTGCTGCGCAGCGTAACGCTAACGATGCTATCTCAATGGCTCAGACCGCTGAAGGCGCGATGACTGAAAACACCAGCATCCTGAACCGTATGCGTGACCTGTCTTTGCAGTCTGCTAACGATACCAATACTGACAAAGACCGGATCTTACCTCGTCAGCAGGTGCAAAAATGTCAACCAAAATTCTGGACAGCGCTCTGGCAAAAGTAGACGACCAGCGCGCTAACCTGGGTGCGGTTCAGAACCGTCTGGAATCCACCGTTAGCAACCTGTCCAACATTGGTGAGAACCTGGGCGTTTCCAAGAGCCGTATCCTGGACGCTGACTTCGATTCCCAGACTGTGCAGATGACCTCTAACCAGATGCTGATGCAAGCGGGTACTTCTGTTCTGGCACAGGCTAAGGGTCTGCCACAGTATGCGACTATGTTGCTGTAATACGGCTACCTGTCATTCCCACGAAGGTGGGAATGGCGACAGTCTGTTGCAAGGCGAATCTTTCGGGGTTCGCCTTTTTGGGTTTTTAAGTCTGGATTAATGATTCCCTGACAGCAGACCCTTAACGCTGAGATCCTCATCCAGGTCCGGCCAGTGTATGCCGTCGCCTTCACCGAGAAGTTCCCAGTTGTTGAGCTGCTCTTTTGTGGCACTGGCGAGAGTTGGAAACCACGAAATGGGTACGATCAGTACTCTGCCATCAACTAGAGTTACTGTCAGTTCTGATTCCGAGCACTTAACGTGTTGGGCAAGGGGGTAGGCTTCAGCTTTTAAAGTATTCATTCCATGCCTCCAGCAAGGATGTTCTGTTTTTTTCTACTTGCCTTTGTAGCTCTCTGATTTCTTTGGCTGAAAAACGGGTTGAGCTGGCAAGGGATACAGGTGTTAGCCAGAACTTTGCCAAAGCTCTTTCACGCTGAATGTGTATGTGGGCTGGCTCATTGTTCTCATTTGAGTAAAAAAAGAACCGATATGCCCCGATTTTCAGAATGGCTGGCATTAAGTTACCTGTGTACCGTGCGTTAGGCATGGGTCATACAATAAACGATTGGCTGAAGTTTCGCACATTTTCTGTGGTTCTGTGCAATTTCAGTTCAATGATAGTCAAGGCTGGTCAGGTACTGCTCTGTGTCATAGTTGGCAGTTGTTGAGTTTTTATCGCTAGTATTTTTCTCTTAGGTGGTCGGTATAGCTGTCAATGTTGTCCAACTCTTTTTCATCAATAATGCCTGCCAGTTCAGCTGTGGTGCTTGTTAGTTTCAGTTCGTTCTGCCCCGGTTCGAGAGGCAGGCTTTTTAAATAGTTTTCGACCAGCTTTGATAGGCTTAATTGCTGGCTGGCGGCGTATGCCCTGGCCTGTCTGATGACTTCGGGGTTGATGGTAAGAATAAGTTTGCTCATGGTGGTCTCTATTTTGTTGGGTGGCAAGTTCAGGCGGGCTAAAGCCTTGTTCCATCAGCAAGGTTAATCACCCTGTCGAAATAGTCTTCTTCAATCACCGACTCTGCGACCCGGTTGCCGTGAATCAGAACCGGATGAAAGGAGATGCCTTTAGGTTTAGGCAGTTTGCTGATTTTTGCCTGTACTTCAGGAATGATGGCTCGGGTAATCTCGCCTGAATGCAGTTTGCATTCGCAGACATAGACCCTGTTTTTTGCCTGAATCAGCAGGTCAATCTGGCAACCCTGTCGTCGAGTGGTGGTGGTTTGCAGGTAGGGGGCGGCAAAGGCGATATCCTGAATATTCAGATGGAGCTGTTTCAGTATAAACAGAATATTGTTGTGAACCAGGTTTTCAAATTGCAGTCCCAGTAAGGACGGCAGGTTGGCGGGTGTTGTGGGTTGAATCTTTCCCGGTGCCTTGGTCTTTGCAATCGCTCTGAAATAAAGGGCGGTGTAGTTGTCGCTGATTTTCAGGGCGTATTTTTTTCCCGGTTTTCTTTTGGCGATGTCCCATGTGTGTTGTCGTTTAATAAAGCCAACTTCTTCCAGCACGTCGATGGCCTGGGTGTGGCGGCCAGAGTAGGTGAGCCCCATTTTTTCAGCCAGTTCCCCGGCGGTTAAGCCTTGTTTTGACTGGCTGATGGTTTCGAGTATGCTGCGGTAGAAGCGGTTTTCCTTTGAAAACAGGTCGTAAAACATTTTCTCAAATTCATTGTACAGGAAACCGCTGCTGTTGAAGGCCAGTTGATTCAGATTAGCTTCGGCGGTTTTGGTAAGGTCCAGTTCTTCAAGGTAGCGGGGTACTGCGCCGACAGCACTGAGCATTTTGATCAGGTCGATGTCGGGTGTTTTTCTTATTCTGCTGCCAAAAAAATCCGGCAGTTCATTGAGTGCCAGCTCTTTCAGGGTGATAGAGACCGATATCCGCCCAACAAAGCCTTTATTCATCAGGATGTTGTCTTCAATCCATGAGGATAAAGAGCCCGATAATATGATCATGAATTCTTTTTTCAGGGTGAACTGGTTTTCCCAGAGTTCAAAGAATACGGACATGAAGGCAGGGGATTTGGTCGCCAGCCAGTTGATCTCGTCTATGGCTAAAATGGTTCGTCGGGTGGAGCACAGGTCGCTGATGAATGCCAACAGCTCGCGCCATGTAGCGTGGGGCGGCATGTAGGAGAGGTCGAACTGAGCTTTGACCTGTTCGGCGTATTGTTTGCGCTCCTCGCTGTCGCTGACTTTTTCTGTTGGCGGGCTGGAGGTGAGATAGCGTAATGTGATGTTTTTGCCAAAATTAGGCAGCTCTTTGATCAGGCGGGTTTTGCCTATTCGCCTGCGACCGCGTATGACGTTCAGCGTGCCTTTGGTGCGGCTGAAGCTGCCAAGAAGTTGTTTGATCTCTTTTTTTCTGCCTGCAAACATGGAGTCTGGTGCGTAGTTAGCTATACATAAAATCGACTATAGCAGATTTTATGTATAGTTTAACTTGGATTTTTAGCTATACATAAAAACTGTTATTACAGGTTTTATGTATAGCTATTTGTTGCACTTGCACTATACATGAAATCTGCAAAGCGCTCAGATAGGGCTGAATGATTCCAGTTTTGATGCCCTGTGGGCAGCGGTGTTACGGGTGAGGTGCTCGCTATTCGCTGCTTCCCTTCATGGTTCTGTCTGACCCAAAATCCCGTTCCAGCTTCTCTCTGATTGCAGAACAGTTAAAAGCATTGATTGACAGGTTGTTATCAGCAGTGGCAATCCTGCGATGCAGTTCTTCGCCGATGCGAATATTTAATGATCCTTTAAAGGGTTTGTCCGGCGTCCTGCCGAGTTCAGCGCAATCATGATGACTTGAGTCCAGTAGCTGACACCGGTCATGGTGAGGAGCCTGTAGAGGTGGAAAAGGTGCTGTGTGAATTTGATACGGATCGTATGATGGATGTTCGGCGGCAGGCGGAGCAGAATCGGATGCCAGGGCGGGGGTGATTTTCTCTTTGGTTATAAGGATGGGGAGCTTACCTGCGCCGTTGTTAACTTCGTTTGGTAAGCATACCTTTATACGTATTGTAAGTTGTGACTAAGAAGCTAGAATACCTGCCGTCTACTCCTTGTTTTTGTTCATTTTACCCCTATAAACAAGAGATTTTGAAGCGACATGAAAGTCAAAGTAGAGGACAAGGTTGAGCGCTGCTATTTTTGGCTCTGTGCAAGAAGTGCCTGTTGCCTCTGCTTTAAGCGGCTTTCTCAAAATTAGAACGTTCTGCCGCAGTTTCGAGAAGTGCGTGACTTGACGGGCGGTAGCGTGCATGAAAGGCATGGACTAACCAGTGTCTTCTATATGTAATGTCAACCATCATTCTCGATTCTAAAACTTGCTCTTAACTGTCAGGGTAAGAGCAAGTTATTTTATATTTGAACAAAACTGGCCATTTTGTATAAGTGATGTATATTGCGAACAATTATGCAACAAGTCGAAGATCTTAATAAACATTCATCGGTAGAAAATTGTAAAACAAAGATAATAGAACTTGAACTCTGCACAGTTGATTCAAATAGTTCAAGATCGATTGAAGTTGAATCTGATAGAAATAAATCAGATTTTAAACCAAAAATTGTTTGTGGTAAATCAGGTCACTTCGCTAGTGTTGAGTATAAGCTGGAAACGGATGAAGTGACTTCGGCAAAAGATGGCAAGGTATGGATATGCAAAAAATACGGAAACTGTGAACCATTATATATTTATACGCCAAGCGCAAATGTAGCTCTTTTAAGGCATATTCTACAAGAAAAAAAAATAAATTATATCATAAATGATTACTCTAAAGATGAAAGTTGTAGAAATCATAAAGCGATATACTATTTCCAGCTTGGTGATTTAAAACCCAGCCAAAGAGAGTTTTTAGTAAAACAAGTCAAGTATGGCGTTAAGGTAATTAGCCTGATTGAAGAATTTGAGAGAAAACTTGGTTATACAGAAGTAGGTCTTTTAAATTCAGATTATTATATAGATGACAAGTCATTCTCTGTTTTAAGAAGAAAACATCATACTATTCCCAAGCGAATTGTAGACTTGGTTCTAGTCATGACGTTAATGCCAGTTGCTATACCAGTCGGATTGCTAACCGCTCTATTCATAAAAATTGAAAGTCCAGGTAAGGTACTTTTCAAGCAGAAAAGAGCTGGACTATACAACAAAGAGTTTGAAGTCATAAAATTTAGAAGCATGAGGCAGGATGCTGAAAGTTCTGGTGCAAAATGGGCATCAAAAAATGATAATAGAGTAACAAAGGTTGGAAGGTTTATAAGAAAAATGCGCATTGATGAGCTGCCTCAACTAATTAATGTGCTAAAAGGTGAGATGTCGATGGTTGGACCCAGGCCGGAACGAGAAGTATTTATTAAGGAGCTTGAGAAACAAATCCCATACTATCGATTTCGGCATGCAGTTAAGCCCGGAGTGACAGGGTATGCGCAGGTGCAATATCCTTATGGCGCTTCTCTGGAGGATGCTGTGTGGAAGCATAAGTATGATATGTACTACATCAAACATCAGTCTTTATGGATGGACTTTAAGATTTTGGCTAAAACAGTAACCACGGTTTTATTTGGTAAAGGTGTTTGAAGATATGAAATTTTCAGTTTTGATGTCTTTGTACGAGAAAGAGAAACCTGAATTTCTGAATGAATGCCTGAAAAGCTTGTCCGAGCAAACATTGGCAGCTGATGAGGTTGTTATTGTTTACGATGGACAGATAACTGAAAGGTTGCAAAAGGTGGTTGATTATTGGAAATCAGAATTGCCAATAGTTATTGTAAAAATAAGTAAGAACAAAGGGTTGGGTATTGCTTTGCAACATGGGTTGGAAAACTGTTCCAATGAGATTGTTGCACGGATGGATACAGATGATATCTGTCTTGCCAACAGGTTTGAAACCCAAATTAATTTTTTTAAAAAAAACAAAGATATTGGCTGTGTTGGATCATGGGTTGCTGAATTTAAAGGCGATATTTTTGGTAAAAATATAATAAAAAAAGTTCCACTGTCTCATCAGAAAATAAAGCGGTATGCCAGATATAGGAATCCAATGAATCATATGTCGGTTATGTTTAAAAAAAGCGATGTTATAAGAAGTGGAGGCTACAAAGATTTTAAGTTCATGGAAGATTATTATCTTTGGCTGCGAATGATAAATGCAGGTGTGAATTTTGAAAATATAGATTCATGCCTCGTATATGCCAGAGCGGGTAAGGCAATGTTTGAGCGTCGGGGTGGGAAAGAATATATTGTCAGTGAGTACAAAATAAGCCGCATTAAAAAAAACCTTGGTATGCAGCGTGGAATAAACCGTTATCTCGTTCTGTTATTAAGGTCTTTAATACGTTTGCTAAGCCCTTCATTGAGAGGGGAGCTTTATAATAGTGTTTTTCGACGTGTCTAATGAAATATAATTTATCATAAATTTTAGTTCGGTTCATATTTAATGCATGCTGTTATTTCTTTCTTTTTAAATTACATTTGTTTATTCCTTTCCAGAAAGAATATCTGGGTAATTAATTCATATAAAAATTGTAAATTTAATTTCAACTCAAGAGTGTTTTTTGAGTATTTGGTTAGGTATAAAAGTGAAAAGGTCTTATTTGTTATTGATGATGACTCATTAAGGGAGAGCTTAAAGTCGGAGTTTGGTGACTACTTTATAACAACAAAAAAAATATCGCACCTTCTTATTATACATAGAGCCAGAGTGTGGATAACTTCAACGAGACCTGTTTTTATTTACCCTCTATTTAATATTAACCGTATTGTCGTCAACCTATGGCATGGTACACCTATAAAAAAAATAGCTCTAGAAGATAATGCAGTTAGTTATCTAAGAAAAATAATGTATAAATATTACTATGCTAGAATATACGATTTCATCTGTGCTTCTTCTGAAGATGTTGCTAATGTTCTTGCAAAAAGCTTTAATGTGAAAAAAGAAAAAGTAATTGTCACTGGCTCTTTAATTGGACAAATGTTTAATCAGTCAATATCAAGTAAAACAAACTTAATAGTTGATAGTACTGTCGATTCGAAGCAGTTTAACATACTCTATGCTCCTACTTACCGAGATGGTGGCAGTACCCGTTATTTCCCGTTTGATGATGTCAATATCAATGAGCTAAATGATTTTTTATTGGCAAATAATATTGTTGTATATTTACGACCACATCATTTGGATAACGGCTATAAGGATTTTACGGTAGTTGATAACGTGAGACTATTCGATTCCACGTTAGTGCCGGAAGTATCTTTTTATTTAAACCGATTTGATATGCTGGTAACAGATTATTCGTCAATTGCTATAGATTTTTTGTTAACAGATAAAAATATAATTTATATACCCTATGATCTTGATGGTTATAAACAAAGTAGGGGGCTTAATTATGAGTTTGATGATGTTTCACCAGGGCCCAAGGTAAGCGATTTTTCAGAATGGAAAAATGAAGTATTGAATCTAATGGGTAATGATCAACCATTTTTGCTGGATGAATATGAAAATATTAAAAAGCGGTTTCATCAACACACAGATGGGCAGTGTGATATTGTTTATAAAAAGATAAATGATATTAAAATTTCAGTATGTAACTAAATTTATTTATAGAGTCTCATAATGTTTGTTATATTGAAAAACATTGGGTCGCTGATTTTAAACAGAGGTATAGATAGTTTTTTATTTTTATTGATTGTGCCTTATCTAACAAGAGTTTTGGGTGTTGAAGAATATGGAATGATTGCCTATTCCCTGAGTATCACATTTTTTATTCTGGTTGCTATTCGATATGGATTTGATAATTATGTTTTGTGCCGCCTGCATAGCGATCAGAGTACTGAATACCATTCAATTGTTGTCAGTAATATTATAATTTCAAAACTGTTTATATATGTACTCTCATTGCTGATTGTTACAACGCTCTCAGTTTTATTTTTAGAGGAATATGTCTGCTTACTGATACTTCTTCTTAGTATTAGTGCATTTGGTGAGTCATTTAATACATCTATTTACCTTGTTTTAAATAAAAATACGAAAATTCTAACATTTACTTCTTTATTTCGCTTGCTGTACATAGTACTGCTTTCTTTTATTTTTGTGGGTAAAAATGGTGGTTCTTTTACTTATGCTGCTATTTATGCTTCAGCTTACCTGGTCTCAGCTCTGACTGTTTGTTTTTATACCTATCATAAATATGGAATGATTTTTAAATCAGACTTAAGATTTGCCACCAAATTGATTCTATCATCATTCGACTATTTCCTTAATAAAGTATTTCTCACACTCTCTGATAAAATATATATTTTGCTTGCAGGGGTGTTTCTTGCATTTAGTGAGGTTGGCTATTTTGATCTTGGAATGAAATTATATATATTCGCGATTATGCCTGCCCAGTTGTCGTGTGTTGTTCTTCTTCCGGGGTTTGTTAAGAATAAAGGACAGTCAGATATTTTACTTATGAAGTTGATATCTGCTTTTTTTCTGTTTCTTGTCATGCTTTCTCCGGTTACAAATCTTCTAAAACATTACGTTGACGTTTTGTTTTTTGGCTATGACACAAATAGTAATATTTACATTTATTTTTATTTGTCATCCATCTTTGCTGCTGCCTCAGTAGTGATTGGGGAACTTTTTTTGCTGCCTAAAAAACAAACTAAATCTTATTTTCTGAGCTCACTCTTCTCTTTCACTTTAGCGATGGTTGTTTTTGTTTTTTTATTAGTATTCAATGGCATTAGTTTGCATACATTTTTGCTGGCTTTTGCCATTTTTAAATTTATAGATATGGGTTCTAAATCCTTTTTGGTTTATCGTTATATATAATAATGAGTATTTTATGAGTGAAGCTAAACGCGTATTAACGTTTGGGACATTTGATATTTTTCATTATGGTCATGCGAGGCTTCTTGAAAGGGCAAAAGACTATGGTGATTTATTAATTGTAGGTATTTCAACTGATCAATTGAACTATTCAAAAAAAAATAGATACCCGTTTTACTCTCAGGGTGAAAGGCTGCACATTGTCAGTTGCATGCGGTTTGTTGATCATGTTTTTTATGAAGAGTCCCTTGAGCTGAAGAGAGATTACATACAGCAGTATAATGCCGATGTTCTGGTGATGGGGGATGACTGGAAAGGCAGGTTTGATTATTGTAATGACCTTTGTGAGGTGGTTTACCTGGAGCGAACACCTGCTATCTCAACAACTGGCATTATCGAAGTAGTAAGATCTAAAAATATAGAACCAGCGTTAGTTTGATATGTTAATTCTGAACTATTCACGTGTAAGATAGTCTTCAGTTACGACGATAATTCTTGCTTAGCGAAGGACCCCCATGATCAAAAAATGCCTCTTCCCCGCCGCAGGGTATGGAACCCGCTTCCTGCCTGCCACTAAGTCCATGCCCAAGGAAATGATGCCAATCGTCAACAAGCCGTTGATCGAGTACGGGGTCGAGGAAGCCCTGGAAGCGGGTATGTCCGATATCTGCATCGTCACCGGTCGGGGTAAGCGTGCGCTGGAAGACCATTTTGATGCGAACTACGAGCTGGAGCACCAGATCTCTGGGTCTTCCAAAGAAGAGTTGCTGACCGGTATTCGTAAAATTATCAACGAATGCACATTTTCCTATACCCGGCAGAGGGAGATGAAGGGGCTCGGGCATGCCATTCTCACTGGCCAAACACTGGTGGGCGACCAGCCATTTGGCGTGGTTCTGGCGGATGACCTTTGTATTAATAGCGATGGATCCGGGGTGTTGTCCCAGATGGCACAGCTTTATCGACAGTTCCGTTGCAGTATTGTTGCGGTCATGGAAGTCCCTGAGGATGAAGTGCATAAATACGGGGTGATAGCAGGTCAGGCGATCTCTGATGACCTGATTCGTGTTGAAAATATGGTTGAGAAACCCAGGAAGGAAGATGCGCCCAGTAACCTTGCTATTATCGGTCGCTATATTCTGACCCCGGATATCTTTGATCTGATCAGCGACACTCAGCCTGGTAAAGGCGGTGAAATACAGATTACGGATGCGCTGATGGCACAGGCTGAGCGGGGCTGTGTATTAGCTTACAAATTCAAGGGAGAACGTTTCGACTGTGGCAGTATTGAAGGTTTTATCGAGGCCACCAATTACTGTTATGATGCGTTCCGCAAATAACTGATCGTTTGTAGCCAGAAATACTGGCTGTAAACATTATTTGAAAGGCGTACAGGAGCTGGTTTCAGCACCTGTACGCCTTTTTTTATTTGTGTTTCGTTAAAAAGTGGTAACGCTTAACAAATAACAAAGGAAGTCTTTTTCAGAATTATTCCGTGATAAAAAGAACTGTTCACTTGAATGGAGTATGGATAAGTATCCATGAGCGTCAGGAAGAAGCTTGCAGGATCAGAAAGGTTTGCAGGGTAAGAAAAATGGTCGGAGCGAGAGGATTTGAACCTCCGACCCCCACAACCCCATTGTGGTGCGCTACCAGGCTGCGCTACGCTCCGACAGGCAGCATGGCTGCTCATGTGATGCCTATAATACCTTGATTTTATTAGAGTTCAACCGTTATCTTCGAACTTGCAGGCTCTGAAAGAAGATATCTAGCCTGAATGGATAATAAGGGTGTCAAAGCATTATTGAGTCAGTGATATGAGCCTGCTTTCTGACGCAGTGAGCAGGGTTACTGTCTGGTCGTTTGGGCTAAGTCAGTTATTAAGCAGAACTTTCAAAAATATTGAGCTTGATTCAGTGCAGGCAGGCTTTCAGGGCTTCTTAGCTACTATTAAAACAGCACCTTTGGCTATGAAATAAGAAACCCTTATGTCACAGATACCCGGCAACAAATTATCAATAAATTATCAGACTCATGGATTGAAGGCTTCAGACAAAAATGACGAGTCTAAAGTGGGAAGAGGTTTGGGAAAAGTTAAAATTACCAACCTTGCGAAACCGGGAAACTATCTGGCAAGGCAGCAATCAGCCAGTACCGCTGGTATGTCCAGGCACATTTTGCTCAGGGAGAGGGTGACCCAGGTACTTCCCGGGGAAGCTGTTCAACAAATAGTTAATAATCCCAAACCCAGCCAGATTCGTAATGGAGCCAGTGCCGGTAAGCCCCCAATTGCTCCAAAGCCTGATTTAAAGTCAAAGCCTGAAGCCAGCCAGCAGGCTTCGAGCCAGTCAGAAAACATATCAGGGACGATCACAACACCAGCGGATATTGAGGCAAACCAGGAGATACACCCACTGGATTCCGCAAGCAGAGCCGGGGTAAAGGCATCGCCATTACCCGAGTCTGTTCAGAAGATTGTTGAAGCCGGGTTAAATACGAAAGAAGGAAAAAAGCTGCAAGATGTATTTATGCACTATACCCATGAGGTCATGGCCTATGTTAAGCAACATTATGATGGGGAAGGCAATCCGCCGGTAGAACTTCAGGAAGCGTTCTACAACGGTATGATTGAGCTGGCAGCTCACGGTGACTACCTTAAATCCCTCTGGTTCATACCCTCCTCCACTAGCGGCACTCTGCTCAGAGGGCTGGTTTCATCTACTGTTCCCCTGGGCGGGATGGTTGCCTCCCTGGCGCCAGTCGTTACGGGAGTAAGCCGCTTTAAGCCACGTAACAAGAAAAAACTGGCGTTACTGGCTTCTACAATATTTCAGATTCGGCAGGCAGCAGCGGCAAAAGATGAGGCGATGGTGGGTAGTATTACCAGTACTGTGACCCGAAAAGGTTTATTCACGCCAGATGAGCAAAAACGACTGTTTCAAACTGCAATGGGGCTGGAGCCGGTTTCAGGTATAGCCCTGCGGGCTGACTTGAAAAACACGCTCAGGGATATCGACAAGCTTAAAATCAAGCTGGACAATCCGGATCTGAGTGGTGCCCAGCGCCAGGCGCTGGAGGCAGAGCAACAGAATAAGCGTTCAGCAGCGGCATCATTGCGTAACATGATCACAGCCCATGACCAGGTCATGGCGAAAGGCGAAAAGCGCTCTCTGGATGATGTCTGGGATCAGAGTTATTTGCGACTGGAACAGCGGTTAACGAAGCGCTTGCAGGAAGACCTTCAAACCTTTCATGACAAAGCTTTACTGCCAGCATCCAGAAAAGCCTTTTTAAACCCGGAAAAAATTATACGAGCTGCTGAGTCAGAGTTGAGAAAAGATGCGGAGGGAACTGCAAGAGGCAAGAAAAAACTGTTGGAACAGGAAGGAAATACCCAGGAGTCACTGACCAGCGAAATTCTTGCCGAACGAAAAGCTGGTATTAAAGGCATACTCGAACAAGCCATAAAGGCATACCAGCAGAAGCCATAGCCTGGCCCGGGTTGTTTTCCATCCTTACGACGCTGTTCTGTTTTGGTAACCTTGTGATAGTCTTTAGGCGTTGATAACAAGATGTAGAATCCGACTCATGGTTAGAGCGAATCAACTTATTCACAACCTACAGCAAGTTTGCGTCTCGTCGGTCAGAGCCCTGTTTCTTCTGACAGCGATCATCCCCATGACAGCCGCCGCACTGGATTTACAGCCCTATCCGGCCGCTTCGGTCGATCGCAGGGTGAATGAACAGCGCAGTAACCATCCAGTTGTCAGCAGTCCAATGAAGAAGGTGAACGGTGTCGTACTGGCGGATGACATGCAACGGCTGGATGGAAACCTGGAAAGGCGGGTTTACCAGCTGCCATCAGGTCACGACAGTAACGATGGTTATCAGTTTTTTATAGAGCAGTTAAAAGCCCTGAATGTCGAACCTTTGTTCAGTTGTAACAGTTTTGGCTGTGGTGACAGCAATTTCTGGGCTAATAATATCTTTCGGGTATCAACACTCTACGGTATGAACAAGGAACAGCACTACTTTCTGGGTAAAAAAGTAAGACCCGGGGAGGTTGTTTACTACAGTGTTTATTCCGTTAAGCGAGGTAATCGTCGGGTTTATACGCTGGTAGATGAATTCACCGTAGAGTCTGGGCCGCTGGCAGGCAGCGACGATACCCCTATGGCATTTTATATTGACCGACTGCCCGTCAACGCCGGTCAGCTTTCGCGTAATGATACTTACCGGGAAGTACTGTCAGCACTCAGACGTCATGATGAACGACAGCTGCTGGCTACTATCGAGTTATCCGTCATACTGTCTGAAGGTGTTAAAGGGGCTGACGAACAGGTAGCGACCCTGCGGCGGCAGCAGGCGATGTTGCAGGAACAGCTAAAGGCTGACGGCATAAGGTCTGACCGCTATAGAATACTGCCGTCCTACAGCACATCGTCCAGCCGTCAGGCAGGAATCAGGCTATTGCTGACTCAATAGTAAAGGAGTCGTATCAGATCCTGATATGACTCCACTGTCGCCTTTTCCAGATCATAATAAAAGCCGTAGAACTGATCAGCCGCTGTAAGATCGTCAGCAGCCAGAGCGTCGTTAATCCCGTTCCTACAACCGTTCCCAATAGCCAGCTGACGGGCAGCAGAAAACCCCATTGGGTCCCAAATCGTATACCCAGTACTGTTTTATTGGCACCTGCTCCGAGCAGGGTCTGGGTCAGCACCAGAGAGGCAGAATCAAGAATAATGCCAACCCCTGTCAGTTGCAGTGGCAGTCTGGCAGCGCTAACCAGTTCCGGTTTATGCAGGAACAATCCCAGCACCCATTCAGGGATGACTAATAATGGCAGGCTCAGGATACTGAGCAATGCCGTGGCTATCCAGACGGCATTCCAGCCCCAGGTTATCGCCATTTCCGGCCTTTGTGCGCCAAGCTCCTGACTGACCAGGGTGTTTGAAGCCATACCCAGACCGATACCGGGAAGAATCATGAACAGTGAAATATTCATCAGTACATGGGCAATAGCCATTTCCTGAGTACCCAGCTGGGCGATAATGGCAAAAAACAGCATAATGCCCAGGGCAAACAGGGTTTGCTGCAATGAATCAGGGATAGCCAGTTTGATCAGGGTTTTCAGGTTCAGCCAGTCACTGCGGCGGAAAGGTTGCAGAAAACCATGGTGAGACACCTGCCGGAACAGGACCAGCAGATTCAGTAGCGCACTAAGGTGCATGGCAAGGAAGGTGCCCATTGCCGCACCTGCCACTCCCATAGCAGGCAGGCCGAGTTTCCCGTAAATCAGGATATAGCTGACTACGACGTTGAACAGATGGGAAATCACCAGAATCCGTAAGAAGCCGAACGGCTGGCCCGTACCATTCCAATACCCCCGAAAGGACAGGCTCATAGCGGCGGCCATCAGTGCCATAACACGGATACGGAAATAGGTTTCGGCCGCATCGTGTACTACGCCGCCCGTACTGAACAGTTGCAGAATCCAGGGAGCCATGATCATGAGCAACAGGCTGGCCGGCAGGGCAAAGAGCAGGGCAATGATAATCCCGTGATTAACAGGCACAGCGCAGCAGGCTTTCTGACCTGCGCCATAACGACGTGCTACCTGTGCCTGAACGCCAGCAGACAGACCGGCCACTAAAGCCAGCGCTACAAAATTGGCATAACTGCCAGCGCCAACGGCTGCCAGTGCCTCTTCACCTAATGGGCCAACCAGGGCGGCATCCACCAGATTCAAAAGACTTTGGGACAGCATGGCAAGAATAATGGGCGTTGCCAGCTTTACAATAGTCAGACTGCGCTGTTTCAAGGCTGACTCTGCCTCACTGAAAAGAGAAAAGAGGATTAAAAATCAAGGCGATTGTAATGGTTCGGAATCAGGTTGGCGAGGGTTGATAAGGTCATGAGGCAGCCTTTCTATCTATAGCAAGGCTGCCTGAAGCCATGGCCTGATGTGATTACAAGAGGTTAGGTCTGAGCCACTTCTCAGCCTCTTCGACCGTCAGCCCTTTTCGGGCGGCGTAAGCAGAAACCTGATCAGAGGTGATTTTACCGAGTCCAAAGTATTTTGAGTCCGGGTGTGAAAAATACCAGCCACTGACACTGGCAGCGGGCATCATGGCGAAATGCTCGGAGAGCGATACCTGTGCATTGTTTTCACCATCAAGCAGTTTGAACAGTGTGGCTTTTTCAGTGTGGTCAGGGCAGGCGGGATAACCCGGTGCCGGGCGAATACCAGTGTACTGCTCTTTTATAAGCTGTTCGTTACTCAGGGATTCTTCCGGTGCATAGTGCCAGAACTCTTTCCGCACTTTTTCATGCATACACTCGGCAAAGGCTTCTGCCAGCCGGTCAGCCAGAGCCTTGACCATAATGCTGTTATAATCGTCACCCGCTTCTTCGTAGGTCTTTGCCAGTTCTTCTGCGCCGATGCCAGCCGTTGTGATAAATCCGCCCATATAATCCTTCAGCCCGGAGTCTTTTGGTGCGACAAAGTCTGGCAGGGCATAGTTGGGCTTATCTTCCGGTTTAGGTGTCTGTTGGCGCAGATGGTGAAGACGACTGATGACTTCTACATGTGAATCGTCACGGTACAGTTCAATATCATCAAAATCCGTTTGCGCGGCAGGCCAGAAGCCTATAGCGGCACGAGCTTTGATCTTCTTTTTCTGAATCAGTTCATCAAGCATCCGTCGTGCATCGTTGTACAGGCTGGTAGCGGCTTCACCCACTACATCGTCTTCAAGAATAGCGGGAAATTTGCCAGCCAGACTCCAGGTAATGAAGAACGGTGTCCAGTCAATGTAATCAACCAGCTGTTCCAGTGGGAAGTCCTCAAACACTTTCACCCCGGTGAATGTAGGAGCGGGTGGCTGGTAATGGCTCCAGTCAGGCTGAAAACGGTTATCTACCGCTTCCTGGTAGGTCAATAACTGACGTTTATTGTTACGCTTGCTATGGCGAATCCGGACTTTGTCGTATTCGGCACGGGTCTCTTCTACCAGTGGCGGTTTCAGTTCGTTACTCATCAGTCGGGTGGCAATTCCTACACTGCGGGAAGCGTCGGTGACATAAATAGCCAGATCATCCTGAAATTCAGGCTCAATCTTAACGGCCGTATGGGCTTTTGAAGTCGTAGCGCCGCCAATCATCAGCGGCAGCTTAATCCCCTGACGCTGCATTTCGCTGGCAACATGCACCATCTCGTCCAGGGATGGGGTAATCAATCCGCTCAGGCCAATGATATCCACCTGCTCCTCAACAGCCGTTTGCAGGATTTTTTCGCAGGGAACCATAACCCCCAGGTCAACCACTTCAAAGTTATTACAGGCCAGCACTACGCCAACAATATTCTTGCCAATATCATGCACATCGCCTTTAACCGTTGCCATCAGAATCTTGCCGTTAGAACGAACGTTGCCGCCTTTTTCTTCCTCAATAAACGGCACCAGGTGTGCGACAGCCTGCTTCATCACCCTGGCACTTTTTACCACTTGGGGCAGGAACATTTTACCGGAACCAAACAGGTCACCCACGACGTTCATGCCATCCATTAATGGCCCTTCGATAACATGAATGGGGCGTTCTGCCACCTGCCGGGCCGCCTCCGTATCGTCAACAATATAGGTGGTGATGCCTTTAACCAGCGCATGCTCCAGACGTTTATTAACAGGGAGCTCCCGCCAGCTTAAATCCTCTGCCTGTTTCTGTGCTGTCCCGTCGCCACGGTATTGCTCAGCAATGGCCAGCAGTGCGTCAGTGGCTTCTGGCGTCCGGTTCAGAACAACATCTTCCACCCGGTCACGGAGTTCGGCAGGAATATCTTCATAAATCGCCAGCTGTCCCGCATTCACAATGCCCATGGTCATTCCATTTTTAATGGCGTGGTACAGGAAAACTGCGTGAATAGCTTCACGAACCGGGTTATTGCCACGGAATGAGAAGGAAACATTACTGACGCCGCCAGAGATCATGGCATGGGGCAGTTTGTCCCGAATAAAGCGGGTAGCGTTGATAAAGTCAACGGCGTAGTTATTGTGTTCTTCAATACCGGTGGCAACGGCGAAGATGTTCGGGTCAAAAACAATATCTTCCGGTGGAAAGCCAATGTCGTTCACCAGAATATCGTAGGAGCGCTGGCAGATTTCTATCTTGCGGGCTTCGGTGTCTGCCTGACCCACTTCATCAAACGCCATCACCACCACCGCAGCACCGTAATTCCGGCACAGTCTGGCATGGTGGCGGAATGGTTCTTCACCTTCCTTCAGGCTGATGGAGTTGACAATGCCTTTGCCCTGGATACATTGCAGACCCGCTTCAATCACATCCCATTTAGAAGAGTCCACCATCACCGGCACGCGGGAGATATCCGGCTCTGAAGCGATCAGGTTCAGGAAGGTGATCATTGCCTGCCGGGCATCCAGCATGCCTTCATCCATATTGATATCAATGACCAGGGCACCGTTTTCCACCTGTTGACGGGCAACATCCAGAGCGGTGTCGTAATCTTCTTCCACAATCAGGCGTTTAAAGCGGGCAGAACCGGTAACGTTGCAACGCTCGCCCACGTTGACAAACAATGAATCCGCAGCAATGTTGAACGGTTCCAGTCCACTCAAACGACAGGCTTTGGTTATAGCCGGTACTTTACGCTTGGGAATAGACGACATTCTTTGAGCAATGACGGCAATATGATCCGGTGTACTGCCACAGCAGCCACCAATAATATTGACCAGTCCCGACCGGGCAAACTCCGTCACGATATCGGCCATCTCTTCCGGCGTCTGGTCGTACTCACCAAAGGCGTTGGGTAGACCTGCGTTGGGATGGGCGCTGACGAAAGTGTCAGCGATGTTGGACAGGTCTTCCAGCCAGGGGCGTAGCTCTTTGGCTCCCAGGGCACAGTTCAGACCCACCGACAACGGTTTGGCATGGGCGACAGAGTTCCAGAAGGCTTCTGTCGTTTGGCCCGACAGGGTACGTCCGGACGCATCGGTAATGGTGCCGGAGATCATAATGGGCAGTTCAAACCCCAGTTCATCGAACAGTTCTTTCACTGCGTAAATGGCCGCTTTGGCATTCAGCGTATCGAAAATAGTTTCGATCATCAGGATGTCAGCGCCACCTTCGAGCAGGTCGATGGCAGCCTGCCGGTAAGCGGTGGTCAGGGTGCCGAAGTCGACGTTGCGGTAGCCAGGGTTGTTCACGTCCGGTGAAATAGACGCAGTACGGTTGGTGGGACCAAGAATACCAGCGACAAAGCGAGGCTTGTCTGGATTCTTCGCGGTTTCAGCATCAGCTACCACTCTTGCCAGTCTGGCGGCTTCACGATTCATTTCCGGAACCAGATCTTCCATGTCATAGTCTGCCATGGCAATGGTGGTGGCATTGAAGGTATTGGTTTCCAGAATATCTGCACCGGCCTCCAGATAGGACTGGTGTATCTCCTGAATAATGTCCGGTCGGGTCAGGCACAGCAGGTCGTTATTGCCTTTCACGTCACATGGGTGACTGGCAAAACGTTCACCCCGGTAGTCGTTCTCTTCCAGTCGATAACCCTGGATCATGGTACCCATGGCACCGTCGAGAATTAAAATCTGTTGTTGCAGTCGTTCCTGCAGCAATCTGGCACGTTCCTGTGCTTCCTGAATGCGTTGTTCTGATAGTTGTACTGATAGTGGTACTGAGGGTCGCGGCATGCTTACAGATTCCAGCCTGTTCATTCTTGTTTAGTCAATCCGATGAAACAGGATGGTATCAGAAAGTGGCAGAGATGTACTCTGAGTGGGAGGTGCCGGGAAGGGGGGTAACGTTCAGTACAGGTATTGGCTGTACTGAACGTTAAGGCATTTATGCCGTCCGGGCAGTCAGCTGTTCGGCAGGCTTGCCAGTTCCCATCAGGCACAGGGTGGCAAAGGCTGCAGAAGCCAGGGTTGCCACTGCCAGAGTCATGGTGCCGGCAACTGGCAGCAGGCCAACAGCGCCACTGATCAGAGTGGCCATCAGCATTTCAATAAAGAAGATCAGACCGGATGCGGTGCCGATATTGTTCTTCATGTGTTCAGTGGCGCGAGCCTGACACAGCGGATTGAAAATACCCAGGCCCAGCTCGTATACAACGATACCAACAACATAACCCACAACCGACTCACCACCACTGAACCACGCAGAAACGAGGGAGATCAGGGCACCGGTCGCCAGGGTAGAACCGGACAGCAGAGTGACCTTTTCCCGGCTCAGGCGATCGGTAAGTTTTGGTCCCATGGAGGCACTGACCAGATAGGCCGCAATAGCAGCCGCAAAGATAAAGCCATAATCTTTCGGGTTGATACCCAGCTGCTCAATCAGAACAAAAGGCGCACCCGCCACAAAGACAAAGGCACCGGCAAAAGCTACACCGGCTGCCACTGAGAAACGCATATAGCGCAGGTCGGTCAGAACCGCAGAGTAGCCTTTGAACATCCCGGTGGTGGCGTTGGCATTACGCTCTGACTTCTCTGGCAGCAGGGTCATTGCCAGCATGGCGATAATCGCAAAAGCGGCCATCACCAGAAAACTGTACTGCCAGCCAGCGTATTGCTGGATATAACCACCGGCAATTGGTGCTGCCATTGGGGCAAGGGTCAGACAGGCGCTGATATACGCCAGGATTTTCACTTCCATTTTATCGGAGTAATAATCACGGGCGATGGTTCGCGCAACAGCCGTACCAAAGCAGCCGAACAGGGCCTGGGCAAAGCGGGCAGCAATAAACAGGTGGATACTGCTGGTGGTCAGGGTGGCAATGGTGGCCAGCAGGTACAGGGAGTATCCGCCCAGCAGGGTATTTTTGCGGCCAAAGCGATCACTCAGCGGACCAACGATCAACATGGACAGAGAGAAACCCAGCATAAAAATACCCACGCTCCATTGAGCGGTGGTATGGTCTGTGTCGAAATACTGGGTGATCGCAGGCAGTGACGGCGTGAATATATCAATGGACACCGGACCCACAACAGCAAACAGGGTCAGTACAACCAGTACGGCGGTAGTATGTTTCTCAGGGTTTAATTGACGCATGTAACTTTTATGTAACTCTTGTGTTAATCGCTGCTGGTGGACACCGCTTATAAAAGTAGTGCCGGCGTATAAATAGCAGGGCAGGATGCAGAGTTTTTTGATTCAGATCAATTCGTGGTTTTCACATATTTGCAGCTGCATTCCTGTTGCAATTAAAAAAAATCATTGTAGTTCAACTCTCCTTTACTCTCAGAAATATTAAGTCGCGTTGACTTCGGAGTGACTTCAATCGCTAGCAAATAACCACCAGAAATCAGACCATAGAAACCCATTGGCGTGATTTCCGGGCCGATATGCAGTGGATGCAGACCGTCGGTCTGCTCCTTGTCTGCTGCCAGATTAACAGAAGAAATTGCCAGCCCAAGTTGCTCGATATATTGCGTTAACGGACAGACAATATTAATTGCCGCATCAACCACCCAGGGACGCTCCGATCGTGGTAGCAGGTTTTTCGCTAAAAAATGAGCTATGTCATTCATGCGCATCACTACACAGGTCTTATTACCCGTCACCTCACCAATGATGACAAACTCATGGAGGATTTTCCCGGAAGGATTGTTTCCCGGAGTCGTGACAATTGCACGATTAACCTGAATCAGATCAGTGCTACTCAGAGCTGAAAAAATAGTAAGAGCCGAACACTCGTGGGCATTGGCAGCGATTCCTTCTTTAGCTAAAAAAGGGTTCATACAATGATTAAACAGTATACGCCCCGTCTCATAATCATTGTGATTTCGCAACTCACAAAATTTTCGGGATGTGTATAAAAAAGAAGAAGCTTTTTTCAAACGGGGATAAGCGGCATTTTGTTTAATGTTTTCGCCGACATGATCCATGAAAAAACTTTTCTGGCTATAAATGTTAAGCGATGTACCCAATATATTGTGCTTACCCAGTAGTTTTTGGACAGTTGTGTTAACAGAATTTGCGATAAAACTGTTTTTCATACCTATACCCCCAAAAAAGTAAATTTTCAGGATAGACAATCTGGTTCAGCTAGACCCTTAGCAAGAGAGGGTCTTTAATGAACCGGCAGTGAGGAATGTGTCCATCTGGAGAAATAATAGCCATGATTCAGTTAATCTCAGCCTGTCGTACTAATTTTAGTTTCCTCCCTTCTATATACCCGGGCTCATTGTCTGTAGCTTTACTTCTTACGTTATCGTCTACAGTCTGGTCTAAAAAACTTCATGTGGAATATCCTGATGATACTACCTACATGATTCGTTTTCCTTTAAAGCTGGCTGAGCTTGAGCCAGAAGTCCGTGATCGAACGCACAGGAGTACGAACCACTGGTGGACTTCGCTGGATCACTTCGCAAGGTCGTCCTGGCAAGTTCTTATAGCGGCACTCCAGTTGCAGGTGCTGCTGAAAATGACGGTGGACAGACAATCAACAAGCTCTCTGCGGCAGGATGGTTGATTACTGCTTACATTACAGCCGGGCTGGCAGCCTACTAACGATGATCACAATTTGTTGTTTCGGCGTCCTCTACTTATTTAGCAGGTGAGCCGTCGTCTGCCAGCGGCAGCAAAATGCTCAGAGGATAATCTGGAGAAACAGCCTTTTCCTGAAGTGGTTCAGTAGCATAGAATGTGCGTACTGACCGAATGAGGTATTTGACTTGAAGATTACATTTACAGAAGCCGCTCAGAAATATCTGGCAGGTCTCCTGAAACGGCAGAACGTTGAAGGCATTGGCGTTCGCCTGTTCGTGACCCAGCCAGGAACACCTTATGCTGAGACCTGTCTGGCTTACTGTAAGCCTGGTGAGGAAAAAGAAGGTGACCTGCTGCTGGAGCTGGAATACTTCAACTGTCATGTAGAAGGGGTTAGCGAACCTTTTCTGGAAGACGCCGAGGTGGACTTTTCAGAAGACAAACTGGGTGGTCAGCTGACCATCAAGGCACCGAATGCCAAACTGCCTAAAGTGAATGAGGACAGCCCGCTGGATCAGAAGATTAACTACTTCCTGCAGACTGAAATCAACCCGGGTCTGGCTTCCCATGGTGGCATGGTGTCGCTGGTGGAAATTGACGATGGTTTTGCCGTATTGCAGTTTGGTGGTGGTTGTCAGGGGTGCAGCGCTGTTGACCTGACCCTGAAAGACGGTGTGGAGAAAACTCTGGTTGAGCGTATTCCTGAACTGAAGGGCGTGCGTGATGTGACGGACCACACGGTGACCGAGAACGCTTACTTTAAATAAGGCCAGACTGGTAAAGAAAAACTTCCGGCGCATTCTGTGTGCCGGAGGCTTTGTTTTGAGTGCCTGACTCTCAATGGTCAGGCGTTATAATATGATTCTTTTCATCGTTCTCCCAAGATGGCCGGATTTCAAATGCCCTCAAGCGTACTCATCCGGATTCAACTCCGGTGAAAGCTGCCAGAACATGGACGCCCATAAATCTTAAAACCAGCCTATAATGCTCGGACTTTGAAAAAAACGTTCAGAGGAAAACGAGTGAAGATTTTTGGTGCAAGCTGTTTTTTGACCCTCTCAATATTTTTCTTTACCCCCGTTTTTGGTTACGAAGGTAATGATAATCAGGAGTCCTATAATAAAGCAGCTTTCGGCTCAGTAACCGCTGCTGTTTCTGACGATGCAACGCTGGTAGAAATCTTCGGAAGAGTTATTTATTTAGAAGGCGTCACCCAGTCCGACTGGAACCGGCTCTGGCATTCATTTTTTCATGGGGGCATTCTGGCTACTGCATTTTCTGCTCTTGCTTTGAGAACCGGAATCTATACATGGGCGAGAAACTATGGTTCGTCGGGTTCCATGGTGGTGAAAGGCATATGCGGACTGTCAGCTCTATTTTACATTGATGCTCTGTTAACAAGAGGGTGGCTTGGCTTTAGACTGCTTTACAAACTTTTTAATCTTGAGAATACGGCAACCTATTTTGTAATGGCTGCCTGGATGTTAACGGGAGAAGATCATGACCCTGAAAATTACATTAGTAATTTTTTCAATAAATATGTTTTACTGCTATTACCTTTTTTCATTAAGTTCCGCCATGAATATTTAATGGGCGACACAGAGCTCTCAAATTCGGAATATGTTGCCTTATCAGGGGATGTTGCCAAGCAATTCATAATCAAAGCTGTGCCAGCGTTAAATAATATCGCCCCCTACTACGAGTTAAGACCTGTTGCTTCAATGAGCGAAGTGTCAGGTAATGACAGTTATAGCCGTCTGGCAAACATTATGAGAGAACTCAAGCTGGGTAAGCTGAAGATACAAAGACTGAAGAGAAAAATTTTTAGAACAGCTGACCCTGAGAGAAAGAACTTTAAAGAGGGTACGACTGTACTCGTCTCTTTTTTTTATCAGGCTGACAACAAACTGGCTTTTCAGGGTTATACAATCCTGAATTGGGAGGAGGGCCAGCCATCACTACTACTGGATGATATTCGGGAAGACTTAGTAATCATTCCAATGGACGGTATTCGTTGTCTTTTATTCCCTGAATTTATCGGGAAAGTAGCTGACAGAATTCAGTCCATTAAGGTGGGAAAAAATCGGGAGCAGTCTGAAAACATTATGCCTTTTTATTTTGGCATGGCTGAAGCAGAGCTTAATGCTACTTCATTGACTTATGATGCTGACACCGATCGCATTTCGTATAGCGTTCCGGGTTCTGAGAATGAGAAAGAGGTTACACTCTCACTGGGGCTGCAAGACAATTCCATTTTTATGGCAACTGGTTGTAAAGACGAGACGAACTGTGTTGCAGGACAGCATGTAGTGCCAGTCTGGTTCAATAAGGTTATTCTCCTGGAGCTGGCTTATCTGGGATACCATTATGGTGAGAAGCTTTTTACCGCTGGAATCAATGGAGTAATGCCTGTTGATAAAGCTATTCCTTTATATGCAGTCAAAGACTATGCAGGAAGTGAACCGGATTGTCCGGTCTGTAAAAATGCTCCTTCATCTGTTTCTGAAGACGCTTTGTCCTTACAGAACCTGCCGTGTAATCATCCTATCTGTTCTTCATGCCTCGACGCAATAATTAAACAAGAAGTCTCAAAAGTTGCAAAAAAATTCTGGCAGTTAGGTAGCTTTGGCGTACCTTGTCCTATGTGCCGTGCTAAAGCCGAGTATTTGATTTCACCATGAGGTTTTTATGGATTTAGCTTTGCTCAATAGCCAACAAAAATTATTTTATCGGATTTTCAGATCATTAAAATATGGTCTGTTAATGCTCTCGATAATAACTTTAACAATAGATTCAAGCAGAGCTGAATCAAACAGCTCACAGCAACTTTATATTGACGGTTCTGAATTTTCAGATGATTTTTATGACTGCTTTTCAGAGCTGAGGCAAGCGCTGGTGTTGCGACAATTTGATGTGGAACGCTTTTATCAATCACTGTCGAATGATCAGTTGGAAATAGTAAAGTCAGCTGTTGATGAAGTCGTTCAGCGAAATCATGCTTGTGGTTTTTTACAACAGGGGAGTGATTTTGCTCCTGAAAATGAAGTGCTCAATAAAAAGTACTTCTTTGGTACTGTGCAAAAAGCTGTTGAGGAACAGAAATACCAACTGGTGGATTTCGTTGAATGGATTGGAAATAATGCATACAGCGCTGTCTCATTTATGGCCACTCAATATTCTCAGTACAGTCAATTGATACACTTTGTTAGTGGTTTTTATCAATATACAAGGTCTTACTTTCAGTCATTTGGTAAAGAGCAGGAAAAAGTAAAACTGAATACAGAAAGTAATATTGAGGATGGACATATATTAAATTGCTTCTTTGCTAAAAGAGAGAAGAAGTGCCAGTATGCTCCCTATATTGGTCATTCTGTCTCAATATTGTCTGCTATTGCGATGGCCTATACAAGCTATAATATCCTGTCTATCAGGGATATTGGTGTTCCTTCAAATCTCTTTGTTGTAGGGGCTGTGTTGGCAACGATGGTAAGTGAGGCATGGTGGGGAGAACAGTATACGTTTAATTCATTGTTAGCTGTGCAGGCAATGCGGAGTTATTTTCTGATAAGCAACCAAATACGACCGCTGTTTAATTTAGATAAAATATTTAAAATTATGTATGTTTCAAATATTTTATTAATGGTAGCCAATTATATTGATGGTCTTTATCTTCATAGATATTGGGAAAAGGTGTTTTCTGATTACTTCGAATGGTTTGTTTTTAGTAGTTCCATCGCATTTGCTTCTTTGTTTTCATACGTGAGGAATATTCATATACCTGAGAGTCTGCAAGTCTTTCTGGGTACGGATACAGAGAGCTATCTGTTCACGGCTGCTCTTGCTTTGTACGGTACACAAAACGAAGACCCATTCAGACATGGTCACATTCTTTTTGCCTATGGTGCTCTTGTTGTTAATTCACTGGTCACAACGGCTGGATTGAATCGTGTTATTCCACCAATCAGCCAATTATTGTTATACTCCTTTCGAAACTTATATCAGCTAAAGATGCCCACACCTGATGTTGCGGAAGATTTCGATGCGATGAGATATTTTCTCTTCTCAATTGCCCTGCCAGTTTTTTATCTATTAAACCTGCAAATAGATTAGACTCAATTAAGAAAGTGGCCTGACGGTGAAGGTCAGGCTTTATAGGCAATTTCTCCCTGACGAAAAACAGTCATTTCACCCGTTTTCATCGTGTGCCACTCTTCGTTTGTTGTGAGTGGCTCTGTGGCAATGACCGTGACGATGTCCGTTTGTGTTGTCTCCTGTTCGAAATCGACACTGAGTTCCGTATCCTTCAGGCAAGCCTGGTCGAAAGGTGCTTTACGAGTAATCCAGCTTAGTTTGGTGGTGCAGTAGCAGTACAGGTGCCTGGAGTCTGTCAGCAGCATATTGAACACGCCCATTTCCCTTAGCGTATCGCACTGATTCTGGATAAACCGGTGCAAAGTGCTGGCTCGGCCGGGAGGCTTGGGAAAACGTTCGCGAATGGCATTCATCAACCAGCAGAAAGCATGTTCGCTGTCTGTTGTGCCTATGGGAAAGTAATGGGAAAGCGGTTGCTTTTTGATGCCTTTTAGCTGACCGTTGTGGGCAAAGGTCCAGTTTCGCCCCCATAGTTCCCTTATAAAAGGGTGCGTGTTTTCCAGACAGACCCTTCCGGCGTTGGCCTGACGAATATGACTGATCACAATATCGCTTTTGATCGGGTAGTTACGGACCAGTTTCGCAATTTCAGAATCGCAGCTGGGGTGAGGGTCGCGGAATTCCCGAACGCCAGGCCCGTCATAAAAAGCGATCCCCCAGCCATCACGATGAGGCCCGGTTCGTCCACCCCGCTGCATCAGCCCGGAAAAGCTAAAGCAGATATCAGTAGGGGTATTGGCACTCATACCCAGCAGTTCACACATATTTTTATTCTCTGTCTTCTTAGGATGGCAGCAATCAGAAACCTAACGGGCTTTTAGCTTTTGGCTCTTAGCTTCTAGCTTCTAGCTTCTGGCTATTTACTATCTGACCAACAGCCAACAGCGCTACATTCCGCCCTTAAACAGTTGGCTCATGCCTTTCCTTAGGCTGTCTCTCAGGCTGCTGCTCTGATTGGTTTGACGGTTGCTGTTTCTTTCTCTCTTTCCCGGATACTGGCAGAGAGGTGGCAATAATGGAACAAGCAGCGGTTACAATCACCAATGGCAGGCCTGCCCGGGCCATTTCCGGAAAACCGGCAGACAGTCCGTCGTAAATCATCGCCCACAAAGCAGGCAGCAACAGATTTGGGTCGGTACTATGCGACCAGGGGGTGACCAGCAGGACAAAGGTGCCTGTCCGTAATAGTCTGCGAACACGGGGGTTAATTGAGCCTGTGATGAGCCACAGAGCCAGGGTGCAGGCCATGGCCCCAACCAGATAGACTCCCCAGCCCATTAAAATCTGTGAACTTGTCATTCATTCTCCAGCTGAATGAAGCGATGCTCTGACTGACAACGGTGAAAATAACAGTTCTGTGCTTTTTTCCTACAAACTGTACAACGGTTGTCTATAGTCATCAGATCATCATGGTCGTGACGGTATAAGTAATGATATAAAAAGAGTAGGGTGTCAGTGAAAACAGCGCTTACTCAGCGGCTATGATATGTCAGGTATCGATCCTTGTCATCGGTACTTGTCAACGGTGTTAAAGCGAGTGTCACTTAACGATCGAATCATTTAAAAATAGTGCCTCTTACACCAAAGCCTGAATAAAATGCAAAAACAAAATGTGACAGGAAGCAGCAATGATAGAAGGACTTGGATCGGTAGGCACATCACTTGACTGGATAGCTCTGCTTGCACTGGTAGTTCTATGGGCGGGCTATACCGCTTTTGCTTACTACAAGGGGAAGGAAACCCCGTGTCTTGCCAGTGTTCTTGCACTGTACCGGCGTGACTGGATGTACCGTTTGCTGGGGCGTGATAACCGTATTGCAGATGCCAGTCTGCTACAGAGCCTCAGAGCCAGCGTCAGTTTTTTTGCTTCCACCAGTATTCTGATTATTGCTGGTCTGGTGACGGGTATTGCCGCTTCAGAAGAAGCGGTGGGTGTACTCTCTACCATTCCTTTTGTGACCACCAATACCAGGGAGCTCTGGGAGCTTAAGGTGCTGGTACTACTGGTGATTTTTGTTTATACCTTTTTCGAGTTTACCTGGAGCCTGCGCCTGTACAACTTTACCTGCGTACTCTTTGGCAGCGCACCGTTATGTCAGGATATTAATGGGCATAAGACCAAACAGGCCGTTTTCGCTACCCGCTCAGCCCATATCATGACTCTGGCAGCCAGCCACTTTAACTACGGTCTGCGCGGCTACTACTTTGCTATGGCAACGCTGGCATGGTTTATCCATCCGGGTCTGTTTATCGGGGCTGCGGCAGTGGTGGTGATTATTCTGTACCGGCGGGAATTTCACTCATCGGTGCTGGATTCCCTCGCGGTCAGTGAGCGTGAAACGCACTTCTGATGCTTGAGTGAGCCTGCTGTTTTGAGAGGTGAGAATAAAAAATAAAGAAATTTATTATTTCTCCCTTGAAAACCAAAAACGTCATCCCTAAATACGAGTTAACGAATTTTGAACTGAATGACATCGTATTGAGGATCGTATGACTGTCGAAGCCCAGAAAGAGACATTAGGTTTTCAGACTGAAGTAAAGCAACTGCTTCATCTGATGATTCATTCCCTGTATTCCAACCGTGAAATTTTCCTGCGTGAGCTGGTATCCAACGCTTCTGACGCTGCCGACAAGCTGCGTTTCGAAGCTCTGCGCGATGGCAGTGATCCAAAGCTGGATATCCGCATCAGCTTTGATAAGGATGCCAGAACCATCACTATTGCCGACAACGGTATTGGTATGGATCGTGAGGGTGTGATCTCCCACCTGGGTACCATTGCCAAGTCCGGTACGGCTGATTTCCTGAAAACCCTGACCGGCGACCAGCAAAAAGATTCCCAGCTGATTGGTCAGTTTGGTGTTGGTTTCTACTCTGCTTTTATTGTGGCTGACAAAGTAACCGTTGAAACCCGCAAGGCCGACGTGGCCGAAGATAAGGCGGTACGCTGGGTATCCGATGGTTCCGGTGAGTTTACCGTTGAAACCATCGAGAAAGAAACACGCGGCACCAGCGTTATCCTGCACCTGAAACCGGAAGCTGAAGAGTTTGCCGATGGCTGGCGCCTGCGTAACATCATTCGCAAATACTCTGACCATATCTCCCTGCCAATCCTGATGCTGAAAGAGCTCGCTATGGACGAGCAGGAACCTGCAGCAGAAGGCGAACAGAAAAAGCAGCAGGAAGACAAAGCGCCTGAATGGGAAACCGTTAACACCGCCAAGGCGTTGTGGACGCGTTCCCGTTCCGATATCTCCGACGAAGAATACAAAGAGTTCTACAAGCACATCAGTCACGACTTCACCGATCCGATGAAGTGGAGTCACAACCGTGTAGAAGGCAAACTGGAATACAACAGCCTGCTGTTTATCCCGGCCAAGGCACCGTTTGACCTGTATAACCGTGATATGCAGAAAGGTCTGAAGCTTTACGTGCAGCGTGTCTACATCATGGATCAGGCTGATGAATTCCTGCCCATGTATCTGCGCTTTATCAAGGGTGTGGTGGATTCTAACGATCTGTCCCTGAACGTATCCCGTGAAATTCTGCAGAAAGACCCGGCGGTTGAGAGCATGAAGACGGCGCTGACCAAGCGTGTTCTGGATATGCTGGAGAAAATGGCTAAGAAAGAGCCTGAGCAGTACGCGGAATTCTGGACCGAGTTTGGTCAGGTACTGAAAGAAGGCCCGGCTGAAGACTTTGCTAACCGTGAGAAAGTCGCCAAACTGCTGCGCTTCGCTACCACCGAGAGCGAAAATGCGACTCAGGACCAGAGCCTGGAAGGCTACGTATCCCGCATGAAAGAAGGTCAGGACAAGATCTACTACATCACTGCGGATACCTACAACGCTGCTGCCAACAGCCCGCACCTGGAAGTGTTCCGCAAGAAAGGCGTGGAAGTTCTGCTGCTGTCCGACCGTGTAGATGAGTGGCTGATGTCTCACATGCAGGAATTCGATGGCAAGCAGTTTGCTGATATTGCCCGTGGCGACCTTGACCTGGGAACTCTGGACAACGAAGACGATAAGAAAGCCTTAGAAGATAGCGCTAAAGAGAAGGAAGACCTGCTCAAGCGTATTAAAGATGCTCTGGGCGACAGTGTTGAAGAAGTTCGTGTCACTCACCGTCTGACCGATTCTCCAGCCTGTCTGGTAGTAGGCCAGTTCGATATGGGCGCACAGATGCGTCGTATTATGGAGGCGGCTGGTCAGGAGGTGCCTGAGAGCAAGCCAATCTTCGAGATCAACCCTGAGCATCCACTGATTACCCGTCTGGATCAGGAAAGCGATGAAGATCGTTTTGTTGACTTGAGTAAAGTAGTGTTTGATCAGGCGAGTCTGGCAGCGGGTGGACAGCTGGATGATCCGGCTTCTTATGTGCAGCGTCTGAACAAGCTGTTACTGGAAATGGCTGAGTAATTAGTCGTGATCAGGGGCTCACTTATGAGCCCCTGTTTACTATCGATGTAAAGATTACAGGTCTTTGAATTTCAGTTTGTATTTCAGGCAGGTGTCGTTTTTCATATATTCTTTAAATGATTTTATTAGTTCCCGAGTTTTATCTGAATTTTCTGCACCTAATTCGAACCAGTGACTCATTTTACCACTTTGGTAAGAGTCATGAACTTTTTCATCATGCGTTACGGAAATTCTTGCTATGGTATACCAGAATATGGAATCGCAGCCCTTTTTAAAACAGGGGTGGATATTTTCAGGTTTGGTAAGCCACTCTGTAATGGTAATAATCAGTAGTTCTGAAACTTTTTCTATTAATTTTTCAGCAGCCAGCTCATGATATTGAGCTGAGGTAATCAGGAGACTGGTAAAATCTGTTAACCGGCGGAGTGGTGTTTTTTTATTATCAGACAGTTCGCAGTAACAATTTACCTTATGATCTATATGGTTCATATTACGCAGAAAGTTTTCAGTTGGGATACCCACTTTACTGTATAAGTAGCTGGCGACTGATTTTCTGTCTAGCTTTTTGAGGTCACTTCCGATTTGGTCGTTTTTAATTATTAACAGGTCTATTATTGACTGGCTGTTTTCTTCAACTTGTTCTATAGACATTAGTTTGTGAGGTGTGAGTGCCGTATAGATTTCAGCACCTGAAGGCATATAATAGTTGATTGTAGTTCCGGACATTTTTTTTTCCATAATCCTACTTTGGCTTTTTTCCAGACAATCTATAAAGCCGTCAGCCAGTTTTTTTGCGATCATGTCTTTTTTAGACATAAGTTCTTCCCGATCGGTTGGCAGCTCCTGATTATCCGATAAGAAATTCTTCTGATAGCTTCCCATGCAGGTCATTAGATAATATTGATGGATATTATCCTTGGTGTCGGTTAGTTGAAAATATTCTTTGATGTTATCCAGATTATCCGACAGTTGTTCTTTACATTGCGAACTATCGATATGAAGCGGCGTATATAAATCATTAGTCCTGGTAGTAGGAAGAGTAGCGCTCACCGCTTGTTTGCTGATTCCAATAATCATTAGCGGTAATAACAAATAGTAGATAACCAGAGAGTACTTCATGTTTTTTCCTGAAGGTATTGATTAAACAATCACTTAATGAGCAGATGTCTAAGATAGAGTAGCTGCTTTTTTGTGGTAGGGAGTTTTACGTTGTCCTTGGTCTTGATTGTATCCTCGTGCAAAATAGTGCGCCTTTGCTGGTTTTTTCATCAGTGGATCAAGGGCTGGCAGTCATGCCATAACTATGGAGTCTGGCCGTCAGTCAGTTGCTAACAGTTGTTTAAATGGAAAATGAAATGGTTTCTGAAATTTTCAACCCGGAATTGTGGGATGAAGTAGCAGGGTTCGGTTTTGAGGATATTACCTATCACCGGGCCAGGGCTCAGGGAACGGTCCGTATCGCTTTTAACCGCCCCGAATGTCGCAATGCTTTTCGTCCTAAAACCGTTGATGAACTGTATCAGGCATTAGAGCATGCACGACTGTCCAGCGATGTGGGTGTGGTCATTATTACGGGTAATGGCCCGTCACCGAAAGACGGTGGCTGGGCATTCTGTTCCGGGGGGGATCAGCGTATTCGTGGGCGTGATGGTTACAAATATGAGGGCATGCCCGCTGATGAGATTGATCCGGCAAAACTGGGGCGTCTGCATATTCTTGAGGTTCAGCGACTCATTCGTTTTATGCCCAAAGTGGTAATGGCAGTCGTGCCGGGCTGGGCAGCAGGTGGAGGCCATAGCCTGCATGTGGTGTGTGACCTGACAATTGCTTCACAGGAACATGCGGTGTTTAAACAGACTGACCTGGATGTTGCCAGCTTTGATTCCGGCTATGGTTCTGCCTATCTGGCGAAAATGGTCGGGCAGAAGAAAGCCCGGGAAATTTTCTTTCTGGGGTTGGATTACTCGGCGCAGGACGCCGCGGATATGGGGATGGTCAACAAGGTGGTGCCTCATGCCGAGCTGGAAAATGCAGCGCTGGAGTGGGCAAAAATTATCGGCGAAAAATCACCCACCGCTCTGCGTATGATGAAATACGGACTGAATCTGACGGACGATGGGATGGTGGGGCAACAGTTATTTGCCGGTGAGGCTACGCGATTGGCCTATGGCACTGAAGAAGCCCAGGAAGGCCGCGACTCTTTTCTTGAAAAGCGTCCCAAGGATTTCTCCCGCTTTCCCTATCACTATTGATTCGTCTAATGACTGGTCAGCAACAAACTGACCAGTCATTTAATGCAGAGAGACTCAAGCGGTTTTAGAGGAAGGCTCTTTCGCGTAAATCGCCAGCCCGCCCTGGGAGGTTTCACGATACTTGGCCTGCAAGTCCAGACCTGTGCGATACATGGTTTCTACACAGCTATCCAGAGATACCGCATGGTTACCGTCACCACGCATGGCCAGGCGGGCAGCCGTGATGGCTTTAATGGCCGCCATACCGTTGCGCTCAATACAGGGAATCTGAACCAGACCGGCAATAGGGTCACAGGTCATGCCCAGGTGATGTTCCATACCAATTTCTGCGGCGTTTTCAACCTGGTCAATTGTGCCACCCTGAACCGCAACCAGCGCAGCGGCTGCCATGGAACAGGCTGAACCTACCTCTGCCTGGCAACCGGCTTCGGCACCGGAAATGGTGGCATTCATTTTGATAATGGCTCCGATAGCGGCAGCCGTTGCCAGAAATTCCCGGATACCTTTCTGGTTGTCACGGGAGATAAAGCGGGAGTAATAGGCAATAACGGCAGGGATAACGCCAGCTGCGCCATTGGTTGGTGCGGTTACCACACGACCACCGCAGGCATTTTCTTCGTTGACTGACATGGCAAACAGAGTCACCCAGTCCATGATGGCAAAGTGGTCGCTCAGCATGGCTTCCGGGTTAGCCGTCAGGGTTTTGTGTAAATCGAACGCACGACGTTTAATGCCAGACATTGGCAGTTGACCTTCCATACGTAGACCGCGCTCGATGCAGTTGCGCATAACATCCCAGATAGCATCAATTTTTTCGGTAACGCTATTGATGTCACCGTTATGGCGGGCTTTTTCGTTTTCGATCACCAGCTCGGCAATGCTCATATTGTTGGCTTTGCACAGTTTGATGAGTTCAGATGCGTTACGGAACGGGTAAGGAACGTTGGCTTCGTGTGTTTCAGACTGGTCATCACTGTTAGAGGCTGCAGCCTTGTTGAAACCGTCCGCGCAGACAATGAAACCACCGCCGATGGACAGATAGGTTTTGTAGTAAACGACAATGCCATGCTCATCCGCAGCAAAGATACGCATGGCGTTAGGATGTTCAGGCAGCGTTTCTCCATTGTGGAAAATCAGCTGAGTGTCGTAATCAAAATCAATTTCGTGTTCGCCCGCCAGTTTGATCCTTTTGCTGCTTTTGATCGTTTCGAAGGCCTGATCCGCTTCATCCGGATCAACGGTGTCTGGCTGATAGCCCGCCAGGCCCAACAGAGACGCTTTATCGGTGCTGTGTCCAACCCCTGTTAATGCCAGAGAGCCGTAAAGGCCAACTCGCACAGAGACAATGCTGCCGAGAATGCCTTTTTCCTTCAGCTCATTCATGAAGCGATGCCCGGCCCACATTGGACCTACGGTGTGAGAGCTGGATGGGCCGATTCCGATTTTGAAAATGTCAAAAATACTAAGCATGCCGTCTCTACTGTGATGTTGGGTTCGTGTAGAAATGTAAGGATTTCTTGTGAAAGATTCTGCCAGCGAATGTCAGATGGAAAAATACCGGAGGAAGGTAGTCTTCCCCCGGTTTTCCGTAGCATTGAGCTCTGCTTATAAGTAGCAGTGTTGCCAGTGCCTGGTTGTCTTACAGGATGAAGTTAGCGGTAATGAAGCCAAGGATTGCAATGATACCCATGCACAGAGTAAACAGGTTGATTTTGGCATCGTATTTACGCATCGCTGGTACTTTTTTCATAGCGTATACCGGCAGGATGAACAGGATCATCGCCAGGATAGGTGCCACCAGTGCTTCGATCATACCCATCACGGATACGTTCATGTAAGCCACTGCCCAGACCGACAGGATGATGAAGGCGATGATGCCCATGTCAACCTTCTTCATGTTGACCGATTTGCCTTCGCGCTTGGCCTTGTTCACGATCATGCCCTGCAAGCCTTCGCGGGTACCCATGTAGTGACCAAAGAAAGAAGAACAGATAGCAACAATGGCAACGATCTGAGCCATCCAGGCGAACAGCGTGTTATCAGTGCGCTGTGCGAATACAGACATGATCGGCAGGTTAGCCGCTTTCGCTTCAAGCAGTTCTGCCGGAGACAGTGTCAGTACACAGCTGTAGACAAAGAACATGGTGAAGCCAACCAGCATCATGGTGGTACGCTTCAGTGTACGGCTGGCGTGAGCTTCTGCGTCGTTACCCAGTTCTTTACGGTACGTCGATGCAAAAGAGGACACCGCAGGCGAGTGGTTGAACGCGAATACCAGTACCGGAATGGTCAGGAATACAGTGGTCATAAAGCCGCTGAAGGTCACCGGCGCTTCAAATTGAGACATGTTCCACTGTGGAATCAGGTAGACAGAGGTACCGAACAGAACCAGGATCAGTGGGTAAACCAGGGTATTGGTCACTTTCAGAACGAATTTCTGACCGGTCACCATCACGCCTACCAGGGCGGCTACCAGCACAAAGCTCAGGATGGCACGGTTTGGCTCAGCCATGCCCAGCTGGTTAACCATCAGGGAGGAAACCGTATTGGTAATACCAATGCCGTAGATCAGCAGAATAGGGTAGATGGACGCGAAGTAACCCAGGGTAATCAGGGAGCCGGCTTTAGGGCCAAAGTGTTCGGTAACCGTCTGGGTAATGTCGGCATTCGGGTTTTTGGAGGAGAGGCACAGACGGGTCAGACCACGGTGAGCCAGAAAGGTCATTGGGGCAATAATCAGGGTCATCAGGATCAATGGCCAGATACCGCCCAGTCCGGCATTAATCGGCAGGAACAATACACCGGCACCAATCGCGGTGCCAAACAGTGCCAGCATCCACTCTGTATCACGTTTGCTGGCGGCTTTATCCCGGGTACCAGCCATAGGCTGGGTCATTACTTCTGCGTGTGCCATGTGCTCTTATCTCCTCCGCATAAACAGGAATCAGGAGCGGTGAATAAGTAAATTGATGGCTGCGAACTGTACAGAATTCGTTTGTTGAATGTATTGATGGAGATTAGGGTGATTAATCTTTGATCTGTGTTATGATCTGCGGAAGTTTAAATCTGTTCTTTTTTTTGCGGAACCTACCTAGCCGGTTGGTTTTTTATTTCGTGCCCCTGCCTGTTTCTTTCGTGTCGTGGCGTGGTGTCTGCGCCATTGAATGTCATGATTCAAATATTTCAAATTAGCATTCAAAGGTATTCATGCCTTTTTTGCCAGATGAATTATAAATGTTTTGTAAAGATCGAAGGCGTGACGGGCGGTTTTTTAGAAAAAAGTTCCGGAACTGATTAAACCATCGTTTTCAGATATTTCAATTCTTTTCGATCCGGGTGTAACTTCAATCGCAACCACCTTGCCAGCATAAATAAGGTTATACATAGCCATGGGTTCCACCTCCTGGCCAAACTGGTACAAGTGCAATAGTTTATTGGCACGCTCGGAACCCATTCGCCTTAATGTTCTGTCTCCAAGGTGATGCACTTTTCCCAAGGGGGGTCTGACCTTCGACAAAACGTCGCCCTCATGGGTTATTTTGGAGATAGCGTTCCCAAGCTGTTGAGGATAATCTACCAGTGGACAGGCAAGGTCGAGTGTGGCATCAATCACCCAGGGAGGGTCAGACTGCGCTAGCAGGTTGCTGCTCAAAAAACTGTCTACGTCTTTCAGGAGAAAGGACACCGCCGTTGCTTCGCCAGTCACCTCACCAATAATGACAAACTCGTGAAGTACTTGCCTGTTCTGCACATTTTCCGGATCAAGAACAATAGCGATATTTACCTGATCCAGGTTTTTTGCCCTCAGGGTAAAATAGACAGCGAGTGCGGAGCACTCAGCGGGGTTGCAGGCGCACCCCTGAAAATCAGGGGTCGCAGAAAGGCTTGAGAGATACCGGCCTGTCTCATATTCATTATACCCTTCCTGTCTGCAGAAACTTCGAAATGAGAAGATGAAGTCAGCCGCTTTTTTCACACGGTGATAACCCTCTTGCGCGTGCTTTACTGCGTCGACATTGTCGCTGGTAAAACTCTTCTGACCTGGGCGCTGAATTGAATCCCCCAGTGTTGCATTTTCACTGAGAAAGTTCTGTACAGCCTTATTCATAGCATTGGCAACAAAGCTGTTATTCATTCAAGAAGTCCTCTGAAAAATAAGAGCTTTCAGTGAGTTTAATATGCGCGCTTTTAAACAAAGGAGCATATTACAACTGACAGTTAACAATATAGTTGTTGATCGATGGAGTTGCCTGTACCTAAAACAAGGTACTTGAATGTTGACGTATAAGAGAGTGAACAAGAGTATCGACAGGCAGTCATACCCGACTATTTAAGACGGGTACATTGCCCGAGGGTTATCCAGGCGGGAATAGCAGATATCGCCGTTCCTGCCATCACCAGAATTAAGAGTACTCCGACCTCTTGCAGTGACACGGAATGTCCTGCCACCCACCCCTTCCAGATATCTGGCAAGCTGTATTCCAGCCCCTTCGTCCCTATCCAGAACAACCCAAATCCCAATATCGAAGCCGCCATAATAATCAGAACGGGTTCCAGCAGTCCGATCATGATCATCTGATGGGTTCTTGCGCCCAGCATTCTCAATGTCTCAATTTCATACCTGCGCTCAGCCAGGCTGCTGCTGACACTGAAAAATACGGCGATCAGTGCCATTAACAGGGTAATGATCACAATGCCAAGCATCAGGTTGACCAGCTGGTTGCCGGTATAGCGAATAAAATCCAGCTCATGAGACGGGATAATCACCTCCACAGCCTGCGGGTTCATTTCTCTGATCAGGTTTTGCATGGGTAACAGTGCCTGTCGGTTATGTAATGTCAGCAGAATCAGGTTGATGTCCTGTCCTGTTTTCATCCCCCGTTCCTGTCGGATTGCCATTAAGGTGTCTATGGGTGCAAATGCGCTGTTGTCTATCACATTGTCGGTGGGCAACAGAATTCCCGTCACTTTAAAATGTTGCGGATATTCATCTTTAAAAGAGGGTTCTGAACCGGCGGCGATCGTCATGTATTCACCCACTTTGTAGCCGGTCTTTTCTGCCAGAGTCGCCCCAAGAACAATGCTCTCAGACTCGATAAAACCCTGGCCATGTTCAAAGAGTTCGGATTCATCGGGTGCCAGATGTTGAAACAGCTCCTGGGTTGTGCCGGTAATGGTGATACCCCGATGGCTTTCCAGCATGCTAAAGGGTATTGCAGTACGAATCTCTTCATGACTTTTCAGGGTTTCGAACAGCGATGCTGAAAAGGGCGGGGGTGGGCTTCCGATATGGAGTAATCCGAACAATGCGAGATGAGTGGGTTGGGCCGGAGCACCGACAATCAGGTCTGCCTTGTTGGTTACTCGCTCAATGGAAAGTGCCAGATTGTTTTTTAAATGCACCAGCAGTAAAACCAGACTGATACTACAGGCCAGCGCTACTAAGGCAATGGCTGCTTTGACTTTGCGACGGTTCAGGCTTTTGCGGGTGATCTGGAGAATTACCATAAAGGATTGCTCTCCGCTGATTTGTTGATATCCTTCATATTCACCTGTCTGTCGAAGTACCGGTCAGCTTCTTTGTTGTGGGTGATGCAGATCAGTGTGCTGCCATGCTCCTTTGCATACTCAATGAGCAATTTGTAAACAATTTTTTTGCTATAACTTCCCATCGCTGAGGTGGGTTCATCAGCGAGAATCAGCTTTGGGCCTCCGATAAGAGCCCGTGCCACCGCCACTCTCTGCTGTAACCCTTTGCTGAGTTGGTCGGCTTTATGGCGCAACCTCAGGGGGTCTTCAAACTTTAACCGGGCCATTAACATATAAGCTTCGTATTCAGCGGATATACTGCTCTTTAATACGTTTTCTTTCTTTTTGCGGGAGAAGCCGCAGGGAAGCAGGATATTTTCAAGCGCGGTAAGGTATGGGATTAAATAGAGGTTCTGGAAGACATAGCCAATGTAATCAGCACGGAGCTGGTCAATTTTTTTTTGGGGAATAGACAAAAAATCCTGACCTAATATTTCCAGACAGCTGGCTTTGACTGGAATCAGCCCCGACAGAGCTTTGAGCAGAGTGGTTTTACCTGCACCATTCTCACCAAATAGTACTACGGTTTCGCCTTCTTCTATCTCCAGAGAAGGAATATCCAGGCAAGTCCGCTCTTTAATCTTCACCTGAAGGTCTTTGATATCAACGGCGAGTGTCTTGTTCATTTATGCAGTCTTCCGTAACGCTTGTATCAGGGAGTCAGTTGGATTATGCCGTCAGGCAGTACAAGGTTTTTTTTGTGTTGCCAATGATCCGTGGTAACCCAGAGGTTTATGACTTTCAGACCGGGCAGGACGGTTGCCAGCCTTGGCGTTATGGTGAGAAGTTGTTCTGGCTCTTTACAGTTGAAATCAAAAAAACCTTCTATGGCACTGGTATCATTCGAGTCCGGCTGACTGGTAATAAACAGTCGGTGGTTAACTGGCGAGCACCGGGCTTTTACCGGAGTTTCCCAAAGAGAGGTGGACTGGCGCAGCTGTTGTGTCAGGGACTTATAATCAGTTTGTGCGGTGAGATGAGCCACTGACAATATCGGTATGCTGATGAACAGGGTCAGGTTTTCCTTTTTGAGAGAGACATCAACAATAATCTGTGCAGGTTCTACCGCACGGTGAAGCACTATTTCAGACTGAACGTTTGCGGCAGCAACTATCAATAAGACAGCGCTCAGCATTGTTGAAACACAGCGTTTCATATCATTATTCCCCGCTCTGCAGATAGCTTCTGCCCGAATCGATCAGGGCGGTTTTTTTCAGGTAGTTTGCGCCAATCAGAAGCTGTTGTGGGAAGTTGCTGCGATTGATCAGCGACACCTCCAGATAACGGCTGGTGGGCCCTATGCTGACGGTATTTTTAACCACTGCCCGTTCAGAGGGTTTCCCGGAATGGGTGATGACTCGTGCGATCCGACTGACTGGCTGGTGCATGGACACCGTTTCGCCCGTCGGCTTATGATAGAAGTCATAGTAGACCCAGCGCCGCCCTTTGCGGTTGATGTACATTTTTATATTGCGGGCATCAAGCGCTGTCGTCGTAGCGCCGCTGTCAATCAGCGCTGCGACCTTCATTTTCTGAATATTGACCAGTGTGGCTATTTCGTAAGTGCCGAACACGACCATTTTTTCTGGACATGAGCAGGATGCCATAGCCCGCAAAGACAGGGCTTCCATCAGGCAGAACATAAAAAACAGCAGGGTTATAAAGGGGGCTTGTCTGTTCACAGGTAATTATCCGACAGTGCCTGTTAATCCTTATCGGGTATCACCCTCGAAATTTAACGTCTTCATCTTTGAATGTGGTAATAACAACAATGATCGATATCCACAATTTGTTGAGGCTGGTGCCAGCCTGGCTGAACCTGAATATTACGAACTGGATCTGATACGTAAAGCGGTAGCATTACGTCCGGCCTGGCCTTATGGCTGGATGTTTCTGGTCGAAGCCAAAGCGCGTCACAGGCAGATTGATGAAGAGTTTAATCGTTCGCTGGTGCAGGCCATTACCCTTGGCCCCTGGGAGCGGGAAGTAATGGAAAGAGCGGCACGACTTGGTCATTATTATCAGGGGGAGGTTAATGCCGGAAGCAGAGGTTATGTTAGAGATCAATTCAGCAAGGTTGAGTAAGGCTTATCCTCGTTTGGCTGAAAGGATTGCGAGGGAGGCTCTGTAGAAAAGTAGAATGGATTTCTTGAGAAGTGATTGCTTACGCTGTAAGGCTTGAAAATATTGGTCGGAGCGAGAGGATTTGAACCTCCGACCCCCACAACCCCATTGTGGTGCGCTACCAGGCTGCGCTACGCTCCGAACCTTTGCCAGACGGCATGAGTAATTGCCGTCAGCGGTCTGTATATTACCTTTCCAGCGGTTAATTGCAAGCCTTATGGCAGTTATTTGCCTTGGCGCAGTAATCACGTAGGATAGCCGAACTCATGAACTGTAACTAAGGATGCATTATGCGAACATTGCTGAACCGATTGGGGAACCAGCTGCTGCCGTTTTCAATGGCCCTGACTATAGCGTTTATGGCTAATGGTGTGACGGCCAGTCCAGAAGTACCCTCTGAGAACAAAAATAAAGAGGATATTGTGCAGGTTCAGATGGAAACCAGTAAAGGTAATATCGTTCTCCAGCTGGATGAGAAGCGTGCGCCGGTGACGGTCAAAAACTTTCTGCGCTATGTGGACGAAGGTTTCTATGACAACCTGATTTTCCACCGGGTCATCAATGGTTTTATGATTCAGGGCGGTGGCATGGACAAAAACATGACCCAGAAGCCGACCAAAGCCCCTATATATAACGAATCATCCAATGGGCTTGCCAACAGGCGCGGCACCATTGCTATGGCCCGAACCTCTGCACCCCACAGCGCGACCTCGCAGTTTTTTATCAATCTGGAAGATAACAACAGTTTGAACTATCGGACAGGGCAGCCCGGCTATGCGGTTTTTGGTCATGTAGTTAAAGGCATGGATGTGGTGGATGCCATTGCCAAAGTAAGAACCGGACGTAAAGCGGGACATAGTGATGTACCCGTTGAGCCAGTTTTTATTATCAAAGCCGATCGGGTTCAGGCAGCCGATAAGAATGAGCCCCCGGTAAAATAAAATGCCGGGCATGAGAAATAAACGGTGAAGGAATTATTTAAACAACGGTTAAACCGTCTGGCTCAGCTCAACCATCGTGAGCTGATAGTGCTCAGTGGTGAACAGGACTGGTGCCTGCATAGCGTACACGAATGGCTGCCTTACCTGTCGGAAGAGCAGGGGCTATGGTTGAGCCCCTGGTTAGGCCTCTGGTTGGGCAAAGGTGCGCCAGAAACCATACCTGCCATTCAGGCTGCTAAAGCGTCACAATGGTTAGGCCGTGAACGGCAATTTGTGGTGTTTAACGCCTGGTCCGGGTTTGATGTTGATGCTTTTGGTGCTATCAGTGGTGTGGTTAAAGGCGGCGGTGTGATGTTTCTGCTGATTCCGGAGCTGGCCCAGTGGAGCCAGCTGGAAGATCCGGAGCATCGTCGTATAACCGTCTATCCGGAAACTAAGAACCGGGTAACAGGAAGGTATATCCAGCGTTTGGCAAAGTTGCTGACTGAATCTGAACATTGCAGTCTGATTCAGCAGAATAAAGAACCGGCCTGGTCGGCATTACCTAACCTCAACGTAGAGTCAGAAGCGTCGGATGGGCATGGTTATTGTCAAACACTGGAGCAGGCTCAGGCGGTGGAGGCCATCAAAAAGGTGGCAACAGGTCATCGCCGTCGTCCATTGGTGCTAACGGCCGACCGCGGACGAGGTAAAAGCGCAGCCCTGGGAATTGCCGCCGCACAGCTTCTGACTCATGGATTAAAGCGGATTGTGGTAACAGGGCCATCATTGGCATCGACTGAACAGGTGTTTCAGCACGCTGGGGAATGCCTTGAGAATACCTGCCTTTCCAGAGGTACGTTTTCCGGGGGAAGGGTCCAGTGGCAGGATAAGTCGATTCAGTTTATGGCACCTGACGAAATTGTCGGTAACCCGGTTGACTGTGACCTGATGCTGGTGGATGAAGCAGCGGCATTGCCTGTGCCTTTGCTGGAGTCTCTACTCAGACAGCAGTCGCGCATCGTCTTTTCTTCCACTATTCACGGTTATGAAGGCACCGGACGTGGTTTTGCCATACGTTTTCGCAAAAAGCTGGATACCATAGCACCAAAATGGCGAGCTTTGTCTATCAGGCAGGCGATTCGCTGGGCAGACCATGACCCGCTGGAACAGCTGGTTTTTTCGAGCCTGTTGCTGGATGCCAGACCTGCGGAAGACCATCAGGTTGAAGGTGCCACCGCTGAACAGTGTGAATGGGTTTGTTTTGACCGTGACCAGTTAGTGCAGAATGAGTCGATGGTGGCTCAGGTGTTTGGGCTGCTGGCGCTGGCTCATTACCGGACCCGACCGTTTGACTTACGACATTTTTTAGATGGCCCGAATATAGAAGTTTATGGTCTTCTCTATCAGGGTCATCTGGTCGGGACGGTTCTGGCGGCAAGAGAAGGAGCGATTGATACGTCTATGCAGGAATCGATCTGGCTGGGGCAACGACGGGTACGGGGTCACCTGATTCCTCAGTCATTGAGTAACCATGCCGGGATTCCCGAGGCGATCAGACAAAAAGGGTTACGGGTCTTGAGGATTGCTGTTCATCCGGCTATCCACAGAAAGGGGCTGGGAGCCGAAATGCTGAACTGCCTGGCACAATCTGCCCATGATAAAGGGTTTGATTATCTGGGAACCAGCTTTGGCGCTACTTCCGGCCTGTTGAATTTCTGGCAGAACAGTGGGTATCAGCCGGTGCGAACCGGTTTGCAGAGAGAGGCTGCCAGTGGTTGTTATTCGTTGATGATGTTGCAGTCGCTGTCAGAAGCAGGCAATGAACTGCAGGTGGAAGCCCGTTCCCGTTTTTTCGATAACTTTCTGCTACAGCTGCCCGAAAGCCTTAAAGTAATGGAGGCTGAGCTGGTCAGACAGTTATTCCGTGGTGCCAGTGACTTCAGTTCTGCTGACCTGTCTGAGCGGGACTGGCAGGATATCGCCTCTTTCAGCCGTGGGCAGCGTCTGTTTGAAAGCTGTTTGCCTGCAATTCGAAAATTACTGTTAAAAAGTTTGGTTTGTGCTGATAGCGACTTTAATAACGGTGAACAGGCTTTGCGGGTATTAATTATGAAAGTGTTGCAGCAGCAGAGCTGGAGCAATCTGGCGCAATACGAAGGACTGGCCGGTAAAAAGCAGGTTCTGGTTCATCTCCGGAGCTGTGTTGGGCAACTGGAAACCGCTTTGAAACACTAACGTCAGCCACCGTTCTTTTTATCACTAACGGGTCGTTTACTGGTGACTGAAGAACTACTACTGTCGTATGTTTGATGAATGCGATAGTTAATGGCACAGACATCATTGGGCAGGGATTTAAGAATGGCGTTTACGCCGCCAGCGTTACGGGTCCAGATAAAGTCTTTCTGTTCTCTGATGATTGTCCATTCCGGGTTTTTTTCTATAAAGGTCGCGCAGCTGTTTTTAAAGGTGGTATTGACGACACTGTACGCCAGACAGTTGCGACCGAACTTTATAAAGGTGGTGTTTTTCCAGACACTGTCCCGGTCATTGCCCCAGGTCGCCATGACATTAAAACTGCGGTCATTAAAATAGCCCGTAGACGCCACAGCATTACCAACCCTTGCCATATCGCTGAACTCGGTTTCAATGGCTGCATCGCAGCGGTCGAAACCTGCTTTATGGGCAAGGTCCAGCAAATCAGAGGCTATGACAGTCAGGGAGAGGGGGGAAAGCAGCAAGCCGATTAAACCTGTCCTTGGCATCGGTGTGTCCTTTGTGGTTTTGATCAGCGTATCAAGTCAATTAGAAAGCTTCAATGAAGCGTATCGAAAATTCCTGTTGTCGCCGTGGCAGCAATCATCATATAGTTCGTCCACAAGATCAGATTCATACATCAGGAGTTATTCAATGAGTCGTTTTACCGTATTTGGGCGTCCGGGTTGTGGTTTTTGTGTTCGTGCCAAACAGCTGCTGGAAGATCGACAACTGCCTTTTCGCTATGTTGATATTCATGCTGAAGGGATCAGCAAGGCTGATCTGGAAAAAACCGTAGGCAAGCCAGTTGAAACCGTGCCGCAGATTTTTCATGGGCAGAAGTATATTGGTGGCTGTACTGACCTGGAAGCCTACCTGAGGGATGAACTGGCTGACGCCTGAAGGGTAGCTTAGAAAATATCGTTATTGGCTATTGGCTATTGGCTATTGGCTATTGGTTGATGACTGTATGAACAGCTAACAGCTAACAGCTAACAGCTAACAGCCAGAAGCCAAGAGCTAAAAGCCTCAAATGTAGCGATAGATACGCGATACAGGATTGTCACTGATCCGCACCAGCCGTGCGTCGCTGCGTTGTAAACGTTCCTGTCGTGTCATCGGGTCAAATGGTTTGATTGGCTTGAATTCCGGCAGGGGTTGCCCTTTTTCCAGCTGCACAAAAACCGGAAGTGGCGTATTGATCTGTCCGGGATACTGTTTTTTCGCATCCGGATTCATCCGGCGCTCTGCCTCAATCGTATCTGACCATTTCAGGTTTGCCCGCAGGTGAGGTGCCAGCAGTCGTTTAATCACCACGATTTCCGATCCGGGCAACTGTTCCAGTAATGTGATATCGCGTTCAATGGCAGCGGATGCCATATATTTCTTACGCAGATGCTCAATGGCTTCTACCGATGTTAATCGAACGGTGCCACTGTGGTTAGCAGCCCAGCTGAAACGGATTCGCCTGGGTGGCTGCTGAAACAGTTTCAGTTGCCGGTAACTCTGCACAAAGTGAATATGCTGAATTTGCAGCCCTCCCAGCACTCCGTCTCTCAGCTGGTCAGATGTCTCCTCAATGGCTGCAATATCATCACCGTAAAGCTGGCGATATTCCCCCATCGCTGTCTTGAACTGGTCTTTTGCCTGATTTAACTGTTGCCCGAGGGCAAGAGAACTGGCCGAAATACCAATGATGCCGGGAAGTCGGGCTGTTTCCTGTTTATTCTGTTCCGAGCTGTAGGTCAGGCGACTGGTGATACTGGCTGCCAGTGTCCGGTCATCCCGTTTTTGTTCATAGAGTGTTTGCTCATTCAGGGCATCAGCGTCGTCTTCCTGCATGACCCAGGCGGGAAGCTCGTGATCATTCAGAACCGCTTCCCGGAACTGGCGATTGGAATCAACCAGTTCAATCAGGGTATCCCTGACGGCCATTCTGGCCGCCGTTTTTCTGCTCATGGTGCCAGCCTTTCAATAACCCAGCCTTTGTCGTTTGTTCGGGCATATTGGAAACGGTCATGCAGACGATTTGGTCGCCCCTGCCAGAACTCAATGGTTTGTGGCACCACCCGATAGCCGCCCCAGAAGTCTGGCAGGGGGACTTTGCCTTCTTTGAACTTACGCTTCATTTCATCCAGTTTCAGTTCCAGTAGTTTGCGACCCGTAATGACTGAACTCTGATGGGAAACCCAGGCACCCAGCTGACTGCCATGGGGCCGGCTGGTGAAATACTTCAGGGATTCTGCCTTGGATATTTTTTCGGCTGTACCCTTAATAACCACCTGACGCTCAAGAGTAACCCAGGGGAACATCAGGGCAACGTGAGGGTTTTCGGAAATCTCCCGGGATTTGTTGCTGGAATAATTGGTAAAGAAAACAAATCCCGACTGATCAAAGTATTTCAACAGGACGGTTCGCAGGCTGGGAACACCGTCTGCTGTGGCGGTGGCAATACTCATGGCGTTGGGTTCCGGCAGCTGTGCTTCCTGTGCCTGCTGAAACCACAGGCTGAACTGTTCCACCGGATCGCTGTTCAGGTCTTCTTTGTCAAGGCCCGACTGAGTGTAATTCTCGCGAAGGTTGCTGATATCCATGTTAGTACTTCTGTGAGGATTTGTGTCTTCGTTGTGTGGAATTGTACAACAGCTGCCGGATGCAATAAACGATGGACTGATACCGGCAGGCTTTTTCTTCTTGTCATGATTTCTGGATAGTTGACTATAGTAACTGTCGGTTTTCCAGACTATAAAAAGGGCGTATTTCATGAGTCAGCTTAAACTCGTCCGTAACTTTTTATGTTTAGTATTGTTGTGGCTGCCCACACTCTTTACCCGGGCAGCAGGCAGTGAATGCTCATCGTCATCATTTGATCAGTTCTGGCCGTCAGTGACGGAAGTGTATGAGGCCGAGATACATGTGGGGCATAAAATAGACAGTAATAATTTTGTTTTCATACCAAGCAACGCATTGGCAAAACAAAGGAAAGAGCAGTCCCTTAATCACTTTGAAAATTTTCTGGTCGAATTCCCAGTCTTTTGTAAACTAAAGGCAATGAAAGATACCTCCTTAAATCGCCAACTGTTTGCGATGCTGATACACGAATTGGGTAGCCTGGAATATGCCCTCAGGACAAACAAAATATCGGATGAGTATCTTGTTAAAATGGCGTTTTTGAATCCCCACTTCACCGCTCACCTCATTGGTCATATGCGCCAGCAGTCGGATTCATTGTTAACAATGGAGGTGACGGACGAGTACTTGCCGTATTTTCATTGGATAGAAATAGCACTAGCGTATAAGCCGCAGTCAGAGTCCAGGTACTATAAGGCTTTTGGCGATCTGCTGAAATTAATCAATGGTGGTACGGATAAAAAAGAACTGGAAACATTCATCAATTCTATTAGTGAAAATCCTCAGGAATGGATTTCTTCTCAAAGCATGAATATAGGGTTCGGTGTTCTTTTGGGCTGGGTGACGCTTTTTATATTCTTGTCCATATAGCTCTTTAGTGACGTGGCAGAGAAAAATACCCCATCCTCATCTCCGGTGCAGGCGGGGATCCACTGCTGTGGTAGATTCTCGCCTGTGCGGGAATGACGGAGGTGCTGTTATGTTATTTCCCCTCAGTGGTAATCACTGGCAATTCTGTAAAGGCAGAAATCTTTCTGTTTCTGCCTTCTACGCAAAGAGGGTATCAATAAACCTACCTTTCCCAATAACTCTCTTCCAGTGAATCTTCACGTTCCGGCAAAGCCCGTGACAGACGTGGAGAACTCTGTGCCAGCACTTCATAGCTGACCCGGTTGGCATATTTGCAAACCTGGGAGAACGACGAATACGTCAGCCATGACCGCTCATGTTTTCCTGAGGTCGGCAGGACTTCACGATGAAAATGGTTAGCGGCAATATCATGAATCACCGCCGACAAAGCGCCGTCACCGGCACCGTTGGTGTTTCTGATTCTTTCCGGCCCCCCCATATAGGGACTGATATGGGAGTAGACTTTCATCGGTTCATCACAATCGGCACGACGCAAAGGCCGGCTGAATTCGAAGCGGTTGAAGTCACTGATCCCGGCAGAGCGAATAGGGTTGTCAGTTTCCCGCGCCAGAGCCATTTCGGTATAGCCGCACAGATAAAGCCCTTCTGGTCCGGCAGTCAGTAACGTCATATCAGCAAGGTCCAGAACGGCTTCGCAGGCCAGTAACGGGTCGGCTGCTCCGGTCAGCGCCTGTGCTTCTTCCTCATTCATGGCCACCAGGGTGACATGATCACGGATAAATTGCTTTAAAGGTTCACGGATATTTTCAACCAGCATACTGGTACCCAGGGTGAGCGCCACAGGAATGCCATGGTCGCTGGCAACTTTCGCAGCTTTCAGGGTGGCATGATAAATCGGCAGGCTGTCGTCGCCCAGGGTATAGGCACACAGAACCAGAGCTGAACTGCCGGTAATCACCTGTTCCGGAATAAACGTATGACTCAGGTCGTTCATTGAGCCGGGGCTGATGGCAAAGGTGCGCTCTCCATCTGGCGTAATCAGTGTGTAGCAGCGTCCGATAGCGCCTTCTACCGGTTGCAGATAGGCCATATCGACTTTGCTGCTGGTATTGCACAGATACCCGTAGGCATAGTCACCAACCCGGATATTCTGGCTCATGACCCCAAACTGAACGGAGCGGTCGTCGGCCAGAATGGAGTAGTTATGCAGAGTGTTGCCAATGGTTCCACCCGCATACTGGCTATCAATGGTGCCGGACTGTTGCAGGAAGCTGTACAGGCGGTTGGCAGTGTCATTATCAACCCATTGTGAAGCCGCTTTGGTCAGACCAAAGTCAGCCAGAACTGAGTCGTCTACATGAGCATAGATGTCGACCATGTTCTGGTCGATGCCACAGACGTAGGTATTAACATGCCCGAAGGTGGTGCTTTCACGGTCAAAGCGGTTGTCAGCGTTGACGGGAAAGTAGTGCTTGATTTTACGGCGGCCGGGAAACTTCATAGCAGCGGGATAAAACAACTGTAAAGGAGAGGGCGCGGATTATTCATTAAAAGTTGTATAAATTCCAGCCGTTCTTACCGAAGCAGAGTAATTTTGTGAAATTTCTTCTGTCCGATGGTCGACAGTATACTGCTAATAATCGGTTTCAGCCTCCTTATGACTGTTGGCCTGGAGGCATTTAATTTGTGGTGTGTTAGTGGTTGGGCAGGGCCTGCCGAATGAGTAGTTCAAGTTGGTCGAATCGAGTGTTAAGCCCTTTAATCTCTTCCTTAATTCCACGAATGTCAGCACCCTGCTGGTCTAAACGTTCACGATTCTCCGCAAATCCAGCTGCGGTTGCACTGGCTATGCCTGCGACAACGACTTGCAGCTCAGTGAGGTTTTTATCGAGTCTTTCGCTGGTGATTTCCTGTCGTGCGCTGTGCAGGAACAGTTTTTTTATGTCGTTCTGTGAGTTTTTTACGCTGATCTCTATGCGGTTAATTGCGTCCCAGAGGTTATCATTATTTTGATCGTGGTTCATACGAGCGCTTCTGATTATTTTGTGTGCGTCGAGCATAGCAGACAATAGGCGATGGCACAGAGAAACATAACTTCAATTGATGGGGAGCAACAATAATGGATACTTTACCTTTACTGATTCCCGGCGCTGAGCCTCCGGCTGGAACACTGAATGTATACAACCCATTTGACCTGTCTGAGATTGGCAGGCTGGCAACAGGCGACAGTCGCCATGTAGAGCAGGCTCTGACCACAGCCTGTGGCCTGTTTCGTAACCGGGACAGCTGGTTGCCCCTGGATCAGCGTATAGACATTTTCAGTCGTCTGTTACATCGCCTTTCCGGGCAGCAGGAAGACCTGGCGCGGCAGGCGGCTGCGGAAGGTGGTAAACCGCTGGTGGACTCACGAATTGAAATCAGCCGCGCCATGGATGGCATCAAACTGTGCATCGACTGTATGCGTAACGACAGTGGTTCAATGCCTGTCGTAAACAGTACAGGAGCTACCCGTCACCATCTGGCATTCACCACAAAAGAACCAGTTGGCGTGGTGGTGGCTGTCAGTGCTTTTAATCATCCTTTCAATCTGATTGTTCATCAGGTCGGGCCTGCTTTGGCAGCGGGCTGCCCGGTTATTGTCAAGCCCGCTGATGATACACCGCTGTCCTGCTGGCATCTGGCAAAACTGTTCCATGAGTCGGGCTTACCGCCCGAGTGGTTGCAGGTATTGATACCTGAAAGCCTTGCGGTGGCAGAGCACCTGGTGACAGCCAGACGGGTAGGCTTCTTTTCTTTTATTGGCAGTGCCAGAGTGGGTTGGTCACTGCGTTCCAAACTGGCGGCAGGCACCCGCTGTGCTCTGGAGCATGGCGGAGCTGCACCGGTGATCGTTGCGGCCGATGCGGATGTTGATCTGGCGGTGCGTGCTCTTGCTAAAGGTGGGTTTTATCATGCCGGGCAGGTCTGTGTTTCCAGTCAACGGGTGTATGTGCATCAATCCATTAGTCAGGCTTTTTTGCGGGGGCTGAAAAAGGCGGCCGATGATCTGACCGTTGGGGACCCTTTGCTGGATAACACCGATGTTGGGCCATTGATTCGACCGGCAGAAGTTGACCGGGTGGAAGCCTGGGTGAACGAAGCCCGCGCAGGCGGTGGAACCATTGTTTGTGGGGGGCGGCGGGTTGGGCGGACCGGTTATGCGCCCACTATTATTCATAACCCACCTGTGGATGCCAGAGTGAGTGAGCAGGAGATATTTGGCCCCGTGGTATGCGTCTACGATTACGAGACGCTGGATTATGCCATTGAACAGGCTAACCGTTTGCCATTTGCCTTTCAGGCGGCGGTGTTTTCTGAGCATCAGCCAACGATTCTGCGTGCTTATAAACGACTCGATGCTTCGGCCATCATGGTGAATCAGCATACCGCTTTCCGTAGCGATGGTATGCCGTTTGCCGGCTTGAAGCAGTCGGGCCTGGGAGTGGGGGGCATCTTTCATACCTTCAGTGAAATGCAGGTGAATAAAATGATGGTCGTTCACAGCCCGGAACTGTAAAACCCGTGTAAACCTCTGTTATCCCTGCCTGTGTTCATACGTATGAGCTGACAGAATATATTCTGAACGTTTCATTATTCCAGTTCATCGGCTAGCTTATTCTGGCAGCTATGCCTGTGCTGATATTTCGTTATTACTTCCAGTTCAGTTACAGGCATAATCAGAACAGGCTTCATAACCTTTTGATCAGGTATGGAAAAAATTTATGACAAGAAAGTACGCGTCTCTGGTATCCACGCTCACCGCTGGAACGTTGGCAGCCGTGCTGACAGGTGGATGCACAGTGACTACTGAACGAGATACAACGGAAGTGACGACATTTAAAGTGGAATCATCAAAAGCAGCGAGCGCTCAATTAGCCACAGTGGTGAAAAGTCCGGTAGATAACCGGGATTATCGCTATGTCGTTATGGAAAACGGGCTTAAGGCTCTTCTGATATCGAACCCTGACACCGACAAATCGGCTGCTGCTGTCGATGTTAATGTCGGCAGCTTTCAGGATCCGGATAACCGGCTGGGGCTGGCGCATTTTCTTGAACACATGTTGTTCATGGGGAATGAGAAATACCCGGAAGTGGATGGCTATTTTGAATTTATCCGTGCCAATGGCGGCAGTGCCAACGCTTACACCGCCGACGTTCGTACCAATTATTACTTTGATATCAACAATGAACAGTTAAGGCCTGCTCTGGATCAGCTGGCTCAGTTCTTTGTGGCTCCGACCCTGGACCCGGCTTATGTGGATCGGGAACGTAACGCCGTTGATTCGGAGTATCGTCTGCATGCCAAGGAAGATGGCTGGCGTCTGTTTATGGCACAGAGTGCCACTTCGAACCCGGAACACCCAAAAAGCCGCTTTACCATTGGTGATCTGGATACCCTGAATAATGACGATGGTAAATCCCTGTGGCAGGATTTGAAAGCCTTTCACGATACCTACTATGTCGCTCCCAGTATGGGGGTAGTGGTTTACGGTCGTGAAACCACCGACCAGCTTGAAGCCTGGCTGAAAGAGTCCTTCGCTGATGTACCTGATGGCGGCGGAGTCAAGCCGGACACTCACATAGGTGTACCGCCTTATGCGGCTGACCAGTTAGGGGTTCGCATCAATATCGTCCCCCTGAAAGAAACCAGGGCGTTGTCACTGAGTTTTCCAATGGAAAGTCTGCATCCGTACTACCACAAAAAGCCTATGGGTTTCCTCGCCCGCATTGTTGGCTATGAGGGTGAGGGCAGTCTGCACAGTCTGTTGAAAGAGCAGGGGCTGATTGACTCTCTTGCTGCTTACCCCAATGATGTGCCGGGTGAGTATGGCAGCTTTAATGTTCGTATGGAACTGACACCGCAAGGGCTTAAACAGGTGGATGAGATTACGGCAATCGTATTTGATTACCTGGCGTTAATTCGTAAGGAAGGCATTCAGAAATGGCTGTATGATGAAACCCGTCAGATTGCAGAACTGGGCTTTCGCTATCAGGAAGCGCGCAGTCCACAGCAGACAGCCACGACTCTGGCGTCACGTATGCACTATCTGCCAGCTTCTGACCTGTTAAATTCAACCTACCTTTACGACGAGTTTGACCCGAAACTGATTGAGCGCCTGATGGCAGAAATGACGCCGGACAATGTTCGGCAGACAGTGATCGCCCAGGGGCTGCCGACGAGTCAGGTTGAACCTTATTTCGACACCCAGTACAGGATCAGGCCGTTGTCGGATGAGCTGCTTAAACGCCTGAGCAAACCACAGGTTCATAAAGGTCTGACCATTCCGGCTCCGAACCAGTTTATTGCTACTGACCTGACATTGCGTACCAGTGATAAAGCTGACAAGCCCACACAGATTATCAGTGAGCAAGGGCTGGATGTCTGGAGCATGACCGACAGCAGTTTTCAGGTGCCTAGAGCTTCGGTACGTTTGAAAATTTCTACGCCAAAGGCTTCAGAAACCACAAAGGATCTGGTGCTGCTGCCGCTGTATCGTACCCTGCTGTCCCGCAGCCTGAATGAATACGGTTATCCTGCCAAGGAAGCGGGTCTGAACTATGGGCTGAGTACCAGTCGTGAAGGCTTAACGGTTGCTCTGTCAGGTTATCAGGACAAGCAGGCGTACCTGTTGGAAATGATTCTGAAGGGTATGGATCAGTTCAGCCCGGATCAGGCGGAATTTGAGCAGGAACGCAATCGACTGGTACGCAACCTCAGAAACAAATCATTTGCAGCGCCTTACCGTCAGGGTATGGATCGGGTAAGTCAGTTACTGTATCCAAATTATCGCAGCGATGAAGACGTGCTGGCGGCGGCTGAAGCGGTGTCGTTTGCTGACTTGAAACAGTATGCCACTGACTTCTACAAGGCTGTGCATATCAGTATGCTGATTTATGGTAATCACTCCCGCGGTGAGGCTATGAAGCTGGGTGAGCTGGTGGAGTCTTATGTTCTGAACGGCAGTAACCGCAGTAAGCGTTACGACCAGCCGTTTAATGTCCTGAAAGATGCACGTCTGCGTGAAGCGTTGGACCTTGATCATAATGATGCTCTGTATATTAATTACATACAGTTTGATACCACGGAAAATCGTGAGCGGGCAAAATACTCATTGCTGGGACGCCTGCTGGCAACGCCGTTCTTTAATCAACTGCGGACAGAGCAACAGCTGGGGTACATTGTTAATGCGTCTGCCCGTCCGGTAGAGCGTCATCCCGGAATGGTGTTTATCGTACAGTCTCCTGTGCTGGGACCAAAAGGTATTGAGCAGCGAGTGGACGAGTTTCTAACGGGGCAGGTTCAGCGTCTGGGTAAACTGACTGATGCGGAACTGGATGAGTATCGTCAGGGACTGATTGGCGACCTGACCAAACGCGACACCAACCCGGATGAACGCGCTGGTCGATTCTGGCAAAGCCTCGATGGTCATGAAGCGGACTTCAATTATCTGCTGGACATCGCTGACGCGGTGAAAACCATTAAGGTGGCGGATATCCAACAGGCGATGGCTGAGCTGCTGAAACAACAGGGGCAGATTGTGATTACTTCAAAGGGCAAGCAGAAAGACAGCTGATATTGTTTTTTGTCTGATCACCAGGCTGGAACTTACCAGCCTGGCTCCCTTTAGGTTATGGAAACTATTCCTTGTTGGAAAATTGTCGGGTATTGAGATGCCTATAAATGACAGGGCTTTCCTGTGGTTGTGGATCTTCAGTACTTGTTCCGTTAGGGCTGTTTTCTTCTGGCTGAGGTCTTTCTGTAATTGCTTCGGTTATTTCTTCTTCAGAAGAGGTAGTCTGGCTCATAGGGTTGGCTATTTGAGCAATGAATCTCCAAATGGTAGTCACACCATTCATTAAAGACGTCATGAGTCTCATTGCGGGATTAGTCCGGTGTGTAATTTCGCCTAATGACGGATTAGTGACGTATAAGTAAATAGGTCGCTGCCAGCCAAGTATTATAGTGTTATCGGTATTCAGTCCTGAGTTAGGGGTTATTATACTTCGAAGACCTTTGACGGTGAGCACTGCATCAGCTTTTTCTTCAGGGCGGATAAGGTTATACAGCATGAAGTAAATTGTCAGGTGTCTGCGATTATCTGAGGGAAAAAAGTCAAAGGGTCTCAGAGTGAAATGGTTTCCTGCAGTGCGGAGATTCGATCGCAGTGTTTCCATTCTGCTCATCATTTGGTTGAAGGATTCTTCTGTATTCTGAAAGGTATGTGCAATAATAAAACGTTGCCTTGCGTAATTTTCAGTTTCTGGCGTTAGAAATTCACCACCACTTCTCATTAGCTCCTGCCTTTGTGTTGAAGAAAGAGCTTCATTAGCCGGCAGGATATAGTTTAGGCCGATTACCGGGCTTCTTTGTGTGTTACGACCATTTGCTCTTGTTACTGAGAAATAGGAAATAGGGACCCTGGGAATCTCCTGAGAAAAGGCATCCACTGCATGGTTAACAATGCCGGCCAAAGGAGAGCTGATTGGCTCTGCCCTATTGGAATCGGCTGTGCTTTGAAGTGATGTAGTTAATGCAAGGCTGATTATATAGCTACCATTATGCATTATTCCGCCGGGTCTGGGATGCCAGCTGGTGAAGGCTCCACTATTAACCTGCTGGTCAGCAATTTCGGCAGCTCTGGTCATTATCTCAGAAACATTGATGTTTGAGTGATCGTTTATTGTTATGTTGATGTAAAGGCTATGGCTATCATCCTCAAAAATCTGGTTTGAGATGTGCCTAAATCTAGGATGGCTTAATGTCTGATAAATACAGTTCAAGTGTTGGATTATGTGATTGAAACTATCAGGACTCGTTCCTCGAAGATTATAAACCGCTTGTTCTTGCAACTCGGCTATATTGTTGGAATTGATTTCCTCTATTGTAAAGTCTGAACTCGCATTTACATCATTGACGGGGAGTCTGAGGGGGCTGTCCGAATCGATGGTACTAAGTTCTATGAAAAAGCTGATATCGGATTTAGTAACCTTGTAATAAACAGCGTGAGTGCTGTTAGAAACTATACAGAATAAAATAAAACAGAGTGCTGTAAAGGTTTTTTTTTTTAAATACTTTATATTGTGCGTCATAACTGCTCCAAAAGAGTGTAGAAATAACTGAAAGTATTTTTGAGTGATATTTCAGAATGGGTATGTAAGTTTTACTCTTCTTTTTACAGGTTGAAAGTCTTTGGAAAGTAATTATGCAAAAAGTTCACTATAAAAATATCAAAGAATTATTTGTACACATTTTTTAACTTTAAAAATACCAGATTAAAGTAGATGAATTTTCGCTAAAAGGCAAAGAGAGTGTCTGCATTCAGCATGAATTAAATCTTACGACTTTGGATTCCTACTTTAAGATATTACGATGAGTGGTTTGAAATAGCATTGCCTGTCTCATATAGTGAGTGGATAGTGATAAGACAGTTCGGTTTACCTCAGCAGGGGGGGAGAGTCAATGAGCGAGAAGGTTGAGTTTCAGGAGCTTGATACCGTCAGTGGTCACAGGATTGGGGTCGTTACGCTAAATGCCCCAAAAAGCCTGAATGCGCTTGATCAGGAGATGATTAATGAACTGCATCGCCAACTGTTGAGCTGGCATAACGATGAGGGCATTGTCTGTGTCTTTCTACAGGGAACAGGAGACCGGGCTTTCTGTGCCGGTGGTGATGTCAGGGCGGCTCGTGAGTCTGCCCTGATAAATAACAAGGCCTCTGTTCAGGCTTTTTTTGAACAGGAATACCGGCTTGACCACCTGATTCATGTTTATAACAAACCCGTTATCTGCTGGGGGCATGGCTTTGTGATGGGGGGCGGGGTTGGCCTGATGGCTGGCGCGGATTTCCGGGTGGTGACGGATACTACCGTGATGGCTATGCCGGAAATCACGGTTGGCCTGTATCCGGATGTCGGGGGTTCCTGGCTGCTGGGGCGTATGCCAGCAAAAACAGGCCTGTTTGTCGCCCTGACCGCCTGCCAGTTAAATCCGGCAGATGCCGTGTATCTCGGTCTGGGTAACCGTTTTGTTGATCACGCATTTCGTCATAATGTACTGGCCTCCCTGCAGCAGGCTGACTGGCAGCAGGATGCGTATCAGGTCACTTATAACGTGGTTCAGGAATACGCTGACCAGAGTGCCGGCTGGTTGCCATACTCCAAGATTCGCGAGCACCGGGATCTGATCAAGAAAATGATGGGAAAGCCATCGCTGCCTGGCATAATGGCTGCGCTTGAAGCTCTGGAAACCAGTGATGAATGGCTGAGTAAAGCCCGGAAGACAGCCTTAAATGGCTCTCCTTTGTCCATTACCCTGACTTATGAGCAGCTTCAGCGTACACGTCACTTTTCTCTTAAAGAAGCTTTCCAGAGTGAACTCACCCTTTCTGTTAATACCGTTCTTCGGGGCGACTTCTGTGAAGGTGTCCGGGCATTGCTGGTGGATAAGGACAGGCAACCGAACTGGCAGTACGCCACATTGGCTGACATTTCCGGGGAAACGGTTGACTCTTTCTTTGTTCCCGACTGGGAGACTCATCCTTTAGCGGATTTGTAGTTAGCTAAGCGCTAAAAACCATGTATGCAACTCTATCGTCATCCCCGCGAAGGCGGGGATCCACTACCGTGGTACTCTCTCCTTTACGAGAGCCGCCTTCGCGGGAATGACGGAGGAGCTGGTATGTTATTGAATGCCACTTCCCTAACAGGTCAGTGCTTCTGAACCACTTCAATAATCTTTTCTGCCACCTGGTGTTCACAGCCAAAGTCGTTCCAGTCCATAGTGATCAGAGGCGTGTTCATGGACGCACAGATTTGTGGCAGGATAGCCTCGTGGTAGTTATGAATATCCCGGATATACTCAAAAGGCGTGCCATTTTCTGCCTTACGGGCACGGTATTGCAGACGCTCATGGGCTTTATCCGGCGTTGTGTGCAGGTAGACCACCGCACTGATGCGTGGGTACTCTTTCAGCCGCTTCTGAATTTCACAGTAATGCAGCATAAACTCAGTGTCTGGTTGATCCATGCTGAGGAAGTTAGCCTGGGTAAAGATCAGGTCCGAGTACAGGGAACGCTCAATCAGATAGTTGCGATGGCCGGGCAGGCTTTCAACAATTTCCGCACGGCGCTGGGTTATGTACGACTGAAATCGGATACGACTGCCCGAGTCTTTCGGATTGCTGGTGAATTCACCCAGAAGTCGGGCAAATTCCGGGTCATCAGCCGGCTCCTGAATAGGGTCCCAGTCCAGCGCTTCAGCCAGTTTCGGTAGCAGGGTGGATTTACCGGCTGCGATATTGGCTTCTACTGCAACAAAGTGATTGGTCTGTGTCATCCGGGAACCTGGTTTAGTTGTCATATAATCAGGACGCGAACGATAGGAAATTGTCGACAGTGGTTCAATAAGTATTCAGACCAGTCATTAAGCCTTTTCTGACTATTGTACGAGCAGGTTAGGTTATATTCCGGGAATGCCGATGGGTCCTGGCAGGTCAGGAACCATACAGCACCCTGTCAGAGTGAGCGCAATGAGAGACAGAATCAGGTATTTCATGGCAGGCCTAAATAATCAGGGTGTTAATGTTAACGTCGGCTGAAGAAAAATTTCCGCCAGCATGCAGCCGATACTGCCTCCACCGTAGGTCTCTATGGCGGGAATATCGAAGACCAGAAGCTGTTCGTTGAAGTCGTTCAACACTCTCAGTTGCTCATCATTCAGGGACTGGAACGCGGTTCGGGATATCACGGTAATGGTTTTCCCCTGATCGTTTTTCAGTTGCAACAGATTACCGGCAAACTTTCTGGTCTGATCAGGCGTGATATCGATCACTGTTTTGTCGGAAAGCGCCTTCAAGACCTGTTGACGATCCAGCTGCTCACTGATGCACTCACTGCACAGGACAGCAAATTTGGCACCAATACTCAGCATCATGCGCGTATGGTAAACAGGCTGATCATAAAAGACTGTCCTGAAAGCGATCAGTTTATAACCCTGCTGCCCGGCAAAATCTTGCAGTAGTGTCTGGTTGGTGCGAGGCGAGAGTGCAGCAAAAATGACTTTATTTTCACGATCCAGAACCATACTGCTGCCCCCGTCCAATGACTGGCTGTCTGTCATGCTTTTCAGAATTTCCCCATTATACTGGCTGGAAATTGCCTGCTGACCCAGTGCCTTTTGCAAAGTGTTGATACGAGACTTCTCTTTTTTCTGATTCGCCTGCATGGGAAAGAGCGTAATGAGCGTATTGCCTGTCGAACCGCATCGGATATTCTCAGGACAGGGAGCCGGAAAAGAGATAAACCAGTTATTGGGAAATACCGAGTCGGGGGCATCGGGTGCATGATAGCCCGGTAGCTCAATGACATGTATATGATGGCTGAGCAGTCGCTTTTTAACGGCTGTGTATTCCCGAAGCGCTTTTGGGTGAATATTCTCTGATCTGTCCGGTTTTGTTTTTCGTAAAACCCGGGGCGTCAGTGGTTGACCGTCAGCGGCGAAGTAATTAGGAGGTATCGTAACAACGTAAGACGTTAATTGATCAGTCGGGTAGCCAGATTGTAAAAACATGGCGGAAAGGATCAATAAACCAAAAAGATATATCTGTTTCATTTTTAATGGCTCTGATCATCACAACTATCAGGATCTTAAAAGGCAAGATAGACGTATTTGAGGTTTCTGCTGTACCCGTTCGTTCGACTCTTAATTGTAATTATTCTCATTTGCGTCTAACCTTACGTTCTTACTTATTCCTCTGGTTCCCGATAATTTCACACATAACTGACCAGATAGCTACTGGTGCTTTGTCAGCCCTTTTGCCGTTACGTTTTTTCTGTCGATGATTGTAGTTATGGAGCGTTAAATGGTATCAATCCTTGGTGAGCTTCAGGTCGGGGATTCCGGCCGGGTGAAAGCCTTTCGGAATGCGGGAGCAGTCTATCGACGCAAGTTGTTAGCCATGGGCTTAACACCGGGTGTTCAGTTTACGGTTTGCCGTGTCGCCCCTATGGGGGATCCCATTCAACTTCAGATTCGGGGCTTTCAGCTCAGCATTCGTCGTGACGAGGCGGCAGTGGTTGAGGTGAGTCGGATATGAGTGAGCATGTATTTGCCATCGTCGGTAACCCTAACTGCGGTAAAACCACGGTTTATAATGCCCTGACAGGTGCCAGACAGCAGGTTGGTAACTGGTCGGGTGTGACGGTAGAGCGCCGAAGCGGGCATTACCGCCATCAAGGGCTGGATGTCGAAGTGGTAGACCTGCCCGGCACCTACTGTCTGGATGTGGTGGATGATCAGGTATCCATGGATGAACGTATTGCCCGGGACTTTATTATTGAGCGTAAAGCCAGGCTGGCTCTGAATGTCATCGATGCAGCCAATATTGAACGTAACCTCTACCTGACCACTCAGCTGCTGGATATGGGGCTACCGGTGGTAGTGGTTCTGAATATGATGGATGTTGCTGCTGATAAGGGGATGGTGATTGACCCGAAAGCGTTATCCAGCGCTCTGGGCTGTCCGGTTTTAACCATGGTAGCCAGCAGGAATGAGGGCTTGACTGAGCTGAAAGACCAGTTAAATGCCTATTTTCAGTCAGTCATACCCGCTTCACAGCCATTGCCACTCAGTAAAGCGCTTGAATCGGCCGTTATTGATCTGGAAGCCTTTGTCGGTAACCATCTGACGGATAAAAGCACGGTGCGCTGGTGTGCCATAAAACTTCTGGAAGGTGAATCCGGTGTGGCTGCCAGTTTGCCGAAGTCCGTTCAGGCGCTATCGCAGAATCAGGGAAGCCGTTTGCGTGACGTCCTGGAACAGGAGCAGGGCGCAGAGATTGATATTCTGGTAGCCAACTGGCGTTATGATGTCATTGGCGAAATAATGAAGAAGGTCATCAGGCAGCGTGGCGTTTTGAATCATCGACTCAGCGAGCGTATTGACCGGCTGGCTTTGAACCGGTTTCTTGGGCTGCCCGTCTTCCTTGGCGTGATGTACCTGATGTTCATGCTCTCTATGAACTTTGGCAGAGGTTTTAACGATTTCTTCGAAATCATGGTGAGCACCTTCACGGTGGATGGGGCGACTCATCTTCTGGAAGGCATGAATGCCCCGGGCTGGGTTATTGCCGTGTTGGCTAACGGTGTCGGTGGTGGTATTGCAACCGTAGCGTCCTTCATCCCGGTGATCGCCTCACTGTTCCTGTTTTTGTCGGTGCTGGAAGATTCGGGCTATATGGCAAGGGCGGCATTTGTCATAGATCGGCTGATGCGTTTTCTGGGTTTACCGGGGAAGGCATTTGTGCCCTTGCTGGTGGGCTTTGGCTGCAATGTGCCCGCCATTATGGCAACGCGAACTCTGGATAGCCAGAAAGACCGTTTGTTAACCATCGCCATGTCACCGTTTATGTCCTGTGGTGCCCGTTTGCAGGTCTATGCGCTGTTTGCCGCGGCGTTTTTCCCGGTCAATGGTCAGAACGTGGTCTTCATCCTCTATATAGTGGGTATCCTGGCTGCGGTCTTTACCGGACTGGTATTAAAAAACAGTTTGCTCAATGGTGTGACCTCGCCGTTTATTCTGGAGTTACCAAACTATCATCTTCCCTCCGCGAAGCAGGTATTCCTGCGCACCTGGGATCGCCTGAAAGCCTTTGTCCTGAGTGCCGGTAAAGTGATCATCATGGTTGTGCTGGTGCTCAACACCCTGAGCTCTCTGGGAACCGATGGCAGCTTTGGTCATCAGGATTCTGATTCATCCGTGCTCAGTTATGTTGGGCAGAGCATTACTCCGGTCTTTAAGCCTATGGGAATGCAGGAAGACAACTGGCCTGCAGCGGTGGGTATTTTTACCGGCATGCTGGCCAAAGAAGCGTTCGTGGGCACTCTGAACGCCATGTATAGCACCATTGCCAATGACCGGCAGGGTGATGCTGTCGACAAATCTTTTGACCCGATGGCGGGTGTCGAAGCCGCTTTGGCTTCGGTTCCAGCTAACCTGTCAGGGCTGGCAGAAAACGTCTCTGACCCTTTGGGTATGGACATCGGTGACCTGAGCGACCTTAAAAGCGTCGCCAAAGACCAGGCCGTAGAGGTGAGTACCTTTACGGTTATGCGTAGCCTTTTTCCGGGTGATGCGGCCGTCATTGCCTATCTGCTGTTTATTCTGCTGTACACCCCCTGTGTTGCAGTGGTAGGCGCTATCTACCGTGAAGCAGGAACAGGCTGGAGTCTGTTTGTTTCTGGCTGGACGTTATTCGTCGGGTACTCGGTTGCCACACTTTATTATCAGCTCTCGCTGCTGACGGTTCAGCCTGTGGTGACATTAAGTTGGGTGGCTGCCTTAGCCGCCGTCATGGCCGCTATTTTCGCGGTGATGCGCTATCTCGGTACCAACGGCAATGCTGGCTGGCTGCTTGCACAGGCAAAGAGCACTGCTGGTAAGCCAAATACCCATGCTAATAGCTCTTCGTGATCACCTCAGCAGCCAGGGAATCGCTTCCCTGGCTGAACTGAGCGAGCGGTTTGATGTCAGCCCGGATGCCATGCGCGGCATGCTGTCTCACTGGATACGCAAAGGCAAGCTGATACGGGAACAGTCTGGTTGCAGTAAGGGCTGTGTCAGCTGTTCACCAGAGCAGCTGGAGATGTATCGCTGGCTGGAGACCGGGGCTGACAGCATTCCTCTGTGTCAGCTGGATTGACCCTTTTATTCTGATGAATGCCTCTCTTGTATACGCCTCTTGTAAACAAAGATGGACGTTCGATACAAATCATTCGCTTTGATTTCTTTAATGCTGTCCCAGCCCGGTAGCCTGAAGGTGTGACTTATGACTAAGCAGTTATCAGACACTTGTCGCTTTAAGTAACCCTCCATTTGTTTCATGGCTTCTGGAAACAGATAGCAGGTTATAAGCCCCGGGTCTTGCAGCTGAACGGTAAAAAAATTCTGCTTCACTACCTTTATGTTGGCTTTATGAACCGTCAATGCCCGGGCCACCAGATAAGGAATTGTTGATTGCTCATAACCTGTAATGAGGTGATTTGGGTAGCGCCTGCCCAGCATCAACAGCAGTGTTCCCCAGCCACAGCCAAGCTCATAAATTCTGCCATCTACGGATTCCGGTAACAGAGCTTCCATTGTCTGCCTGACTTTTTGACTGGTTGGGGTGGGCGTAATGCCCAGCCTTAAAGACCAGCAGACAATAGAGGCAGTCATGGCAAAAGCCAGTCCGGTCAGCAGCCAGACGATCCAGTCCCTGTCAGTCATTCAGTGTCCAGATAGAACAGTTTGCCCCGGACACTACGGCGGAAGTCCGAAGGGTTGAGTTGATAGTGCTGTTTAAATTGTCGGCTGAAGTAGTCCGGATCATTAAAGCCGGATTGCAGGGCGACTTCAGTAATTGACAGGTCGGTGGCTTTTAGTAGCTCGGCACAATGGTTCAGGCGCAGTTGTTGCAGATAATGAAAGGGTGACATGCCTGTTGCCTCACGAAAGCGACGGTTCAGAGTGCGCTGGGTCAGGCCGGTGACCGCCAGAAGACGCTGGCTGTTAATGTCATCCTGAATATGCTGGTGCAGCCAGCCTTGCAGGTTAACAATAATTTCATCCCCGTGGCTGGTGGTGTGGTCGTCAGCGTAATGGGTCTGTTCAAACGGACGACGGATTTCGTGAGAAAACTGTTGGGCTACCCGGTTGGCTATATCACGCCCCATGGCACGCTTGATGATATGCACCATCAGGTCTGCTACCGAGTTCACACTGCCTGCGCAGTAAATCCTTCCTGCCCGGGTAATCAGGTGATGGGGTTTAAACAGAATTTCGGGATAATGTTTGCGCAACCGGTTGAGATAATACCAGTGCGTCGTCGCAGGCTGATGATCCAGCAGCCCGCTTTCTGCCATCAGTGCTACCCCGGTGCCCGCGACACAGAATGTAGCGCCATGGTTGTATTGTTCTCTGATCCAGTCAATGGTTTCCGGGGAGCGCCTGACAATCGGCATGGGGTTGCGCCATAGTGCTGGCAGCAGTATCAGGTCAGCATTTCCAGAGGATGAGAGATCCATTGAAGGTGACAGTAGAATGTTGCCATGGGACAGCACCGCTGTGCCATTGTGGCTGCATAACTGTACGTCAATAGACGCTTTTTTATGAGCCATCCGGCTGTACATGGTGGCAGCTGCCAGCATCTCCATAGGCAGGCTGATGCTGGTGGTGAGCATGTGTTCCAGCAGGGGAACTCTGACCCGTTGTAACCTGAGTGAATCTGAAATCATTATTAAATATTTACCGAAGCTATTGGCTATTGGCTATTGGCTATTGGTTGGTGGTATGAGCAGCTAATAGCCAAAAGCCAAAAGCCAAAAGCCCAGTATATTTTTGATTGCTAATACCGCTGGCTGTGGCTAGACAGTGGCTAAATTGTCGGCTGTTTTGGCTGTTTTGTCCAGATGACACGATGACAGTACCATTACACTACAGCGACATATTGAAAGTACTGTTTCCAGCGTATCGGCCATTCATTCAGACCGTCATCCGGAAACAGGTGTCATCATTTAAGGTGTCAGGAGTTTCTGAGTGTCCAGATTACCCGTTATCGTTGCCCAGGGTGGCGTCAGTCCGGCAGGGCGAAGCTCCGGTTTTCATGGTTATCGCCGTCTGGTGGTTGACCGGCTGGGGTCAGCTGAGCGTCAGCAAACCCTGAGCGCCATCGCCCGCCTGCGAGGGCTGGACAACACTGCCACCGAGCAGGAGATTCTTTCCGGTACCCTGATTCGTCAGCTGGAAGACAATCTTTTCGATGCCGACCTCCTCTACCTGCATAATGCCCTGAATGTTCAGGAAGGTTCGGAGCTGATTCTGCCAGTACGCCGTCTGCCGACTTTACCCGAAGGTTGGGTAGCTGAGCCTCTGGCTGATGGTAAGCACGTTCGGGTCCGGGTGACGGCGACTCATAAAATGATGCTGCCGGGCAGCCGGGTTTCGCCGGTCAAAGCGGCCGGGCAATTGCCATCAGGCTTTCGGCCAGAAAAGCTGTACCAGTCCCGCCATCACCCCCGTTCACTGGCTATGACCGTCTTTGGTGCTTCCGATGCGGTGCTGTCTTCAGGGCTTGATTGGGCAGGGCTGAAAGGTTTGCTGGCTCCCGAGGAGATGGCAGTGTACTCCGGTTGTGCCATGAGTCAGCTGGATTACAACGGCAACGGAGGCATGATGCAGGCACGCCTGCTGGGCAAGCGTGTGACATCCAAGCAGTGTCCTCTGGGTTTTGCGGAAATGTCGGCGGATTTTATTAATGCCTATATTTTGGGCTCTCTGGGAGCCACCGGCACCAGTATGGGAGCCTGTGCCACCATGCTGTATAACCTGCAACTGGCGGTGAATGATATTCGCAGCGGTCGCCGCCGTCTGGTGGTGGTGGGCAACAGTGAAGCGCCTGTTACGCCTGAAATCATGGACGGCTATACCACTATGGGCGCACTGGCAACGGATTCAGACCTCAGGGGACTGGATGAACTGATGGAGAGCGAAGACCCGGACTGGCGTCGTGCCTGTCGGCCGTTTGCCAATAATGCGGGCTTTACCATTGCCGAGTCTTCCCAGTTTCTGATTTTGATGGATGATGAACTGGCTATGGAAGCAGGTGCTGAAGTACTGGGAGCAGTGGCTGATGTTTTTGTTAATGCGGATGGCTACAAAAAATCCATCTCTGCTCCAGGTGCCGGTAACTATCTGACCGTTGCCAGGGCTGCTGCACTGGGTCGGTCCATCCTGGGTGAAGAAGCGCTTCGTCAGCGCAGTTATGTTCAGGCCCATGGTACGGGTACACCGCAAAACCGTGTGACGGAATCCCATATTCTCAATGAGACGGCCAAAGTCTTTGGTATTAACCAGTGGGCGGTATCTGCCGTGAAAAGCTATGTTGGGCATTCTATCGGTGTGGCCGGTGGCGACCAGATAATGTCAACCCTTGGGGTTTGGAATCAGGGTATTATTCCGGGTATTCGTACCATCAAAAACATTGCGGACGATGTTCACACTTCCCACCTGAATATTCTTACCGATCATCTGGATACCGGTGTTAAGGGCATGGATATGACACTGGTGAACGCTAAAGGCTTCGGCGGTAATAATGCGACTGCCCTGGTGTTGAGCCCCGACGTAACCCGGTCAATGCTGCAGAAAAAGCATGGTGAAAAAGTGGCTGCCGCATGGCAACACCGTCAGGAAAATACTCGTGAACGGCAGCAGGAATACGAAGCCCGACATCAACAGGGAACCATGCTGCCGATCTACCAGTTTGGTGAAGGCGTCCTGAATGGCGACGAGCTGGAGTATACGGATCAGAAACTGTCGGTACCCGGCTATGGTCGAGCGACAAATCTGAACCTGGAAAACCCGTACTGGTGAGGTAGTAACCCATTACCTGAAGCGGTAATGGGTTCTTTTTTTCAGGGGGCAGCAAGACTGGCTCCGGCACCTCCGGATGGTGGTTGTCGTTTGTTCAGCTGGTCAGCGGGCGAAGGGGGAGCTGAATAGCCTGTCTCGGTTTCTATTATGATGTTAAGCAAAACTATGAGAGCCCTCACCTCTGGAGACTCACGATCACCGTCGGCTAGTCGCTGAAGTGCTGTCGAGAAAGTCTCAAAATAACCCCTGAACAACCCCCTGAGCAGTAGTGTTTCTGCGGCTGGCGGCTGATCAGGCTTTGGCTGTATGAACATGTCTCTGAAGGCTTTTGCCTGATTAGTGTAAGCTCTGCCTGATCCGGGGTAGGTGAAACCGCAAGGCTCCAGTCTGTTTACGCACTCAAGCTCTGTCATGATGGATTCACGGATATGATCAATTTGATCAGGGTTGACTGTATCGGAACCCAGGCTTTGTAAGTAGTTATTCAGGTTGTTGCTTATTATATTCAGCTCTTCTCTGGTTATGACGGGGTTCGCTTCTGAAGTTGGTGTGTATGTGCTGTCGCAAGTCGCTGTATACAGGTCAGTGCCGAATATTTGGTTGTTAACCAGTTTGTTCAGTTCTTGCGAGCTGATGCTGTTTTGAGCACTTGATGTCCCAACAGCAAAAAAGAAAAGGGATGGTATTCTGTTTGTGGGTATTTTATGTATTGTGGATTGACGGTAGTTCCTGTAGAGGCTTCCGAGAGTCGATGGGAATGCATCAGGAGAAAGAAGGCTATATAAGGGCGCTGTTTCAGAGGGCGGGTTAGAGGAGGGGCGGGCATAGTCATTCACGGACGGCCTGTTCAGTAAAGCTACCACTGTTTGCTGTGCCAATGGCAATACCCGGCTTTCCCCCAAAATCTGCTCAATGGTTCTTTCTTCAGACTGATCTAAGGGTGAGGCTTCCAGCAAAGCATTCAGCCCAACTGCCAGGGCAAAGGTGGTTGCGACATTTTGTTCCCGTAAAAATTCTACGATGCCCTCGTCACTGTGAAGCTTGCCAAAATGCTCGTTAAAGTTAACTTTTGTGCTTTGTGGGCTAGCTCGTTCGTTGATGCCGTATTGTATGAAATTGCCAAAGGAAACAGTCAGGTTTGCCCTGTGAACAGGCAAGTTGAGAGCGTTGTATTGGTGAAGCCAGAAACCATGAAAAGCCAGTTCAAATAGGTCTTTTTGGGTTTTACTATGTTTTACAACGTAGCTATACATGGAATCAATGTAATCCTTATAATTCTTATATTTCTCATAGGCTTTTTGTGTTGAAGCAACAATAACAAACAGGTTATTAGACTTTATTTGTAAATCCCTGTTTAGCATAAATAAACGGCTAATTACAGACAGCATGGCGAGGGCTGAGTTTCTTTCTCCCGGTGTTGTTGCTGTTCCAGTGTCAGCAGCCAATTCTGTCACTCCGTAAAAAAGGTCAATAATCCTTTGATACTCAAAATATGCTAAACCTGAGCTGGGATTGAACTCGTCAGTTAATTCAACTCTGTCATCATCAGGAGTTGTTCCGGGCTGCAAGTTTATTCTGGTCGCGCCGAGCCTGATGTAATCAGGTTTACCGTGGTTGCCCCCGGCATCTATGAATTTATCAATGTAATGGCTTTCCACGCCTTTTGCCTGTCCACCATGGAGGAAAAACACCAGCATAAGAAGCATGCCTGCCAGTGTTTTCATCGGCTGATCTTTTTGTATTATTGTTTTGTCTGACGTGTTAGCCATTATCATATCAATTTCACCACTAGCTTATTGTGAGCCTCCTGGCCATCGGGTCTTTTTTTATGGGGCAGCAAGACTGGCTCCGGCACCTCCGGATGGTGGTTGTCGTTTGTTCAGCTGGTCAGCGGGCGAAGGGGGAGCTGAATAGCCTGTCTCGGTTTCTATTATGATGTTAAGCAAAACTATGAGAGCCCTCACCTCTGGAGACTCACGATCACCGTCGGCTAGTCGCTGAAGTGCTGTCGAAAAAGTCTCAAAATAACCCCTGAACAACCCCCTGAGCAGTAGTGTTTCTGCGGATAGCGGCTGGTTATCATTTGAAGCCCCCCTTCCAATAGAGATTGCCAGATTAGCGCAAGCTTTGCCTCGCTTAGAACGGATGAAACTGTCCGGCTCCAGTCTATTAACAGACTGAAGCTCTACCAGGACGGCATGAACGATACCAGGAATTTGTTTAGGAATGATTGTGTCGGTTTTTAAATATCTGGTCAGGTTGGATGATACTGTGTCCAGCTCTTCGCTGGTTATAACGGAGCCTGACTCTGATGTCGGCGAAGATGTACTGTCACAAGTCGCTCCGTACAGGTCAGTGCCGAATACTCCGTTGGTAACTAATTGATTCAGTGTTTGCGAGCTGGCACTGTTTTGAGCACTTGATGCCCCAATAGCTAAAAAAAATGGGAACGGTATTCTACTTGCGGGTGTTTTATGTTTTTTGGATTGACGGTAGTTTCTGTAGAGGCTCCCGAGAGTCGATGGGAAATTATCAGGAAAAAGAAAACCATACATGCTGAGCGGCAAGGCTGGTTGATGATTATTATTTGATAAAGGGCTGCTCGTATCATTTGGCAGAGTGCTTTCAGAGGGCGTGTCAGAGGTAGTAGTGTGAGGTGCAGGCCGTCGTCTGCCCATTGAAGCTATCAGTGTTTGCTGTGCCAACGGCAATACTGGGCTTCTACTCAAAATCTGTTCAATTGTTCTGTCTTCAGACTGTTGTGAGGGCGAGCTTTCCAGCAAAGCATTCAGCCCAACTGCCAGGGCAAAAGTGGTTGCAACATTTTGTTCCTGTAAAGATCCTACAATGCCTTCGTCACTATGAAGCATGCCAAAATGATGGTTGATGTTAACACTTCTGTTTTGTTGGCTCGCTTGCTCAGTGTTGCCAGCTCGGTCGCTGATGCCGTTTTGTATAAGTTCACCGAAAGAAGCGGTCAGGTTTGTCCTGTCAGCAGGCAAGTTGACAGCGTTGTTTTGGCGAAGCCAGAAACCGTAAAAAGCTATTGTAAATACTTCTTCCTGAGTTTCACTATTTTCTACAAGGTAGTTAAACATAGATTCTGCATAGGGCTGCTCTCCTGAATCATGAAATGAGTGAAGGCGGTTTATTGCTGTATCTCTGTTTTCCATAAATAAACGGTTAATTACAGACAGCATGGCCAGGGCTGAGTTTCTTCCTCCTGTGGCTGTTAGGGCTGTTCCTGTGTCTGCAGCCAATGTTGTTACTTCGTAGAAAAGGTCAATAACCCTTTGAGTTTCAAAAAATGTTGAGTAATGATTTAAATCGAATTCGTCGGGATTGAAGTTTTCATCTATTTCAACCCTGTTATCATCAGGAATCGATCCATGTTGCAAGTTGATTCTGACTGCGCCGAACTGGATATAGTCAGGATTCCCTATACTGGCTCCGGAATCTATGAACTTATCAATGTAATGGGTTTCCACGCCTTTTGCCTGACCACCGTGGAGGAAAAACACCAGCATAAGAAGCAGGCCTGCCAGTGTTTTCATTAGTTGACTTTTTTGTCCTATTGTTATTTCTGGCGCATTAGCCATTGTCATTCTGATATCTCCATTAGATTATTGTGAGCCTCCTGCAAGAACCCTGTTCAGGAGGCGTTATGAAAAACGGTAAAGTTAAAGTAGAAGATTTTAGTTATTTGTAAAAGAAACAACCTTTGGTTGATTTTGTGGGTCACTCAAGCCATTCTCATCAGACTGTTATTGCATCGTTGTACGATGTTGTGGCGCTTAAGATATGGCAGGTGTTTTGGCTGACAGGAAGGAGAATCAAATGCTCATGAATCGTCTGGGCTTAGCCCTGATGTTAGTAGGAACAGTGGGTATACAGCCGCTGGCTGCCCGGGCGGATGCCGGGCGTGTGGATATCAGCAGTGCTGTTCAATCCAGTCTGACGCTGTATTCTGACAAGGCATTTGTTCGTCATTCTCTGTCTGCCCTGCCTTCTGAGCAGGGTCGCCTGCAGGTGTCGGGACTGCCCCGGGAATGGGACCATGAAAGCCTTGAACTGAGGTATAAGGAAAATGCCGGATCAGTGACACCTGCTCAGTTACTCTGGCAACCGGAAGGTTTAAACCGGGATGTGATTTATCGGGGCATGGTGGGTAAATCGGTAGAATTGCTGGGTGGCGGTTTGAATGTTCCGGTACAGGGTACGATGTTGTCTTACTATTCGGGCCTGGCACTGGTTCAGGGAACCAATGGACGACAGTATCTTGTGGACTGGAGCGATCCCCAGGGTATCCGGGTTGCTGGTCGTGATTCCATGGTTGCTGATAATCAGCTGGTTTCAGGTATTACTGCATCATTCACACCCGAACAGGTTAAACAGTTAAAGGCTGATAGTCTGCAGCTGTCTTATGTGACACCGTCTTTACGTTATAGCAACTATTATCGTATGACCGTTAATGACTCCGGCAAATTGCGGCTGGAGCTGAGTGCCCTGCTGAATAATTACAGTGACACCAGTTTCACTCAGATGGATATACGACTGGTTTCCGGTGATACCAGCAGACAGGCTGGCTATGCCCGCAGCAAGCAGGCGATGATGGACGCCGCTCCGGCCGTCATGGGTTCGGCGGGTGAAAGAGTGGGGGAGATGCTGGTTCAGAAACTGCCGGAAGGAACCCGGTTGCCTGCGCAATCGAGTCAGCAGATCAGCCTGTTGCGTAAGGATTCCCTGAAGGTAGAAAAGCTGTATACGCTGGATGTTTATGGACGTTCTTTTGGCGGTCACAATAAGGTAACAGAAAGACCTCGCCTGACTTATCGTTTCAAGGCGGAAACTGATCTGCCTGCTGCACCGGTTAAACTGTTTGAGGAAACCCGTGATGGTGCGACGATCATAGCCGGTGAAAGCTGGCTGGCGCAGACGACATCCGGCGACTATGCGCATTTAACGATGGGCGAAGCCCTGGCTGTCAGGGTTGAGCGTAACCTGAAAAACTCTCAGCAGCAGGAGAAAAACCTGAAGAACCAGTGGCAGGCCGTGGTGCGTAATGATCAGGATGTTGCGGTTCAGCTGACGCTGATGGAGCGTGATTCGGGATTATTGAAAATCAGTGATGTAAAAGGCGCCACCCTGGAAGGATTACGCACTCTTATCATTAAAGTGCCTGCCAAAAGCTCTCAGGAGATCAGTTATCAGGCCACTTACAGGCTTTAAGCTGTTGGCTATTAGCTATTAGCTATTAGCTATTAGCTATTAGCTATTAGCTGTTAGCCAACAGCCAACAGCCAACAGCCAACAGCCAACAGCCAACAGCCAACAGCCGTATATATAGTCCCTAAGTAACAGGTTACCAATGCCAAAATATAAGTCTATTGTCGTTTTAACGGGTGCTGGTATTTCGGCAGAATCCGGCATTCGTACTTTCCGGGCCAGTGATGGTCTGTGGGAAAATCATCCAATTGAGGATGTTGCTACGCCAGAGGGTTACTACCGCAATCCGGCGCTGGTACAGACTTTTTATAACCAGCGCCGTCAGCAGCTGAGTGAAGTTGAAGCTAACCAGGCTCATCGGGCTCTGGCTGATTTTGAACAATCGTTTGCGGGTGAATTTCTTCTGGTGACTCAGAATGTGGATGATCTCCATGAACGGGCAGGCAGTCGTAACCTGATTCATCTGCACGGTGAGTTGTATAAAGTGCGTTGTCAGGATACCGAACAGGCGTTTGAGTGGAAACAGGACGTAACGCTGGAGACAAAATGCCCCTGCTGTAACAAACCCGGTAACCTGCGCCCTCATATTGTCTGGTTTGGAGAAATGCCTCTGGAGATGGAACGTATTTACGATGCGCTCTCCCGGTGTGATTTGTTTATCTCAATTGGTACTTCCGGCAACGTCTATCCGGCAGCGGGTTTCTGTCAGGAGGCGCTGTGGGCTGGCGCTCATACGGTAGAACTGAACCTTGAGCCCAGCGAAACCCGTGATGCGTTTCTGGAGGCCGTACATGGGCCCGCTACTCAGGTTGTACCCCATTACCTGTCCAGTCTCTTATGAAGAACGAGTGGAAAAACAGGCTGTCTGAGTTCAGTTTTAAAGCGTAAATCGGTCTGTTGTCCTATCCTGATTGCCTTTATTTCAGGAACTAAGGAAGGAATGGTTTGCGATCGTTGATTACCCGGCTCAGGTCTGAGATTGAAGTCTACGGTACCCAGCCCGTACCAGCCAATCTGCGGCAAGCCGGTAGTTATGACCTGTTTGTGATAATGGCCAATTTTCTGGTCAATCCCGCTTCTATCTATTCTGCGGCTCTGGGCGTGGCCGGAGGTTTATCGTTTATCACCGTCGTTGCTACCCAGGCTGTAGCCCTGGTTGTGGCCATGGTCGTCCTGCTGGTCATGGCGCGAATGGGGGTGGATTACGGTTTGACCGGGCAAATGGCCTGTCGCACGGCCCTGGGTGTCAGGGGGGGGCGCTGGCTGACGTCGCCATTAAGGGCGGTATGTTCGGTTTACTGGTTTGCCTTTCAGACTCTGGTCAGCAGTCTGGCGCTGACGGCTATTTTGTCAGAGTATTTTGGTATTGTTTTGCCACTGACAACAGTGGCTTTGCTGTTTGCCGTTTTGCAGGTGACGGTGGCGCTGGTGGGCTATCGCTGGTTGCAGGGGGTATTTGGCAGGGCTTTACCGTTGAAGATTCTGTGTCTGATAACCATTATCGTCTTGCTCTGGAAGCAACCTGCCGCCAGTAACAACTGGTTTTGTTTACCGGCTGACAATGACTGGCTACTGGTGATGCTCTGGTTTAATGCGGTGGTCGGCAGTATGCTGACGAATGTCACAGATTCTGCCGATCTGGTTCGCTATGTTAAGAACCGGCGGTGTTTGTGGCTGGGTGCGATGTCCGGGGCGTTATGCGGAGTCATTTTAGGCGCAGGGCTAGGTGCCTGGCTGATGATGGTGGTCGGTGGCAGCGCTGACGATCTTTATCACAATGTTTTGCGTGTCGAGTCCAGTCTGTTGATGGTGGTAGCTATTGTTGTCCTGATCGTGATGGATAACTGGACGATTAATATCATCAATCTCTATACCGGTGGTTTATCCCTGAGCCACACTTTGGAACCCATAAGTCGCTTCACCTGTACCCTGCTGGTCAGCCTTCCTGCCATCTGGCTGTCTGGCATGTCTGAGATGATACACAGTTATTTGCAGACGATGGAGAAAGCGGGGGTTGTGTTTGCTGCCATAGCCGGAGTGCTGCTGGTGGACTATTTCTCTCGGCGCTGGCAGCTAAATGTTGAAGCTCTGTATCGGGTTGACGGGGAATACGGGTATCAATACGGTTTCCGGATCAGCTCACTGATCATTATTGTCCTGGCTTCACTGGCAGGGTTTTCAGTACCGGATAGCTGGCCGCTACCCATCATTGTGCTTATGTTATCGGCAGGCTGTTACCGTTTAATGCTGTGCTGTGGAACTCAAAACAGGCAGCCATAAAAAATTTTTTGTCATTTAAAATAGTTATTAATAAATAACAATATATTTCTTCAATTTATATACTGCTGCGATATGATGACCTGGCTTTATAAAAGTCATTATCAACGACTATGGGCTAATAAAATGGCAAAGGTCTTCGCAGATAACTCCCTGTCTATTGGCAATACTCCGCTGGTTCGATTGAATCGTATTGCGGGTGATCATGAAATCTATGTAAAAATTGAATCACGCAACCCCGCTAACAGCGTCAAGTGTCGTATTGGTGCCAGCATGATATGGGAGGCGGAATCCTCCGGCAAATTGCGTGAAGGCATGGAGCTGGTTGAACCTACCAGTGGCAATACCGGTATTGCCCTGGCCTTTGTCGCGTCTGCCAAAGGCATTCCTTTAACCCTGACCATGCCATCGTCCATGAGCCTGGAACGCCGGAAAGTGATCAAGGCGCTGGGTGCCAGCATTGTTCTCACTGAACCGGCTAAAGGGATGGCAGGTGCCGTGGCAAAGGCTAAAGAGATTGCAGGTTCTGACCCTGAAAAATACCTGCTTCTGCAACAGTTTGAAAACCCCGCCAACCCAAAGATTCATGAAGAAACCACGGGCCCGGAAATCTGGCAGGATACCGATGGTGAGATCGATATTTTTGTCGCAGGTGTGGGAACGGGCGGTACGATTACCGGGGTATCCCGTTACATCAAAGAAATTCAGGGCAAGAAGATTACTTCGGTGGCTGTCGAGCCAACGGCATCGCCTGTTATCACCCAGACGCTGACCGGTCAGGAAGTGAAACCCGCCCCCCATAAGATTCAGGGTATTGGCGCTGGTTTTGTTCCCGGTAATCTGGATCTGTCGCTGGTGGACCAGGTTGAGCAGGTCAGTAATGAAGAGGCTATGGCCATGGCGCTCAGGCTAATGCGTGAAGAAGGTATTCTAGCGGGTATTTCCTGTGGCGCTGCGCTGGCGGCTGCCTTGAAAGTGGCTCAAGAACCGGTTCATAAAGGTAAGAAGGTGGTGGTGCTGCTGCCGGACTCCGGAGAGCGTTATCTGTCAACGGCGCTGTTTGAAGGAGAGTTTGATGAGCAGGAGCTGGTTCAGTAACCGTGGTTTGATGATCGGTTTTTTTCTCTGATATCAACGAAACTCTTTGTTTTCCCACTTTACCGGAATCTGTAACGTAAAGTGGGAGCCTTCCCCTGGCTGACTTTTCACTGAAATAGTGCCACCCATCAGTTCAGCCAGCTGTCTGCAAATGGTGAGGCTGAGCCCGCTGTTGTTAGCTTCCCGGTCTGCATACTTTTCTTCCAGGCCAAAAGCGTCAAAAGCCTTTTCAAGGCTGTCTTCAGAAATACCGGCCCCCGTGTCTTTTACTTCCAACAAAAGACGGCCTGTTGTATGTTCCATTTGCGCTGAGAGTGTAATCGTTCCTTTGTCGGTATAACGAAAGGCGTTACCCAGCAGGTTAATAATGATCTGGCGTAGCCTCTGGCTGTCTGCGGTCAATGCTTTCGGGGTTCCCATTTCGATTTGAACGAGAAATTCCAGATTTTTGTTGAAGGCTTCAGTCAGAAAGACTTTTTTACACTGATCCATCAGTTCCGACAGTTGAAACGTTGAGTGCTGTAGCGAAAGGTTGCCCGCTTCCAGCCTGGAGTAGTCAATAACGTCATGAACAATGTCCATCAGAGCATTGCCTGACTGAGTGATAATCTCAAGCCACTGTTTCTGTTCTGCGGGCAGAGGTTCCATATTCAACATTTCTGAGGTGACAATGATGCCATTCAGGGGGGTACGTATTTCCCGGCTTACTTTAGAAATTAACAGTGTTTTTTGCCGGTTAGCTGAGTCAGCTTCTGCCTTTTTCAGCATGAGTTTGCTGTGGGTCGTTTGCAGAGTGTCAAGACTGGACTGCAGCTCATTCTGGCTTCTCAGGAAGGAAGTCAGAATACGGTTATACTGCTGTGTAATGCCTGCAAGTTCTGAAAAGGGGTGGTGCTCAAGCGGATGAAAATCGCCACTTTCAGACTGCTGCTCAAGATTGTGGACAATATCAGACAGTTCAGTGATGGCATCGTGTTCACTGATATTCAGCCCGACTCTTTCACTTTCAGCGCTGACCCTCAGTGGAAACCAGCGGTTTAACAATTTGAGTAGTATAAAACTGACGCCAAACGACCAGGCAACAATACAAGCCGTTCCTAATAATTGAATACCAAACTGTGCTATCAAATCATGCCCTGTATTCAGTATCTCTGGATCACCCAGCAGGGCAACGGCAAGACTTCCCCAGATGCCAGCGGCAAGATGCACTGGAATAGCACTAATGACATCGTCAATCTTGCGATGCTCAAGATAAACCGTAGCCCCACAGCAAATCAGACCAGAAACAACGCCAATAAGGATTGCTTCAGCGGGTTGTACAGCATGCACTCCGGCTGTGATGCCCACCAGACCGGCCAGAACACCGTTAGCCACTATGGGGATGTCGGCTTTATGGTAAAAAACCAGGCTCCAGACCAGGCTGGCCAGACCTCCGGCACAGGCTGAAATAAATGTATTGAACATGATCAGGCCTAGCAGGACATCCACTTTCAGCATGCTGCCCATGTTGAAACCAAACCAGCCTACCCAGAGCAGCATGACGCCTAGCAGGCTCAGGGTCTGGTTTTGTCCTCTGAATACTTTATAACTCTGGTCGTGAAAGCCATTTCTGGGACCAATAATCAGCACTGATGCAAGTGCTACGGCACCACCGAGGGCATGAACCTGGGTAGAACCAGCAAAATCAATAAACCCCAATTTTGCCAGCCACCCCTCCGGGGTTCCAAAAACGCCACCCCAGACCCACTGGCCGGAAATCGGATAAATGACAGAGACAATCACCAGGCTGATAATTATGTAGCCAGTCAGGCTACAGCGTTCTGCTACGGCACCGGAAACAATGGTAGCGGTGGTGACGGCAAAGAGCGCCTGGAATAGCAGGAACAGGTAAGGATAATGAGGGGCATTCGGGTGGGCATTAAGGCTGAAATCCGAAAACCAGCCGTACTGAATGGTGAAGCCAAAGGCGAAATAAAGCACAGTCACCAGAATCAGGTCAATCAGGTTTTTGGCTGCCACGTTGACCGTATTCTTACTGCGAACGGCACCTGCTTCAAGGCATAAAAAACCTGCCTGCATAAGTAGTACCAGCAGGGTGCAGAGTATCATGAACAGGGTATTTTGGGTTCCGTAGGGCATGTACTGTGTTTCCGGTAATGAGTCAGGTAAAACAGTACGACGATTTATCTGCTTCTTTTTTGAATTTAGCATTTGGCGTAAGAAGGTTTCGGGCTAATGAAATTTTAATTAAACTGCCATGGCTGAGGAAATTTCACGTATAAGGTAAAAGTCACAAGGAGTCGAGTTATGGGGTTTGAAATCACTGCTATTGCTTTTGTTCTGCTGATAGCTGTGCTCATTGCAACCGGCGTCAGGATGGTCCCCCAGGGGCATAACTACACAGTGGAACGGTTCGGAAAATATACGAAAACACTTCCGCCCGGTCTGCATGTTATTGTGCCGGTGATCGACAGTGTCGGTAATAAAGTGAATATGATGGAGCAGGTTCTGGATATTGCTCCGCAGGAAGTGATTTCATCGGATAATGCCCAGGTAACGACGGACGCGGTGTGCTTCTTTCAGGTACAGGATGCGGTCAGGGCGTCTTATGAAGTAAACGACCTCCCCAGAGCCATGCAGAATCTGGTGATGACAAATATTCGTGCGGTACTTGGCTCCATGGAACTGGACGAAATGCTGTCTAACCGGGATCGTATTAATGGACAGTTACTGGCTAAAGTCGATGAAGCTACAGATCCCTGGGGCCTGAAAGTAACCCGTATTGAGTTACGCGATATCGCCCCTCCTAACGACCTGGTAGAAGCCATGGCCCGACAGATGAAGGCGGAACGGGACAAGCGTGCCCAGATTCTTGAAGCCGAAGGTGCCAGAGAAGCCGCGATTAAAGTGGCAGAAGGCCAAAAACAGGCTCAGATTTTGCAGGCAGAAGGTGAACTGGAAGCGGCCAAACGAGAAGCAGAAGCCAGGGAACGACTGGCTGAAGCAGAAGCGAGGGCAACAGAAGCTGTGTCCCAGGCGATTGCCAGCGGTGACCAGCGGGCGATTAATTACTTTGTTGCCCAGAAGTATGTTGAGGCGCTGAAAGAAGTTGGGGCTGCTGAGAACAGCAAGCTGATCATGATGCCACTTGAGGCCAGCAGTGTGATTGGTTCTCTGGCAGGAATTAAGGAGCTGGTCAGTGAAATTTCGAATAAACCGTCGTAAGCGGTTGGTTATCAATAACAGGTTAACGGCACTATCATGATGGAATTTTTGTCGGCGATACAACCCTGGCACTGGTTGATTGTGGGGTTTCTGTTCCTGGGGCTGGAAGCCCTTGGAACCGGTGGTTTTTTGTTAGGCACAGCGCTGGCCGGGTTATTACTGGCCTTTTTATTGTGGCTCTTACCTGACTTAAGCTGGGGCTGGCAACTGGTATGGTTTGGTCTGGGCAGTCTTATATTTACCGTGGCGTACTGGAAGTTGTTTCGCCGCGTGAATGAACGATCTGATAATCAACAGCTTAATAACCGGGCAGCTCAGCTGGTTGGCAGAGTGGTGGAGGTTTCTGAGCCCCTGACCCACGGACAGGGCAGGGTGCAGGTTGGCGACACGCTCTGGAAAGTGAAGGCCAGTGAAACCATTGAGGCTGGCGCGCAGGTCATTGTCGTTGGGGCTGATGGTATGACTTTGCTGGTAGAGCGTCACAGTTAACCCTGGAGTCATACCTGTTAAAAAGGCGGCTTGTCTGTTGATGACAGACAGCAGGCCGCATTTGAAAATTAAGTCTGGCAAAGTCAGAATTCTGGACCACTTGATGCGTCATGTCACCACCTGAAATATAAGAGTGAAAATTATCAATTTAAAGTGAAGCGCAAAGTCGGGCTATTGAAAATCACCTTCAGCAGAAAATAAATCGGCAAGCGCAATGGACTTAGCTTATGCTTATGGAGAAAAAATCTGGGAATGGTTGTATCTAGCCACTGAGAAAAACGTCTCAAGGTAGGTTTGAAAAATTGATAACTTTAATAATAAAACGTGAAAGATTTAATGCTGTTTTTGTATTTTTGTTATTGTTTTTGTCGTTTCAGAGTGCTTTGGCAGGCCATATAGAGAAACAAATAACATTATGTCCAGTGGTTAATAAAGGTGAAGAATTAAAGATTTACCAAGAGGCTTTCAAAGATATCATTAATGGAAATATACCCAATATAGGTAATCTTGGGATTAATGTCCTTATTAAGGAAAAAAAGTCCAGGTATGTTTCTCTATTGGGTTATGCTGTGCGCTTAAATAAAAATAACGTCGCTCTATGGCTTCTTGATCAAGGAGCAGACCCTGATGGATGCAGTAATTCTAACTATAAAAAAATGTATGAAGGACTACCGTCTGAGACACCCCCTATAATTTCTGCTTTTGAAAGCCATAACGATGCGCTTCTGGAATCATTGATCGAAAAAGGAGCCAATCCATTAGTCAAATATTATAACGGTGTTACAGCAATAAATATAAAAAAATCCCCCTTCGATTTTGAATATGCTTTCAAGGCTATAGCGTTACTTTGCGAAAATAAAACGTATGAGGAGATTGCGAAAGAAAGCCTTGGTTATAGCTGTTCTGAATTTATTGAAAAGAGAAATGAGCTGGAAGAAAATTTAAATTCATGTGTGCAGGGAAAACCATATTTTAAAGCACCTGTCTCCATAAAAATAAAGAGAGCTTGTATTAGCCTGCTTCCCAATAAAAAAATTATTTCTATGTTAGATCAAAAAAAATCTTTATGGAATGAAATCTTCGGAACTGATAACTGGTTTTGGGAAACGTTACCTTCAGCGACAGAGGAAATTAAATCGAGAAGCGTTCTATCTTTCGACTTGATAAGGGGTGCTGTAGATGAAAATAATGTTGAGCTGGTTAAATTAATTTTGGATACTACCAATGAAAAACCCTCTTATGATGTCTCATTTCCACCCATACTACTGGCGAGCGATACCCCGGAGATCACCAGAATGTTGCTGAAATGGGGTATTAGAACTAATTTAGGTGACCGGCTGAGTTCATATCGTTATTATCGCAATCAGCTTACTGATTTTGATAAACAGCGTTTAGCTAATCCCCTGGTAGAGGCGGTGAAAAAAGGTCATTTGGAAAATGCAAAAGTATTGATTGAATTTGGTGCCGACCCCGATCATAAATTTATTCAGCAGATGGAAAGGCATAAAATAACCCGCGATATGGCACTTCTTCTCCAGTTTTATAAAAGGACAGAGCTACTCTCTTATATTGGTGATGAAACCCCGGCTCAGGAGAAGAAAAATATACGGTTAAAAAAGGCCGTTATGGCGCAGGATGTATTTGAAACAGCAGCCAGTCTGGCTAACGGTGCCAGCCCCAATACCCGGCTTCCGGATGATCATGGTAATAGTAATGGAGATTTGTTAGCTGAAGCTCTTATTCTTGAAAAAGACCAGACTGAAGCCAGTATCTCCCGCCTTTTACTTTTGTACGGTGCCGCCACAGATTATGTTGCGGCTAACGTAAAAGGCATGAAACTGAAGGTCTACAAATACGAGGAAGTTGACGATCTCCTGGATTATATTCATGAAGGTTCCGAGCCGGAGGTGCCCGCTTTTCTCTGGAATCAATATATTCAGGATCATGAACTGGCAATGGCGCTTGACTATTTTAATACGTTTATCAGGGAAAAAAATGAAATAACAGCCAACAAAGTGTTCAGTATGTTCCAGCGAACTGCGGCTGATGCCGGCGTGCGCATAGACGAGCATCCGGATGTCTTGAACGGACTGACTGCCTGTTTGAATCTGTTGCCTGCGGTTAGTGGAGTGAACCGGGTCTGGGCAGATAGTAACTCTACCCCACCTTTTACAACGCCCTGGCTGAATGGCACAGTCTGCTTCGAAGATAACTGTGAGGCGGTTAAGCCAATCCCCGATAGTTCTGATGCCTATTATGAAACAGAGCACCTGCCATCTCATGGGGGTGAAAGTGGGGGTGAAGCCTTTCAACCCTACTGCCAGATAATCGATTCCTTGATGAGTCCTGCTGGCAAAGAAGTACTAAGGCGTTAACAAATACCATCAGCCTCTTCTGACTTGAGGCTGATGGTATGACTTTGCGGGTAGAGCAGCACGGTCAATGGCTTCCAGTAAAAGTCTGCTCAATGGCACCAAACAGGGGTTGCCCATCCGGAGTGGTGATTTCAATTCGTACTTTGTCTCCAGGCTGTAAATAGCGGGTTTGAGGTTGTCCACTGGCGATGATTTCCAGCATTCGCTGTTCCACAAGGCAGCATGAACCCGTGCTTTTATCTTTATTGGACACGGTGCCCGAGCCAATAATGGTGCCTCGCCCAAGTGGACGGGTTTTCGCGGCATGGGCAATCAGTTCGTGAAAGTTGAAGGTCATATCGACTGCGCAGTCAGGGTGTCCAAAAGGCTGGTCATTGAAGTAGACCTGCATGGGCAGGCTGAGTTTTCCCTCTTGCCAATAATGCCCCAGTTCATCCGGAGTAACAGCGACCGGGCCAAAGCTGCTGGGAGGTTTGCTCTGGACAAAGCCGAAGCCTTTGCCCAGTTCTTCCGGAATCAGGTTGCGCAGCGATAGGTCGTTACAGAGCATCACCAGCATAATATGCTGGTGTGCTTCCTCCGCACTGCACCCTATAGGCACATCGTCGGTAATGATCGCCAGCTCTGCTTCAAAATCTACGCCCCAGTCCGGATTGCCAGTGATAGGATCACAGGGACCTAACAGGTTATCGGAGCCCCCCTGGTACATAAGCGGGTCGGTCCAGAAACTGTCTGGCATGGGAACACCCCGGGCTTTTCTTGCCAGTTCTACATGGTTAACGTAGGCGCTGCCATCAAGCCATTGAGTGGCCCTGGGTAAAGGTGCGCTGCAACTAGGGGTATGAAAACGTTTAGCGTTGTCAACCTGTCCAGCGGCATTGATGCGCTGGTGACGCTCTTGCAGGTCTGGCAGGAGCGTTTCCCAGTTATCCAGACATTCCCGTAATGAAGGGGCAATATCCGTGATGCGGAAAGCCCGCTTCAGGTTTCTGGATACTATGTGCAACTGACCGTCACGACCGGATTTATAGCTGGCAAATTTCATTCTTTTGTCCTGTCAGTTTTTATCGGATGATGCAGGGTTTTTCCATGAGTCGGCATAGGCTTTGATGTCAACCTGCTCTGCCTGCGTTGACAGTGACAACGGTCGGCGGGTGTCTATCATAACCGCCACTTCGTTGGTGAAGGTTTGCGGGTCTTCCATGCTTTTTTTCAGAGCCTTGGGGTGTGGCCCGTGGGGAAAACCACAGGGGTGGAAAGTCACCATACCGGCATCTATGTGGTCGCGGCTGAAGAAATTACCCTGGTGATAAAAGATCACTTCGTCAAAGTCATCATTGTTATGGAAAAAGGGGACTTTGAGAGCATTAGGGTCTGTTTCAATGGGGCGGGGGCAGAAGGTGCAGACGACAAACCCCTGACCGACAAATGTCGTATGCACGGAAGGGGGTAAATGATAGCGGTGACTGGTGAGCGGTCTTATATCCCGCCAGTTCAGCCTGATCACTGTGTTGGTTCCGTGCCAGCCAACGGCGTCAAGAGGGTTAAAAGGGTAAGTGAGGGTAGAAATTGCATCGAGCCGTTTGATGCGAACCTGCCACTCGTTTTCATCCTGCTGAGCCTTGAACTGGCTGTTGATTTCAGGATGATCCAGTACGGCAGGGTCGTAAATAGCATTGTATCCAGTGATGCCCTTGTCTGGCAGACGGTAACAGCCGTCTCTGTTTTCCACCATCAGGATGGCAGTGGGGACTGATGTTTCAATGCGCCACGCTGTGCCCCTGGGTATAACCAGATAGTCACCTTCTGTAATGGACAAGTGCCCATAGTCACAGAAAAACTCGCCCTGACCTTTATGAATAAACAGCAGTTCATCACCATCGCTGTTGCGTACCAGATGCTGCATGGGCTGTGACAGCTGCCAGAAACGAATGGACGTATCCTGGTTATAAAGAAAGGGGGAGGTGGACCATGGGCATTCCACTGAACTGTCCAGCTGGGTCAGATTCAGTGCGTGGGGGCGCAGCGGGCCTTCAAAGTGACTCCAGCCTGTTGGTGGATGGCGGTGATGCATCTGTGTCACCGGGCCGTAAAAACCCTCGCGTCCAAGCTCTCGTTCGTAAGTTCCTTCAGGAAGGTCGCAGTGCGCCTGCCGGGAACATTGGCCTTCACGTAATGGCAGGTGTATCCATGGTTTGTAACTCATTGAAGCGCTCCGGTTGATGTCTGAAACGTTGAGAGGTGCATAAGCCCTGTTACTGTTATTTTTTTACTCTGGGTTTCCGGGTTATAAGTTTCTCTTGCTGGCTTTTTTTACAAGAGAGCAGGTTAAGAGATATAGACGATAGTGTTATGATTGTCATGATTTAATAGCTTAAAACGATGGATGAACGTGGTAAAGCTACTGAAGACAACACTGTTTTATTTGAACCAGCAACTGTTCAGGTTAACCTGGCTTGCTATTGTGGTACTGCTTAGCACACTCTATTTTGGCAGTTGGTTTTTAATGACACTCTCTGGTGAGCAGGGACTGACAGAACCCGGAGTCTGGCTTTATTATTTTGTGACGACGGCCACCACCATTGGCTACGGCGACTTGAGCCCTCAAACTATGGGAGGGCGGATTGTGGCAGCTTTTTTCATGATGCCGGGGGCTGTGGTTGTTTTTGCTGCATTTCTTGGCAAGATGTCGACTACGTTTGTCAATCTCTGGAGGAAAGGCATGCAGGGGAAGGACGACTTTTCCATGTTCGATGATCATATTGTCATCCTTGGCTGGCATCCCGAACACACACCACAGATGATCAACCTGATTTACGGTGATACCCGAAGGGTTGAACGTAAGGTTGTGTTATGCGCGACTGAAGAAATGGAAAACCCGTTTCCGGATGCTGTCTATTTTGTTCGTGGTGAGAATCTGCATAGCGATGACCTGCTGAAACGTTCAGGCATTCGGACTGCGTCCCGGATTATTATTTACCGGGGCAATGATGACAAAACTCTGGCCTCCTGCCTGACCGTGGTAGCCACGGGAACGGAAGCCCATATTGTCGCTTGGTTTGATACCCGGGGCATGGCTGACCTGCTTAAATCCCACTGTCCGGATGTTGAGTGCCATTCTGATGCTTCTATGGAAATGCTGGTTCGTTCAGCCCAGGACCCGGGTTCTTCCCGTGTCCAGGAGCAGCTGTTATCCACGCTGGAAGGGCCGACCCAGTTTTCTATTCCTGTGCCTGATAGCTTTGGGGCTGTCAGCTTTTCCCGGCTGATGAGTTACTTCAAAACAGAACATGAGGCTATGATTCTGGGCGTTGCTGACAAAGTGACTGGCGATAACCTGAAGTTAAATCCTGAAAGTGATTATCAGGTGAGGGGACAGCAGGTTATTTACTATATGGCTGCCGAGCGAATTCATTCCCGTGATGTTAACTGGGAAAAGTGTCAATAGGCCTTATACGGGGGGCTGAAGGCTAGAATATACTGCTGTTGGCTGTTGGCTGTTGGCTGTTGGCTGTTGGCTGTTGGCTGGACGAACAGCTAATAGCCAGCAGCTAAAAGCCCGTAAACTTCTTCATGTCTGGAACAGCCCATAAGGTGACGTGTATTATTTATCACTGGCAAGTGATAAATGGATAATGACAGTTCAATGAAGTCCAACCTGATTACCCGGGCCGGTAAAGAAGCCTTGCAGAAAGAACTTGACTGGCTATGGAAAATAAAGAGACCACAGGTAACCCAGGCGGTTTCCGAAGCTGCGGCACTGGGAGATCGCTCAGAAAATGCAGAATACAAGGAAGGCAAGCGTGAACTCAGAAGCATTGATCGTCGGCTTCGCTTCCTGACCAAAAGGCTGGAAACGGTTAAAGTCGTGGATTATTCACCGGAGCAGGAAGGTAAGTGTTTTTTTGGTGCCTGGGTTGAGATAGAAAATGAAAGTGGTGAAATTTTGCAGTGTCGTATTGTTGGTTCGGATGAAATTGATGTCAGCAAAGGCCATATCACCATCGACTCGCCCATGGCAAAAGCTCTGATAGGCAAGCAGGTAGATGATGAGGTGGTGGTAAAAACACCGACGGGAGATAAAGTCTGGTTTATTCTTAATATCCAGTATCAGGCTTTTGATCAGGGCTGATCGAGTTCCAGAAGGCGAGCTGTAGAAAGGCATTTATGGCATTTTGTCGTATAACCTGTATTTTTACTTAAACTTGCTGATACAGGTATGCCATGGGAGCATAATCGTGTATTGTCTTTCGCCCTTTCTGTCTGGCATTTATTCGGTACTTAGATAGTAGTACCTTGATATTGGTACTTAGAGCCCGTGAAGCGATACAAGCAAACCATACTGTCTAATTTTTTCGTGGCTATTGATTCACAAAGCACTGACACCAGTGACGGTGACTATCATCTGGTGGAAGCAAATCTTGATATTGAATCCAGAGATGATCGCACCCTGTGTACTGAAGTACTACATGGCGAATACCGCTATGAAGTGTTGACAAACCATTTGCTGGTCAGCGCCTGCCCAATCTGTTCTGCCATTCTCAAACGTCGCATCAGTAATATGCCCCTCGAACGCAAGGCTGGAACAACGAGTGCTTTTGAAGATATTGAAGAAGAAGTGCCGAAAACCCAGATGGCACTGCCTCTTGACAACAGTGCTGATGACAAAAAAGAAGACACAGAACTCAGCAGTGGGAAGGCATCACCACAATTTGAGCTGTTTGGTTAAGGGAAGCGGCAGTGGATCCCCGCCTGCGCGGGGATGACGATGGGATATTTTTCTCTGCTACTTCCCTGAGTACGGCTGGCTTTACTACTGAACGCGCTTGCGGCCCGGCAGGATGTCTTTCAACTTGTCATGCATGGCGCGTAGAGTGTTTTCGGTTGTCTCCCAGTCGATGCAGGCATCAGTCACAGAAACGCCATACTCCATGTTGTCGCTGATTTTCTGAGCTCCCCAGCCAATATTGCTCTCTACCATCAGGCCAACAATAGACTCATTGCCTTCTATAATCTGGTTGGCGACATTTTCCAGAACCAGGGGTTGCAGACCGGGATCTTTGTTAGAGTTGGCATGGGAGCAGTCCACCATTATATTGGGTTCGATACCGGCTTTATGCAGTTCCTGTTCACAGATAGCCACACTGACGGAATCATAATTTGGCTTGCCGCCTCCACCACGAAGAACAACGTGGCCATAAGGATTACCCTTGGTTCGGGTAACTGCTACCTGACCATTGCCGCTTATACCCAGAAAACGGTGGGGTTTTGATACCGAGTTCAGCGCATTGATGGCGACTTCCAGGCTACCATCGGTACCGTTTTTGAAGCCAACCGCAGAAGACAGACCGCTGGCCATTTCACGATGGGTCTGTGATTCTGTTGTACGTGCGCCAATAGCTGACCATGCCACCAGGTCCTGTAGGTATTGTGGAGAAATCGGGTCTAAAGCTTCCGTTGCGGTTGGCATACCTATCTCGGCAACATCCATCAGGAGTCGCCTGCCAATATGAAGACCATCAGCAATTTTAAATGAGTCATTCAGGTAAGGGTCGTTAATAAGGCCCTTCCAGCCCACGGTGGTTCGTGGTTTTTCAAAATAGACCCGCATTACCAGATACAGTGTATCACCCACTTCTTCACTGAGGGCTTTCAGGCGCTGCGCATAATCCAGCGCCGCATCGACGTCGTGAATTGAGCAGGGGCCAATAACAATAAACAGCCGGTGATCTTTACCGTCGATAATATTCCGAATCACCTGGCGACCTTCGAAAACCGTGCGGGCCGCAGCCTCACTCACGGGTATTTCCTGCTTAAGCAGCTCTGGAGTAACCAGTACTTCCTGGGATTCAATATTAAGGTTTTCAATAGGTAATGCGGTCATAATGCTCTAAGTCCGGGGCTTTTATCTTTTTTACTCCCTTACAAGGGGGCTAGGTACCGGCCAATCAGTCAGTGTGTCTGATGACAGTAAAATTGACATGGATTAGCGGTGGATCGTCACTGTAATTCATGTGGGAGGATGGCTGCAACTTTTTCTGAGAAGGTAAACTGCATTTTACTTAAACAACCCCGTTTCACTGCACTGTAACCGTTAAACCAGATATCGAATACCAAGAACGAGAAGGACGCTGGCAAGAATGATCCTCATGGCCTTATCTGGCAGATGTCGTCCAATGCGGGAGCCCAGATAAACAGCAGGTAGTGACCCGACGAGCAAGGCGCCAAGCAGGGCAAAATCAACATTGCCCAGCCAGATATGCCCAATTCCGGCTACCAGTGTTAACGGAACCGCATGGGCTATATCAGTACCTACGACTTTTACAGAAGACAATTTCGGGTAGAGGATAAGCAGTATGGCTGTACCCAGTGCTCCGGCACCGACGGATGAAAGTGTCACGAGAAGGCCCAGAAGTGCGCCCATTATAACGGTCATTTTCAAACGTTGCTGATCAGACCACTGCACATTATCTCCGAATGATATTGAAAGCAGCCGGTTGCGAAAGAAAAGTACTATAGCTGTCAAAGTAAGCATAAAACCAAGGCAGGTTGTTAAGATCAGGCTATAATAATCGCTCCCGGCAAACATGTATTTCAGGGTGACAACGGTCGCGATGGTAGTAGGAATACTGCCTGCACACATGGCTTTGACCAGTAACCAGTCCACGCTTTTCTGGCGGTGATGTGTCAGCACTCCACTGCCTTTGGTCAACGCGGCATACATAAGGTCGGTACCGATGGCGATATGCGCCGGGAAACCAAAAACGAGCAGTAGCGGCGTCATCAATGACCCGCCTCCGATACCGGTTAAACCGACTGCAAATCCCACACTGGCACCTGCTGAAATGTAGAGTAATGCGTCCATGAAATATGGTCTAAAGTTATAAGTAGCTCAGGCGATGTTTGAAATCATGATATTAAATGCATGATTTGCTGGTAACTGTAGCGACCGGCTTGTATTCTTGGAAGTAATTAAATGCTATTCGCTTATGCCGTGTAGTACTAAGAATGCAAAATAACTTTCTCACGCTATAGGTTTTAGTAAGCTTGACCGGAGGCCATAAATGAAGCTGCAACAACTGCGCTATATCTGGGAGGTCGCTCATCATGATCTCAATGTTTCAGCCACAGCGCAGAGCCTTTACACTTCCCAGCCCGGTATCAGTAAACAGATTCGACTACTTGAAGATGAACTTGGTGTTGAAGTGTTTGCCCGAAGTGGCAAGCATTTAACGCGAATCACGCCAGCAGGCGAAAAAATCATTGAAACCGCAGGTGAGATTTTAAGGAAAGTTGAGAGTATCAAACAGGTGGCCCAGGAGTTCAGTGATGAACGCAAAGGCAGCCTTTCAATAGCCACCACCCACACACAGGCTCGTTACTCTCTGCCTGGTATCATTAACCGATTTATTGCTCAATACCCCGACGTCTCTCTGCATATGCATCAGGGAACGCCCATTCAGATTGCCGAAATGGCGGCAGATGGTACGGTTGACTTTGCCATTGCGACAGAAGCACTGGAACTGTTCAATGATCTGGTGATGATGCCGTGCTATCGCTGGAACCGCTGTGTCCTGGTGCCAAAGGATCACCCTTTGACCCAGGTGTCGGAGCTAACTCTTCAGGATGTTGCCCGCTATCCTCTGGTCACTTACGTATTTGGCTTTACAGGTCGTTCAAAACTGGATGAAGCCTTTATGAATGAAGGGCTGTCACCCAGAGTCGTGTTTACCGCCACTGATGCCGATGTAATTAAAACTTACGTACGGTTAAACCTGGGCGTTGGCATTATTGCCGGTATGGCTTATGACCCGGAACTGGATTCAGATCTGGTGCCTCTTAATGCCAGCCACCTGTTTGAGCATAGTGTCACCAAGATAGGTTTTCGCAGAGGAACCTTCCTGCGTGGGTTTATGTACGACTTTATCCAGCAGTTTGCACCGCACCTGACGAAAGAGGTAGTTCAGGATGCTATTTCCCGCCACAACAAGGCGGAAGTGGATGAATTGTTTTCCGGTGTGCAGTTGCCGACCCATTAAGGCAATCGACCCAATAGTGAAGTAGCATAAGATTCCGGCGGCCATCAGGTCGCCGTTTTTTTTAGAATGTCCTTCACCAGTTTGAAATAAATGGTGTAGACTTTTGCGTCTTTACCCTTCTCTTCAACGATAAAGAAAGGCGCTTTATCGATCTGGTAGTAATCTGCCAGCAATGCACCTTCACTACCAGCGTCGTTTTCTACATAATCTGCAAAATGGTCAATCTGACTGATGTAGCCGGATTCCTCCAACCGTTCCTGCACATCAATGCACTTCTGGCAGTAGAATCCGTCGGCCATTAATTTTTTTACCATTGTTATACGCATAGCGGTATTTTCCAAAATAGTAACGCCATATTCTTCCTCGTCTATTTTAATACCAATTCCAACCTCAAACACCAGTTGTTTGTGTTATATTCCAGTGATCCAGGTGTCGGCTACAGCTAATTGGCAGTATCTGATTTTTTGCCTACACTTTTTGAGCTGTTACTTTTCAGGTAGAGTATCCGATCGTTTGTCCCACATGTGTCGTCTTTGTCGACCCCACAGCCTGCGATTGAACAATGTAATTCTGATGAGGATTGGTAGCAATGATCTTTCCTGGAAGATGATTGAGAATCAGTCTGAATTTGAATTCCCCACACTTTCTCCAGAAATACTTGTACAGTCCAGTTCCCGTGGGTAGGTTCATCATAACCACAAAAATGATCGAATAATCTACTGTGAAAATGCTTGCTTGTACATTCTTCTGCTAAGGGCATCAACTCAGGAAAAATAACCACCATTTTGGTATTGATTATTTGATTGGCTGTTGTCGATTTTAACCTTGCCAAATCCATAAAAATCCTATCAAGCATCCCACAAGAAGGTTTGAATGCTTTACAGAGATGTAAAAAACTTTTTTTAGAGGTGCTAACTATCTCATTGTGGTAGTTAATAGTATCTTTTGAGCCTTCAAAATCTACTGAATAACAGTTTGTGTCATTAGAAGTCATGTCATAATGGTATTTCATGGAATGAGTAGCTTCTTCCTCTTCTTGAAAATATTTTGGGGTAAAGCACAATGCAAATTTAGAATTTTTCTCTACCTTATAACTACCATCATCAGCTTCAGTGAGAGTGCTATTACCTTTGACCTCCATAAAACCATTTTTTGCTTTAAAAATGCTGTATGGGAATATTTCGTTAGATACTTTTTCCCCCATATAAATGGTTTGTGCCAGTGATATTTCTGCGTTGAGGGCGAAAGTGATAAGTATGAAAAAAGTCAGTGTACGTAGTACGATTGAGACTTCAGTAACAAGTTGAAAAGCAGGATTCCACATAATCATCTCTCATCTTTTGTAGAAGCTGTAAAGCCACGAAGTATAGTTCGCTATTAGCCTTACTAAATCAAATTTTCAGCCTCAATTTTCTTCTTCAGGGGTGTGGATTCTTTGTACGATAATGCAGGAACGAACAGTATCTTGAAAGTGGCTGGTTCAAGACTTTGATAAGGCTATCAACACTAATGCTGCGATAAAAAACAGAAACATGAACGTTAAAATTTTATTCGTACCTTCTGGAGTATCTTTAAACTCTTTCCAGGCAAACACCCCCCATGAAATTGCTACGAGGGGAGCGGCGTTACTCAGGGCGTAGGCGATGGTTGGAGCTTGTCCTGCTGAAATAAAGCTCATAATGAATCCCAGCATCCAAATTGATCCACCCAGAATACCCCAGAGGTGTGAGGTAAGCGTGCCTTTGAAGTACTCTGCAATTTTAACCGGCTCCCCGGCAACAGGCTGTGCCATAAATATCGGGTTAATTACAAACGTGCTCAGGAAAGCGCCCAGGGCAAAGCAGACGACTCCTGAGTAGGGCGTTAACTTACCGGTACCACTCAGGCCAAAGGCCGGGTCTATACCGTACATCGTAACTGTAAAAAAAGGAGCAATAGATAACCCTCCCAAAACTGCCAGAATGATACCTTTCATAGAGCTGCCCTTACGTTGTGAAGTCAGTCGACGATAGGCAACCATGTTCAAATAGATAGCGGTAATTCCCAGGGCCATACCACTGAACAGCAATACCGGATTAATACTGCTGCCACCTGTCATATTTATCTCGGTAATATAGCCAATAATCGTTCCCCCCAGCCAGGATAATCCAGCACCTATTGGAAAGCCTATAGCCAGCCCTGTTAACGAAATGGCTGCGATAATCAGGAAGTCGCCAATATTCCAGAACACCCCCCCGAGTAGGCCGTAACCAATACTTTGCAGATCAGCCTGCTGAATATCTTCTAAAAAGGTTCTCCCCCCTGGCTCAGCACCAAATGATCCAAGAGTGAACGCGGCTAAAAGGGAAAATAGCAATAGCCCCAGGACAGCATCCCAGTAGAATAATTCAAACCGCCAGTTTTTTGCTGCCAGCTTCTGGGTATTCGCCCACGACCCCCAGCAGGTCATGGACATCAGGGAGAAAAATACAGCCTGCGCATAACTATGTACGAGTACCATGGGCTTATCCTCCCGGACAGGCTCAGGAAGTCTACCCTGTCATCACATACTTTCCAGACCGTGCATCAGGTTTTTAACCTTGGTGACTGACTCCTGATACTCCTGTTCACAATCGGAATCGGCCACAATAGCGCCACCGCCCCAGCAGTGCAGCCGGTTGTTACGGGCTATCAGTGAGCGGATAGTAATACTGGTATCCATCTGCCCGTCTGTACTGATGTAGCCAATGGAGCCACAGTAAATAGTGCGCGCAGACGCTTCCAGTTCGTGAATGATCTCCATGGAACGAATCTTGGGGGCTCCTGTAATAGAGCCACCGGGAAATGCGTGAGATAACACATCCAGAGCGTGCCGGTCCTCATCCAGCTCACCGGTCACAGTGCTGACCAGGTGATGCACATTGGCATAACTCTCAAGGCCAAAAAGGCGAGGCACTTTTATGCTGCCGGTTTTACAGATTTTGCCCAGGTCATTGCGCAGCAGGTCGACGATCATCAGGTTCTCAGCCCGGTCTTTCTCACATTCCAGCAAGTCCTGTGCATACTCACGGTCTTCCTGTTCTGAGCGTCCTCTGGGGCGTGTGCCTTTTATGGGGTGAGTTTCAACGTGGCGACCTGTGACTTTAATGAAGCGTTCCGGAGAGTGGCTGAGAATCTCAAAGCCAGGGAGTGACAAATAGGCAGAATAAGGAGCGGGGCTGACTTCTCTCAACGTCTTATAGGCTGACCAGCTATTGCCCTGATAGTGCGCAACAAACTCCTGAGTCAGATTTACTTCGTAACAGTCGCCAGCAAGGATATAGTCCTGAATTCTGTCAAAGGCTTCTTTATACTCGGTTTTAGTGATGGATGGGGTAAAACCACGGGTTATTTTAAATGCTGATGACCTGGCTGCTTCCGGTTGGTGGAAAAGGGCCAACACCTTTTCTCTTTCCTGTTCCGGGCAACCCGGATGAAAAACAAGTTGTGTCGACTGCTGTTTATGGTCTGAAATCAGCGCCCAGTGATACAGCCCAACACTCATTAAAGGTGTTTCCATCTCACGTCTGGCAATGCGACCGGGTTCCAGTACCGAGGCCAGCTCATAGCCCCAGAAACCTATTGCGCCACCGGTAAAGGGCAGGGCGTTTTTTACGACAGGTGTCATTTTTTCCAGCAGTTCGGACAGGCAGTCAAAGGGAGACTGCCCGGAACGGTCAATAGCTTCCCCGGTTAAATAATTGGTAACCTTCACTTGCTCATTATTGTCCACCGCTACCACGGCCCATGGATTTGCGGAGATGATGTCGTAACGACTGCGTGATTCTGAATATTTTGAGCCGCAGCTGTCGAGAAAACAGGGCAGGGTTTCATTCAGGCAATGTTCAAACCAGATGCTGGAGTCAGCCTGATAGTCCAGATCAACGATGATCAGTTCGTTCATAGTGGCCATAAAGTAGCGAGCAAAAATGTGGTGGCATTCTACATGCAGTCATAGCTGACTGCCATGAACAATGTAGGCATATTGCCCGCTTCTGTATAGAGACGGCACAATTATAGTCCAGAAACAGGGTTTGAGTATGTTGGCAGATTAGAATACTGTTTCTAAAATCCTGTCTGAATGTCGCTTATGTGCAAACAATAATTCCCGGGAGAGCATTACTATGCCAGAGACAGATAAAAACAACGCCCTGAGTCGTCTGATTATACAACAGGGCATTGTAACCGCTCCGGGTGTTTATGACGGTCTTTCCGCCCGTCTGGCAGAAGAAGCCGGATTTTCTGCGCTCTATGCCAGTGGTGGGGCTATGGCCCGCAGCACCGGTGTGCCTGACATTGGTCTGTTAACGTTAACGGAAGTGGTAGACCGGGTTCGGCAGATTTGTGAGTCCACGACTCTGCCAGTGATTGCCGATGCCGATACGGGTTTCGGTAATGAAGTCAATGTAAAGCGCACTGTTGAGTTGTTCAAAAATGCCGGTGTGTCAGCCTTTCATCTTGAAGATCAGGAGTTCCCCAAGCGTTGCGGTCATCTGGACGGTAAATCCCTGATACCTGCGGATGAGATGTGCAAAAAGATCGAAGTGGCCAGCAAATACGCCGGAGAGGTGATGGTCATAGCCCGTACCGATGCGATTGCTGTCACCGGCTTTGACGATGCCATTGGCCGTGGCAAAGCTTATGTTGAAGCCGGTGCCGACATGCTGTTTGTGGAAGCACCGCAAACCGTGCAACAGATTGAAGCCATCGCCAGACAGGCACCGGGTCCCAAACTGATTAACATGTTTTATGGTGGCAAAACGCCGCTGGTGCCAGCGGCTGACCTGAAAGCCATGGGCTATCAACTGATTATTATTCCCTCTGATTTACAGCGTGCTGCCATGACGGCCATGAAAGAAGTGCTCGATGTGATCCGGCGTGACGGTGACAGCGGCGCCGTTGCCGATGATATGCTGACTTTTCAGGATCGTGAACGTCTGGTAAAAACCAAAGAGTTTTTAAATCCTTAAAAATCAGAAAGATATTACACATAATCAAAGTAATGTCTTACTTTACTAATAACAACATCCATAACAAGAATGGGGTGACATCATGGCTGAGAAAAAACTGAATGGCGCAGGTCTGCGTGGCCAGAGTGCAGGATCAACGGCTTTATGTACCGTAGGCCAGTCCGGTACCGGGCTGACTTACTGTGGTTATGATATTTCTGAACTGGCAGATCATGCCACCTTTGAGGAAGTGGCTTATCTGCTGTTCAATGGTGATCTGCCCAATGCCAGCGAGCTGTCGGGTTATAAAGAACGACTGAAAACCTTCCGGGGGTTGCCTCAGCCATTGAAAGTCTGCCTTGAGCAGATTCCGGCGGATGCTCACCCCATGGATGTATTGCGAACCGGTACGTCAGTGCTTGGCAATCTGGAAGCGGAGACCAGCTTTACTGAGCAGCAGGATGTGGCAGATCGCTTACTGGGCGCTTTGCCTTCAATCCTCCTGTACTGGTATCACTTCAGCCATAATGGTGAACGGATTGACACAGAAGTGGGTGATGATTCCATTGCCGGTCATTTTCTGGCCATGCTTCATGGCAAAGAGCCCTCTGCCGAGCATCGCCGTTGTCTGGATGTTTCACTGATTTTGTACGCCGAACATGAGTTCAATGCCTCAACGTTTACTGCAAGAGTCTGCGCCTCCACTCTGTCGGATATGCACTCCTGCGTAACCGGCGCTATTGGTTCCCTGCGTGGGCCATTACATGGCGGTGCCAATGAAGCAGCCATGGCGTTGATTGAGCAGTTCAGTTCAGTGGAAGAAGCCATCGACTGTGTAAAAGGCATGCTGGTTCGCAAGGACAAGATCATGGGCTTTGGTCATGCCATCTATCGTGAGTCCGATCCCCGCAATGCCATTATCAAGCAGTGGTCAAAGAAACTGGGCGAAGCCGTCGGCGACCAGATACTCTATCCGGTTTCCGAAGCCATTGAGCAGCTGATGTGGGATGAAAAGAAACTGTTCTGCAATGCGGACTTCTTCCATGCGTCCGCCTACAATTTTATGGGCATTCCCACCAAACTGTTTACGCCCATTTTTGTCTGCTCCAGGGTTTCAGGCTGGACGGCTCACGTTATGGAGCAGCGGGCGAATAACCGAATCATCCGTCCTTCTGCGGATTATATTGGTGAAGAGCCACGCAGCTGGCTGCCGCTGGCAGACCGTTAACAGCGGGTTGAGTCAATCGCCGCCCGAATGATGGGTGGCTCCTTTCCTTTTGACCCGGTGGATTCATTGTTATGAGTACAGCAGTTATGAACACTGCCTATCGAAAATCATTACCAGGGACTGATCTGGATTACTATGATACCCGGGCTGCCGTTGATGCCATTCAACCCGGTGCTTATCTTAAGCTGCCATACACTGCCAGGGTGCTGGCTGAAAACCTGGTACGTCGCTGTGATCCGACAACACTGACAGCCTCTTTGCAACAGATTATTGATCGTAAACGGGAGCTGGACTTCCCCTGGTATCCGGCCAGGGTCGTCTGTCACGATATCCTCGGACAGACTGCGCTGGTTGACCTCGCCGGTCTGCGTGATGCCATTGCCCAGCAGGGGGGCGACCCGGCAAAGGTTAACCCGGTAGTGCCCACTCAGCTGATTGTGGATCATTCACTGGCGGTGGAACACGGAGGCTACGACAAGGACGCTTTCGATAAAAACCGGGCCATTGAAGACCGGCGCAATGAAGATCGCTTCCATTTTATCAACTGGACCAGGGACGCCTTTAAAAACGTCGATGTTATCCCACCCGGCAATGGCATTCTGCACCAGATAAACCTGGAGAAGATGTCACCGGTTATTCAGTCGAGGGAGGGCGTGGCTTTTCCGGATACCCTGGTAGGTACTGACAGCCATACGCCCCATGTGGATGCCCTGGGTGTGATTGCCCTGGGTGTCGGTGGACTGGAGGCGGAAAGCGTGATGTTGGGGCGGGCTTCCTGGATGCGACTGCCCGACATTATCGGTGTTGAGATTGCTGGTAAACGCCAGCCGGGCATTACCGCCACGGATATTGTCCTGGCGCTGACCGAATTCCTGCGTAACGAGAAGGTGGTGTCGTCTTATCTGGAGTTTTACGGTACCGGTGTTGCCGACCTGACCCTGGGCGACCGTGCCACCATTGCCAATATGACGCCGGAGTTTGGTGCTTCTGCCGGACTGTTCTATATCGACGGGCAGACCATTGATTACCTGAAGCTGACTGGCAGGGACGATGACCAGGTCAGATTGGTTGAGCACTACGCTAAAACCGCAGGACTCTGGGCTGATCGTCTGGAACAGGCGGAATATGAACGGGTTCTGACGTTTGACCTGTCGAAGGTGGGTCGCAATATTGCGGGCCCTTCCAACCCTCACCGTCGTGTATCCACGTCCGAACTGGCGCAGAAGGGTATTTCCGGCAAAGTAGAAAATGAACCCGGTTTGATGCCTGACGGGGCAGTGATTATTGCCGCCATTACCAGCTGCACCAATACCTCTAACCCTCGCAATACGGTGGCGGCCGGACTGCTGGCAAAAAAAGCCAATGCCCTGGGGCTGGTGCGTAAACCCTGGGTGAAAACCTCCTTTGCACCCGGCTCTAAAGCGGTGCAGCTGTACCTGGAATCCGCCGGTCTGCTGCCCGAGCTGGAAAGCCTTGGTTTTGGTATCGTCGGTTTTGCCTGCACTACCTGCAATGGCATGAGCGGAGCCCTTGATCCGGTCATTCAGAAGGAAGTCGTTGACCGCGACCTGTATGCAACTGCGGTGCTGTCCGGCAACCGCAACTTTGATGGCCGTATCCATCCTTATGCGAAACAGGCCTTTCTCGCCTCACCACCGCTGGTGGTGGCTTACGCCATTGCCGGAACCATTCGTTTCGATATTGAACAGGATGTTCTGGGTGTTGACCAGAAAGGCAATCCGGTTACGCTGAAGGATATCTGGCCTGCGGATGAAGAGATTGATGCGATTGTTCACGCTCATGTGAAGCCGGAACAGTTTCGGGAAGTCTATATTCCCATGTTTGACCTGGACTCTGGTCGTGGCAATACAACGAACCCTCTTTATCAGTGGCGTCCACAAAGTACTTATATTCGCCGTCCTCCCTACTGGGAAGGCGCTCTGGCTGGTGAGCGCACCATGAAAGGCATGCGCCCCCTGGCAGTGCTTGGCGATAACATCACCACCGATCACCTGTCGCCATCCAATGCCATTCTGCCTGACAGTGCCGCCGGGGAATATCTGGCGAAAATGGGGCTGCCGGAAGAAGACTTTAACTCTTACGCCACCCATCGTGGTGATCACCTGACCGCCCAGAGAGCGACCTTTGCCAATCCAAAGCTGCTTAACGAAATGGTCACAGAGAATGGAGAAGTCGTTCAGGGGTCTCTGGCGCGGGTTGAACCGGAAGGCAAAGTCACCCGCATGTGGGAAGCCATTGAAACCTATATGGAACGCCAGCAGCCGTTGATCATTATTGCCGGGGCGGATTATGGTCAGGGTTCATCCCGGGACTGGGCGGCTAAAGGCGTGCGTCTGGCCGGTGTGGAAGTGATTGTCGCTGAAGGGTTTGAGCGCATTCACCGGACCAACCTGGTGGGCATGGGTGTGTTGCCGTTGGAATTTAAAGCCGGGATCACTCGCACAACCCTGGCTATTGACGGTACAGAAACTTTTGATGTCCTGGGAGACCGGACTCCGGGTGCCACACTGAAGCTTTTTATTCATCGCCGTGATGGGGAAACGCTTGAAGTACCAGTGACCTGTCGTCTTGATACCGCTGAGGAAGTGTCCATTTATGAAGCGGGTGGTGTGCTTCAGCGTTTTGCCAGAGATTTTTTGAGCAAAGATGAACAGCTAAAAGCCAACAGCTAAAAGCCCGGTATACCCTAAGGAGGGAAATCATGAGTTCTGTGCCTCAGGTGAAAATCCCTGCCACCTATATGCGTGGCGGAACCAGTAAAGGGGTGTTCTTCAGCCTTGAAGATCTTCCCGAACCGGCTCAGGTGCCGGGTGAAGCCAGGGATAAACTGCTGTTACGTGTGATTGGTAGCCCTGACCCCTATGGCAAACACACCGACGGCATGGGCGGGGCTACTTCCAGTACCAGCAAAACGGTGATCGTTTCCAGAAGCGCTTCCCAAAGTGCTCAGGCAAGCCATGATGTGGACTACCTGTTTGGTCAGGTCGCCATCGACAGACCGTTCGTGGACTGGAGTGGTAACTGCGGCAACCTGACGGCTGCTGCGGGGGCTTTTGCCATCAGCAAAGGGTTGGTTGATCCTGACCGGATTCCTGACAATGGCTTTGCCACGGTACGCATCTGGCAGGTGAATATTCAGAAAACCATTGTCGCCCATATCCCCATCAGCAACGGTGAGGTGCAGGAAACCGGTGACTTTGAGCTGGACGGTGTCACCTTTCCTGCGGCAGAAGTTCAGGTTGAGTTTTTGAATCCGGTGGATGCCAGTGAAGCCATGTTCCCGACCGGGCAGTTGGTGGATACGCTGGACGTGCCAGGTATTGGTCGGTTACCAGCCACCATGATTAATGCCGGGATTCCCACCATTTTCCTCAATGCTCAGGATATTGGTTACACCGGCACCGAGCTTCAGGACGATATTAATGGTGATGACGAAGCATTAAAGCGATTCGAAACCATTCGTGCCCACGGTGCGGTTCAAATGGGGTTGATTGATCATATTGATCAGGCGTTACAGCAACAACATATTCCCAAGGTGGCCTTTGTTGGCAAGCCCTCTGATTATAAGGCATCCAGTGGTAAAGCCGTTTCAGCGAATGATATTGATCTGCTGGTCAGGGCGCTGTCCATGGGTAAGCTCCATCATGCCATGATGGGAACCGCAGCGGTGGCGATTGGCACTGCGGCTGCTATTCCGGGAACACTGGTAAATCTTGCAGCCGGTGGGGGAGAGAGGCAGGTTGTTCGCTTTGGTCACCCGTCAGGTACATTAAAAGTGGGTGCTGAAGTCAGTGCTAATACGGGAGCCTGGCTGGTTGAAAAAGCAGTCATGAGCCGCAGCGCCAGAGTGTTGATGGAAGGCTGGGTTCGTGTGCCGGGGGATGCTTTTCAGGTTAGTAAATGCGAGAAAGCGGTTGACTCAATTCCCCCTGGCTAAAGCTACCTCTCTTCAGGGGGCTTTAGGCACGACTCCGAACATTGCCCGGGGGCTCTGTCACCCCGATCACAGTCGGACACTTCAAGATCAAGCTCTCCATATAGGTCGCTTGATGTTTCGGATGAGATATTGTACAGCAACTCAAACCAGTGATTGCCGTCCCCGGTGTTAGGGTTGCCTTGCAAAAATCCCAGAGTCACCGGCATCGAGCCGTCCCAAAAAGCTACTTCTATATAGTCCAGAGTCTCAATAAAGTTCAGGTACGAAGGCTCACTACCCCCTGGCTCAAACAGCAACGCAATGCTGCCGTCGTCACTCATGGTGTGATTCGCCTGTATGACCAGCACGGCTCTGTCCAGGTAATTGCTGACCAGGCCCAGTATTTCATGCCCTCCCCAGCTCTCCTGCTGCAAGGGGGACTCAATGCTCTGGGCATTCAGAAGCTGGTTGACCACCGCATTCAGGCTATTCAGGTCTTCGCCTTCCTGAAGCTCTGTATTGATGTGACCAAAGGTGTCTGAATAGTCGGACTGCTTCTGGGCGAACTCGATCAACTGACGGATTAAGCGCAGGGAGTCCTCCTGCTTTGGCTCCTCCACCCCTGATAACTGTTGGACAAGAGCGTGGAACAGACAAAGCCCGTCGCCGGGAGTATAGTTAGGCTGAAATCCCAGGATGGAGAAGCGCTCGATTGGGTCAATGCCCGATAGGTTCAGGAACCCTGCTTGATATTTGCACCCCGCTAAATGAGCCTGAAACTGTGAAAGAAGCCGCACGGGTTTGGACAGATCAGGCTTATCTTCTTTCAGGCGCTTCACAATATTCACCCGTCGCTGAATGTGTTTGCGTTTTAAATCCCAATCTGACTCGTCATTATTGAAGAATTTCACACCTTGGTCTTCGCCCACGGCGGGCATATATTTGGATAGATTCTTTACAATAGTGCACATAGCATCGCACATCTGAACAATCGTAGCGGCGACAGCGGTGACGTCGAGTTCACTCCAGATGCGTCCCCGGCTTGCATTATCTGCTATTGAGTTCATGAGACATTCAATCATTTGAAAGTCACGCAAGATACTAATAGCCCCGGTGTTGCTGTAAAGCCTCTCATCGTTTCCCTTAACAAATGCGCTCACATGATCCTGCAACCCATAGTTGTTTGGTGAATTTACTCTCCTAAGCCCATGAACCAATGCGGTGATCATCGTAAAATCTTCGGCAAAGAGCGCATAGAGAAGGTTGGATAGGTAGTCACTGAGGCCATCTATATCTTCATGTTCAAATTGAAAATTTTTGTACGTTTGGGCAATTACCTGCCATAAGCCGATCCTCAAGTCAGGCCAGTTTTCCTTAAGTAAGCGGTGGAATATATTAAGCACATTAATCTTTACCGCATCCTCCTGGTCTAAGGTGAGGAGGTCTATCACCCTCCAAAGGTTTTTATGCTCATGCAATTTTCTGAAATTGATAAACAGCTGGAGATACCGATTTATCGCATCATCAAGATAGTTCGGATAGATCCCATCACCACTTCCTATAGATCTTATAATCTGATCCTGAAGAATATTGCCCAGCACCTTATAGTGTTGGTCAAGATTGATCTCGCTATGCTCCTCTTTTAATTTAAAAAGCCTCTCCATGTAATCATTCAGCGCCTTCGTGTTATGAAATGAGTCTTGTGTTTCTCGTCTTTTTTTACCTTTTTTCTCAGCGAGCCTTAGCGCCGGAATGGCATCTGACAGCCTGTCTAAAAGGGACCGTGCTTCATCTTCTGGAAGTTCCGGCAGCTTGTCGGAATGGGAAGTGTTGGTGACGTCACCCACCTCAGGTTCAACGGATTTATCGTTGACTTCCGTACTGGCTGACGAATCATCGCCGGTAGATTGTCTTTTTTTACTGGGTGCTTTAAATTTTTTCCCTTTCTTTTTCCCCTTATTTTTTCCCTTCCTGTCTCCGTTTTTGGCGGTGGTGGATTGATTCAGGAGTCTTTCGTTATTTTCAGGCTCTACCTGGCGCTCAGGGTTCTGTTCGCTCATCTCCTCATCACCCTGATCACTGGAATGAGCTTGGGCCCGGGCCGCTGCCACTTTTTCTGCAGCCACTTTTTCTGCGGCTCCTGCCTCTTCAGCCAGAGGCGGGGTGGGCGAAGGTTCCATTGCGGGTGAAATTTCATCCACCATGGATAAAGATTGTTTGAGTTTGATGGATTTAATCTGCTCAAGTAGCTGCTTTTCGACCTTTCCATACTGTTCCGAATCGTCAAACAGCTTTAGATTCAGTTTTCGAACCGTCTCTTGACTGGCAGCGAGCGCCTGCTTTTTGCCAACCAGCGCTTTGCTCAGCTGATTAATCTGCCGGGACTGCTCCCTGACCTGCTGCCGCAGGGTCTGAGTCATACCCTGTTGCTCGTTATTAAAGCGGGGTGTCTGGGTGCCCTGATTCCTGACATGTATCGTAGAGGGCACTTCAGGCCAGGGCGCAGGTTGTTCCGACGGTTCAGGCTCCTCCTGCCTTTGCGCCGGGTTTTCGTTCTGCCGTTGCGGTCTGGTTGCCTCAGAGAGCTGACGGTTAAGTGCGGCTATCTGCTCCTCAAACCGGTTAGACTGCTTCTGCAACTCCTGCTCCAGGGCCTGGTTCGTTTTTGTCAGCTGCTCCTTTTCCTGCTGCAGTCCCTTCACCTTTTCTGACAGAGTATCGATATGACCGGATGCGTCCATCACCAGAAAGTGAGGCACGGGCGGCGGAACCACGGAAACAGGTGGAGCAGGCTGAACAAAAGAGGTGGGGAGAGCTGATCCTGGCATTGGGAGCTGCGCATGGGGCAGTAACACAGTGTATCTGTCGCCATCAACGTCCAGTCGGTAGTGCCCCTGCTCCTCTGTGACCGTGATCGGATTGAATTCCGTAGTGCCGAAATTAATCTCATAGTACGAGCCTGACTGCCGGATCGAGGCGGTAATAGGTAGCAGTGCCGTTTTCTTAGCGACATCAAGCTGAATATTGTAGTTTTTAAGCTCTTGCAGCGAGTAGCCGTAACCAAGGGAAGTCCATAGGGTCAGAAACAGCGCCCAGTGCTTGTAAAGATGCATTGCCCGGTTCATGAAACATCAAATACCATCGTCTCTCTGTGAGACACGTACCTAAGCGCCCGGATGTTGCCTGCAATGCAAGCATGCCCGACCAATCACTGCTGTTCGCTCATTATTTTGCTGGCTCATCAATAAGCGTATTGCGTTTTAGAGCGGGAGAGTATAGACGATCCTTGTGGTTGTGGTTACCTTTACTTCATCCGCCTTTCTAGCCCTGTCATCGCCATAATCCGGGTGGCGATCTCTTCCACCGAATAATCCGTACTGTTAACGGAAGGGATGTTTTCCTGTCGGTATATCTCTTCAACGCTGGAGACCTCGTGCTGGCACTGCTGCCTGGATGCGTAGCGGCTGTTGGGCTTGCGTTCATGGCGAATACCTGCCAGCCGTCCGGGGTGAATCGTCAGGCCGAACAGTTTGTTGTGATAAGGCTCCAGTGGCCCGGGCAGCCGGGTGGTGATCTCAAGGTCTTCTTCCGTGATTGGATAGTTGGCAGCGAAAATACCAAATTGCAGGCCAAGATAAATGCAAGTTGGCGTTTTGCCGGAGCGTGATACTCCCAGCAAAATAATATCGGCTTTGTCATAGTGACGAATTCGGCAACCATCATCATTATCCAGGGCAAACTGCACCGCCTCGATGCGACGGTGGTAGCTGCTGTTGCTGTGGGTGGAGCGCTTTTGTCCGGCACGGTAGAGAGGGTGCTGGCCAAACTCCTGTTCCAGGCCAGGCAGGAAAGCCTGAAACAGGTCAATCACATAAGCGCCACTGGCATGCATCATGCGGCTGACTTCTTCATTCAGCACAGTCATAAACAGTACGGGTTGGGTTCCATCGATGCTCTGGGACCGGTTAATGGTTTCCAGAGCCTGTGCGGCTTTTTTTACAGAGTCCACATAAGGCAGGGTGACATGCCTGAATTCTGGGCCGGTGAACTGTGCCAGAAGGCTCTGCCCAAAGGATTCAGCGGTTATGCCAGTGCCATCTGAAATAAAAAATACGTTGCGATGCACAAAAATACTCTTTTTAATCGTTTCAGGGTGTTTCAATTAGTAACAAAATCGCACATATTATACCGGAATCGGGATGGCGGGTGTAGATTTTGCTGTCGCAAAAGCTTCAGGCCAGATCGGGTATAAACGGTAATCGCGTGTTTTCAGGGGAAACGCGCCAGAGGAAAACGATTGTGGATAGCTTCAATAGTGGCTTCGAGAACAGTGCCTTCAGTAGTGTGAGCCGTTTTGTCGTCAGCCTGGACAAGCTGGGTGCCAATGATGTCGAACAGGTGGGCGGCAAGAATGCATCCCTGGGTGAAATGATCAGCAACCTCAGTGGCGCAGGGGTGCGGGTACCGGGAGGTTTTGCCACAACAGCAGAAGCCTACTGCGATTTTCTTGAAAGTAACGGATTGTACGACCGTATCCATGAAGTGCTGGACGATCTGGACATTAATAATGTCCGTGCCCTGGCTACAGCCGGTGCTCAGATTCGACACTGGATTATGTCTGAGCCTTTTCGGCCCGAGCTGGAACAGGCTATTACCCAATCGTATCAGTTGTTGTGTGGCGAACAGACCAATCTTCCGGTAGCAGTGCGCTCATCAGCAACCGCAGAAGATTTGCCAGATGCCTCTTTTGCGGGTCAGCAGGAAACCTTCCTGAATATTCGTGGTGCCGACAATGTGTTGCGTGCCGTTCGGGAGGTGTTTGCCTCCCTGTTTAATGACCGTGCCATTGCTTACCGGGTGCATCAGGGGTTTGATCATCGCAATGTGGCTTTATCCGCAGGCATTCAGCGTATGGTTCGCAGTGAGACGGGCGCCTCCGGCGTTATGTTTACCCTGGATACGGAATCCGGTTTTGACGGGTCGGTTTTTGTAACGGCGTCTTACGGGCTGGGAGAAACGGTCGTTCAGGGGGCGGTGAATCCGGATGAGTTTTATGTCTATAAGGAAGCCCTGAGAAACAACCGCCCCGGGATTCTTCGTCGTAACCTTGGCAGTAAGGCGATCAAGATGGTGTATGGTGATAACGGTTCAACCGGGACTTCGGTGTGTACCATCGATGTCGATCTGGATGATCGTGCTCTCTTTTCCATTACTGACGACGATGTTCTGGAGCTGGCACGACAGGCAGTGACGATTGAACAGCATTATGGCTGCCCGATGGATATTGAGTGGGCAAAGGATGGTGATGATGGTTTGCTGTATATCGTTCAGGCGCGTCCGGAAACCGTACAGAGTCGCATTGGTAACCAGCTGGAAAGCTATCGTCTGCTTGACCAGGCTGAAGCGCTGGTGGAGGGTCGTAGTATCGGGCAGCGTATTGGACAGGGGCAGGCTCGCGTGATTGCTGATCTTGAGGATATGGATCAGTTGCAGGAAGGTGATGTGTTGGTAACGGATATGACCGATCCGGACTGGGAACCGGTGATGAAACGCGCTTCAGCCATTGTCACCAACCGTGGTGGACGTACCTGTCATGCCGCCATTATTGCCAGGGAGCTGGGTATTCCGGCCGTTGTTGGGTGTGGAGACGCGACCAGAGTGGTTCAGGAGGGCAGGGATGTTACGGTGTCCTGTGCAGAGGGAGATACCGGATTTATTTATCCGGGGTTGCTCAATTTTGAGCACAATGTTCGTGATCTGAAAACAATGCCTGAGCTTCCTTTCAAACTAATGATGAATGTGGGAAATCCGGATCGGGCCTTTAGTTTCTCCCGTTTGCCAAACAGTGGCGTAGGGTTGGCGCGGCTGGAATTTATTATTAACAAAATGATTGGGGTTCACCCCAAGGCTTTGCTGAATTTCAATACCTTGCCAGACAATGTGAAACGAATTGTCTCTGAGCGCATGTCCGGCTACAACGATCCTGTGTCTTTTTATATCGACAAGCTGGTGGAAGGTGTTGCCACCATTGCGGCAGCCTTTGCGCCGGAAAAAGTGATTGTGCGCCTGTCTGATTTTAAATCCAATGAGTACGCCAATCTTATTGGTGGCTCACTGTATGAGCCGGATGAAGAAAATCCGATGCTGGGCTTTCGTGGTGCTTCCCGCTATATCTCTGAATCCTTCAGGGATTGTTTTGAACTAGAGTGCATTGCCATGAAACGGGTTCGGGAAGAGTTGGGGCTTGATAACGTAGAACTAATGGTTCCCTTTGTTCGCACACCGGATGAAGCAAGGCAGGTGGTAGAACTGATGGAAGGCTATGGGTTGAAGCGGGGTGATAACGGGCTGCGTGTCATTATGATGTGCGAGCTGCCATCCAATGCCCTGATGGCTGATGAGTTCCTCCAGTACTTTGATGGCTTCTCCATTGGTTCCAACGATATGACTCAGCTGACACTGGGCCTTGACCGGGACTCAGGAGTAATTGCTCATCTGTTTGATGAGCGAAATGGTGCCGTTAAGCAATTGTTGTCCATGGCGATCAAAGCCTGTCGGGATCAGGGGAAATACATCGGTATCTGTGGTCAGGGACCCAGTGACCATCCGGACCTGGCCCGCTGGTTGATGGAGCAGGGCATTGAAACGGTTTCGCTGAACCCTGACTCGGTAGTTGAAACCTGGCTGTATCTGGCAGAGCCGTCGGACGGTCAGGGTGGCTCCCAGGAACCTGTCGGACTTAAGCGTCCGTAGCGAGGATTGCAACCGCACGACGGCATGGATGCCGGATATAGCCTGCATTATTGAGAGTCATGCAAGCCAGACTCAACTGCTTCGACTTCACTAATACATAATCCGTGTCGTACGAATCCAGAGGGCTGGACGCTTTCAAGACCCTGCCTATAATTAAATGTTGTCTATACAGCTTTGAGTGAAAGGATTAACTCTATGCTCTTTTGTGCCTTACACAGGAGTATCAGTTATGCCGCGTTTCATCTGTGGTGTTTGCGCGAAAGTTCTCGCAACTGCGAGCTCTCTCAGAGTACATCAACTAACCCACACTGGAGAGAAGCCTTTTAAGTGCGAAATATGTAACAGGTGTTTTTCTCAATCCGGTAACCTTACCCAGCATATGCGTACCCATACCGCTGAAAACCTTTTTCAATGTCCTGTATGCAGCAAGGCTTGTACCAGCGAAAGAAGCCTGACTTGGCACGGACTAACCCATACCGGTGAAAAACCTTTTCAATGTGATGTATGCAACAAAGCTTTTACAACTCAATCAAACCTGGTTAGGCACGAACGAATCCATACCGGTGAATGCTCTTATGAGTGTCTGCCATGCGGTGTTTCTTTTAATCAATCAAACACTCTGACAAGGCATAATAACAGCGTTCATAATGAAAACGCACGCTTTCATTGTCAAACATGCGGTTGTCGTTTTAGTCGACAGTTCTATCTCTCCAGACACTGTAGGGCTTGGCAGCACCCATCCGAAACAACAACCCAGTCTGCCACTGTGCAGACACACACGGAACCAGAGGGAATGGTAAACGTAACAACCCAAATCAAGGAATCTTCAAACTATGCGAGAATCATAAGCACCGTCACATCCCCGAGAGGAAGTGCCTATATACAAGTCACTGAATACGGCTCTGCAGCCACTGCCACTGCCACTATAAGAACGGCAACGGCAACCCAGGGATCAGGACTAGTGACTGCGAATACTGATAATCAAAACTTTCCGGGTTCTGGTCCTGGAAGAATTTTTCTAGATGAATCAGACCCTGGACTATTGAGGGTTTACGCAAATTACGACTCTTAACTAATCGGACAAGAATGTTAACTTTACGGTCGTCCAGTAAATTATTGATTCCCTGGTCTGCCCGCCACAGTAATACACCTTTTTTCAGGCTGCTATCTTCCCGGAAGCGCAGTCTTAAGTCCGACAGGCTCCTGGCCCATAACGATATCTATCTTACAGGGGCAGGCTAACGGGAACCTCCGGCGGAGATATTTCAAGGCCCTGTAAGCCGGGCTCACCAGCAAGTGGAATCGACTCATTTTCTATGGGTTCGGTGGTGTTGCCGCCGGTGCTGGCTGGTTGTACAAACCCGGCAGCCGGCAGTACCGCCTGCCAGTGGTTGTTGATGTGGAGGAGGGCTATCGTGTCAGACCTGTTGATGGCTGAATTTCTCTCTTCAGGCGGTACGGGCGTGATAGCGTCTCTGGTATACATTGCACTCGTAAGAACAGGGCGATCCTCCGAGAAGTCTACCGCTAAAACCAGTATGTTAAGGTTCAGAACAGGCGCAATAAGTCGGTGCAGCATTTCGTCGGTTCCCCAGGCCTGTGGACCGGGGGCATCGACGTGGAAGGTGGCCGCGATTTGATTTAGCATCTGGTCATCCTGATTCTCGTCTGCCATCAATTTTGCACGGCTGCCGAGTGCATAGAATAACTCAGAGCCTTCAGTTGGGTTATTCACCAAATCGTCGCGATCGGGGAAAAGGTTGAGCCAGCGCTCAAGGGCTTCGAACATGCACCAGTGGTTGGAGGGGACGTCGACAGCATTAAACCCTATTATTCCACTTGAACTCAGAAGTTCGTTCAGTTGGCTCTGTTCAAGATAATGGTGTAACCCAGCGGGAGATGAAAGTTCTGATCCGCCAGAAGCGGGTGCCTCTGGCGCAGGTGTCTCGCTGTGTTGAGCCTTCTGTTTCCGGTTGCGTTTGATTTCTCTGGCTTTTTCTGCGCTCTCGCTGAATTTGCCCAAAACATCGTAGAGCTCCTGCTGGCAGGCAGCTCCTCCTGTTTTCAATTTTTCCAGTTCGGCTTCAATGTCCAGTGTCGTGTCGGGGTTCTCTTTCTGTGTTGTCTGCCTTTTCCTTTTCTTTTTTCCTTTTCCCTTTCCCTTTATGGGCTGACTCGTTACCTTTTCCTGAAGATGACTGAGCTGGTCCAAAACCTTTTGTTCTTCTTTTCTTTGGGATGGTCTCTGGTCAGGCTTCTTATTGTTGATAGCTTGTCGCCTGAGTTCCGAGGCTTTATTCAGGGTTGTAACTCCGTCCTTTATGCTTCTGGCCAGTTCCTCCTGGTTCTCCGCTTCTATAATCAGCAGGCTCAGGAGTTCTTCTACCTCGCTGTCCTCTTCTTCACCTTTGAGCTTTTGTAGCTCGTCAATGGCTTCCACATGCCATCGGTAGGCTTGTCTGATAGATTCAATCAGTTTGTCGTCAATGGCATCTATTATTGAGCAAGCCAGTTTGAAAAAGCCATCCTTGTCCAGCTCCGGGAAGTTCCCTGACTGAGCGGCTCTCTCTGCATCCTCATAATAATCGTACGCTTTGGTAAGCTGGTTTGAGAGTCTGCTGGCGAAATTCCCCTGAAAGAAATAGCAGTCAGCAATAGAGGACATAATACGCGCTCTCTGCAGCGGGTCTGATGTTATCAGGAGTTCGTTCTGGAAATGCTCAAGAGCCTCGTCATAGCGTTCTTCAGTAAATGCCTGCTCTCCCTGTTCGTAAAGAGGCAGCCTGTTGCCCGGTTCGATAGTATTTTTTTCAGAGGGTAAGTCACTGGCCGTTGCCGTGGACAATGTCGGGCTATGAGGTTCAGTTTTTTTTCCATGTTGTTTCGCACTCTGGTGTCTTTTTTTTCTCAGCCTTTGGGCTTCTTTCTTCGCTTCCTGCCTTTTCTGGCGGATTTTGTCTGACATCCGTTTTTCTTTTTCAGCCCATAAGTCGGCTTTCTGGTTGATTTTCTGAGACTTTTTGGTCTGGGCGTGTTCCCTTTGTTGCTGCCGTCTTTTAATAACAGCTTCTAGCAAAGAAGTGTCCAGCTTCAGCACTTCGGCGCTTTTTAAAAAAGAAGAAAAGAGTGTTGATGCCAGATCCACTTCCACTTCCACTTCCACTTGATTGAGAGTATCCACCAGAATGCGCAGAGTCATGTCAAAGATGTCTTGAATTTCAGATAAGCTTCTACGCCCGGCATTTGCTAACTGCTTCTTAGTCAACTGCATAAGCAACAGTACTGTTTCAATATCACCCATCTCAGAGGCTACAAGTGATAGCAGGACCTTTATTTGCCAGGAGGCACTAACTTCTAGATTACTGTCCAGGTCTATGATGTTGTTCTTAGCAATAAACGCAATAATCTTGCGCAGGTCTTGCCAGGCATACGCGACAGCCTTATTAAAATCTGGCTCTTTTTCGTTGTATTTGTCGACAACTTTCAGGATCAGCCCCAGAACATAAAGGCGTATGTCCTTTAATGTCAATATAAATTTATATTCGTCTTGTTCAAAAATATTTAACTTCGATTGGGTGGGTTTGAGCCCATCACAGAGTTCTGCCAGAAGTTGGACTGGCAAAACATCGCTGCCTTTCAGTCCGCCTCTGGTGACGAACGCTTCGCTATCTAAGGTATGAAGAAAACAGATGAGGAGAATACGCGAATTCATCAGAATCTTGTCAACAGAGTTGATCAGTTTTCTATCAGTTATTTTGGCACTGGCTATATAATTTGAACGCAACTGGATTAGTTGCCGTGTGTTATTGACAAGGAGTCTAATGTCTTCGGGATTCTTCATTGCATCATCTACTTGCTCATTTTCCACGTTAGACATTTTAGGTTGGAGGTTTTTCAAAGTAGTGACAACGTCAACTATCATGTCTTTGGTGTTTGTGAACCTGGTTTTTACTTCTGGGGCTTTTTGATTCTCACTTCTCTTTTGCGTCGCAGTCCGGACGTCAGAGTACATTGCAAAGGGGGCGAATGCCACGGAAATTGTCTCTGGTGCTGCCTTCGTTTCATTGGGGTGGTTCGACTCTGTATTTGTAGCAGCGCCACTGCGTTGAATAAATATAATTTCAGTTTCGGCATGATTTTCTGTATGGGTTGCAGAGCCGGACCGGCTACTCTGGTCTGGGCAGAAGTAAACGACCATGGCAATATCAGCATCAGTCCTTTCCTTCTCTGGATCAGCTTCTGGCTGTTCTGACCCGGAGTTTTTAACAGGGGGAATAAATCGCTTTTCTGGCTCTGGGTCTGTGGGAGTAGGCGCTGGAGAATAGTAACTCGCGACAGGGTTAAAAATTAAAGACTGGGGAAGAGTAAATTTGAACGGTTCTTCGAACAGGCCAATTCTTACCATCAATCGGTAAGAACCGTTCTCAAGCACTCTTCCTTCCATGCGTTGACCATCAATAATCCCTAGTTCTTCTATGCCTTTACCAGTATTACTGAAAGTTAGAACTAAAATATCATCTGTCGGGGTGAAGCTACCTTCAGCTGATTCGGAGGTGAGCCTTGTAATAGATGGGTTGATATAAAGAGTGCCGGGTAATGGTGCCTGGCGCCGGTCACAGGGCTGTTGACCGTATGGTACTGAATTTGTCGTAGCGATGTCTGAAAGCAGTGTTCCAACAGTACCCTCTGTCTCGTTAGATAAACACGGAGAAAAATGTAATGCTTCAGCCTGTTCAATAGCATTTGGGTCTGCTGCGACAGAAGCTCGCCCCCCGGAGGTCAGTAAAAGATAGTCGGTAAGGTAGTTGGTTCCACTTATATGCACCTGGGCTACTGGTCTATTAAGGCGAACTTCCTCTGCAATAATAAAGTTTTCTCCCTCACTCAGCGAGAAAGCTCTATGACTGACCCCTGCCCGCTTCACAGAAATAGCGTTTATTGGCTGACCGCTTGTTAATAATATAAATGAATGATGAGAAAAGCCTCCTTTTACCTCATAAGCAGCCAGCATCAAACTGATTGATAATAAAATGTAACAGCATCTGACGAATCGATTTTTATTGTCCATAGATTTTGGTTTCTATGCTGGTTGGGAAACCGGTGAGCATTACGCTATCTACTTACGGTTCACCATAATGAAGAAATAATTTGTATGGCAAAAATAGCAGTAAATTCAATGGCTGTGACTTAAAGTAAATGATCCACGTCCTTAGAACATGGTTTTGTTTTAAGCCCCTAAAAAGCAGGGCATTGAAGCGGTTTCGCTGAATCCTGACTTGGTGGTTGAAACCTGGCTGTACCAGGCTGAGCAGTCTTAATTCATTGACTCTGACTGGCGGTAATCTCTGGAGTCAATATTTCCAGGCTATGTAATCCTGGTACTTCAATGAGAGGTGCCTGTTCATTTGCTGTCGTATCGGTGGCGTTGCTGCCCGTGCTGGCTGGTTGTACAAACCCGGCAGCCGGTAGTACCGCCTGCCAGTGGTTGTTGATGTGGAGGAGGGCTATCGTGTCAGACCTGTTGATGGCTGAATTCCTCTCTTCAGGCGGTACGGGCGTGATAGCGTCCCTGGTATACATTACACTCGTGAGAACAGGGTGACCCTCCGAGAAGTCTACCGCTAAAACCAGTATGTTCAGGTTCAGAACAGGCGCAATAAGTCGGTGCAGCATTTCGTCGGTTCCCCAGGCCTGTGGACCGGGGGCATCGACGTGGAAGGTGGCCGCGATTTGATTTAGCATCTGGTCATCCTGATTCTCGTCTGCCATCAATTTTGCACGGTTGCCGAGTGCATAGAATAACTCAGAGCCTTCAGTTGGGTTATTCACCAAACTGTCGCGATCGGGGAAAAGGTTGAGCCAGCGCTCAAGGGCTTCGAACATGCACCAGTGGTTGGAGGGGACATCGACAGCATTAAACCCTATTATTCCACTTGAACTCAGAAGTTCGTTCAGTTGGCTTTGTTCAAGATAATGGTGTAACCCAGCGGGAGATGAAAGTTCTGATCCGCCAGAAGCGGGTGCCTCTGGCGCAGGTGTCTCGCTGTGTTGAGCCTTCTGCTTCCGGTTGCGTTTGATTTCTCTGGCTTTTTCTGCGTTCCCGCTGAATTTGCCCAAAACATCGTAGAGCTCCTGCTGGCAGGCAGCTTCTCCTGTTTTCAATTTTTCCAGTTCGGCTTCAATGGTCAGGGCCTGGACTTCAGTGTCGGGATTCTCTTTCTGTGTTGTCTGCCTTTTCTTTTTTCCTTTTCTTTTTCCGTTTCCCCTTACGGGCTGACTCGTTACCTTTTCCTGAAGATAACTGAGCTGTTGCAAAACCTTTTTTTCTTCTTTTCTCTGGGATGGTCTCTGGTCAGGCTTCTTATTGTTGATGGCCTGTCGCCTGAGTTCCGAGGCTTTATTCAGGGTTATAACTCCGTCCTTTATGCTTCTGGCCAGTTCCTCCTGGTTCTCCGCTTCTATAATCAGCAGGCTCAGGAGTTCTTCTACCTCGCTGTCCTCTTCTTCACCTTTGAGCTTTTGCAGCTCGTCAATGGCTTCCACGTGCCATCGGTAGGCTTGTCTGATAGATTCAATCAGCTTGTCGTCAATGGCATCTATTATTGAGCGAGCCAGTTTGAAAAAACCATCCTTGTCCAGCTCCGGGTAGTTCCCTGACTGAACGGCCCTCACTGCATCCTCATAATAATCGTATGATTTAGTGAGCTGGTTCCGGAGCCTGCTGGCTAAACTTCCCCAAAAGAAATAGCAGTCAGCAATAGAAGATTGAATACGCGCTCTATGCAGCGGGTTTGATGTCATGGCGAGCCCGTTCAGGTAATGCTGCAGAGCGTCATCATAGTGTTCTTTATTGAATGCCTGTTCTCCCTGTTCGTAAAAAGACAGCCAGCTGTCTGGTTCGATAGTACTTTTTTCGGGGGGTAAGTCACTGGCCGTTGCAGTGGATAATGCCGGGCCCTGGGATTCAGTTTCTTTACTATGCTGTTTAGCTCTCTGGTATCTTTTTTCTCTCAGCCTTTTGGCTTTTTCCTGTTTTTCCTGCATTTTCTGGCGAATGCTGTCTGACTTTTGGATTTCCTTTTCAGCCCAGGCGTCGGCTCTCTGGCTTATTTTCTGAGACTTTGCGGCCTGTGTGCGCTCTCTGTTTTGCTGATGCTTTTTAATAGCGGCTTCCAGCTGGGAAGTATCCAGATTCAGTAGCCTGGCACTGTTAAGAAAAGGGGTGAAATTTGCCGACGACAGATCCCTTTGCCGAAGAGTATTCACCAGAGTGTTCAGGGTTATATTGAATATACGTTGAATTTCAAAGAAGTTTTCATGCCCTGAACTTGTTAACTGTTTACTGGTCAGCTGCATAAGTAGCAGCATAGTATCAATATCTCCCATTTCAGATGCAATAAACGATAGTTCATGCTTTGCTGTCCAGGCACAATGTGTATCCATGCACAGGTCGATGATCTCGTTCTGTACAAGAAACGAAATAACCCTGCGCAGGTCTTGCCAGGCATTCGCAACCGCCCGAGTAAATTCCGGTTTTTTGTCTCTGTAGGTGATGGACAGATCGTCGATCAGTTTTAGAATACGAGAGCAAGCGATGTATAGCATGGCTTGAATTTGATCTTCGTCATGCTTAAGAGTTTTCAGCCTTGGCTGGGCGGGTTGAAGCCCGTCGCAGAGTTCCGCCAGAAGTTGGGCTGGCAAAACATCACTGCCTTCTAGCCCGCCACTGGTAACGAGTGCTTTGCTCTTTAAATGACGAAGAAACGAGATGGTGATAACGCGAGAGTACAAAAGAACTTCGTCAACAGTGTTGATTAGTCGTTTATCAGCCGGTTTGCCACCGGGTATATAATTCGAACGCAGCTGAAGTAAATACCGGGTGTAATTGACCATATCTCCAATATCTTCGGGATTCACCAGGGAATGTTCCTTAACGTCATCAGAAAAATCAGCCAGTGCGAGCTGGCAATATTTCAGGCGAGCGATAGTATCTCGCATATTAGTTCTGGAGGTCTCGCGGCTGGTTTTGTTCTTAGGTGTTGCGTTTTGATGCTCACTTCTTGTTTTCATAGCAGCCTCAACGGCAGCGCACATTGCAAATGGGGTGAATTCGACTGCAACCGTTCCCGTTTCTGCCTTCTTTTCATTGGGGCGACTCGGCTCTGTATGATCCGCAGGGCCGCTGCGTTGAATAAATAGAATACCGGTGTCGGCGTAAGTTTCCGGATGGGGTGTGGAGCCCGTACGACTGATCGCCTGAGGGTAGAAATAAGCGGCCATTGCGATATCAGCATCGGTTCTTTCATTATGCGAACTTGCTTCTGGCTGCCCCGATCTGGAGACTTTAACAGAGGGAATAAGTCGATACGGGGGCTTTGTGACGGTCGGAGTAGGTGGTGGAACATAATAACTTGCGACTGGGTTAATGATTAAACTCTGAGGAAGATAAAGTGTGAACGCCTTGTCCATCCGGCCAATACTTACCTTCAATCGGTAAGAACCGTCCATATGCATTTTTCCTTTTAAGTAATCAGTATCAATAGCACTTAGTAATCTGCTTTTATCAGTATTACTGAAAATTAGAACCAGAATATCATCTGTCGGGGTGAAACTACCTTCAGCTGGTTCGGAGATGAGCCTTGTAATAGATGGGTTGATATAAAGAGCGCCGGATAATGGTCTTTTGAGCTGGTCACAGGGCTGTTGACCGTATGATGCTGAATTTGTCGTAGTGATGTCTGAAAGCAGTGTTTCAACAGAACCCACTGTCCACTGGGATAAACACGGAGAAAAATGTAATGCTTCAGCCTGTTCAATGGAGCTTGGGTCTGCTGCGACAGAAGCCCGCCCTCCAGGGGTCAGAAAAAGATAATCGGTAAGGTAGTTGGTTCCACGTATATGCACCTGGGCTGCCAGTCCATTAAGGAGAACTTCTTCTGCAATAATAAAGTTTTCTCCCTCACCCAGCGAGAAAGTTCTGTGAGTGACCCCTGCCTGCTTCACAGAAATAGCGTTTATTGACGGACTGCTTTTTATTAATATAAATGAATGATTAGACAAGCCTCCTTTTACCTCATAAGCCGTCAGCATCAAGCCGATTGATAATAAAAAATGACAGCATCTGACGAACCAATTTTTATTTTTCATCGTTTCTGGATTTTGTATTGTTTGGCAAACCGGTGATCATTGCGCTATTCACCCACGATTCACCATAATTAAGAAATAGTTTGTATGGCAAAAATAGCAGTAAATTCAATGGCTGTGTCTTAATCAAAATCTGTCAGTACCCGATTCATGACCGACAGGTATAACGATCTGACCGGAACAAGGTATCCCAATTTGTGTTTGAGTCGTATGGGGCTTTCCTGACGGGTCGATGAAGAAGAAAATTTCAAAGAGCATGGCCCTGTCATTAACTTGCATGCATCTCAGGCCTGTATTTTCTGGAAGTAGAGATTTTATATAAGAAACGCTGATCTGAAACGAGGTTTGATGCTGATTAATAAATTTATATAGAGGCTCCAGGCTGGGAAATATCACTTTCCTGTAAGTGTTTGCCTGTAAAAAATAGTCTTTTGGATTCATTCCGGAACAGGTGCCGTGCTTGTGCCATTCGTGTTTAAAGAGCGAGGCACTCTTTGGATATAAGTCCTTTATTGAAGGGTGGTTCATAATCGAATGAACCTGTTGGTCATTAATTTCACAGTCTTTGCCGCTCAAACACCCCGGGGAGTTGTAACAATATGAAGGGTGATAGTTAAGCACATTCCGGCGGTGGGTGTTGGCTGCTTCCTTATGTGGAAGGTTAAAGTAAGGCCATACGCCATGAACATAAAACTGGTTTACGCAATGATCTGCGCTGTCTTTCAGGCAATAGGTGGGCTGCCAGGTGACTGCATAAACATTGAAGTCAAACTGCCCGCTGGGCGCATGTTTTTCTTCATTTTCCCATGAGTCTGAAGCATTGACGGAAAAGCTAAACAAGAGCGAGAGTATCAAGATATGGCTGTTCATGGGCACCTATTTTGTAATTTTTTACAGGGCAGGACAGAGTGCCTGAACCTGTTGGAAATTTATAAACCCATTCAAGATAGTACATACGGCCCAGACCACTACCAGTGTACCGGGACTTCCTTTACCAGAACTTAAAAAAACGCCTATAAATCCCACTGTTAGTGCCGCTAAATCTAGGTAACTTCCTACCATCAGGTCAGACATCAATGAAAGGCATCATTTTTACCGAATTCATGGAAATGGTTGAAGAAAAGTTCTCGGTTGATGTTGTAGAAGAGATTCTTTCTGCTGCCAATCTTGAGTCCAATGGCGAATACACTTCTCTGGGCACTTATTCTCATGAAGAAGTCCTGAACCTCGTCACACTTCTGAGTGAAAAGAGCGGACTGGAAGCGGGTGACCTGGCAGTGGTATTTGGCGAATACCTGTTCGGTCGTTTTGCCACGATTCATGCTGATTTCTTCCATGGGGTCAGCAATGGATTCGACTTTATGGAGAAAGTTGAAGGTTACATTCATATCGAGGTGCAGAAACTGTACCCCGACGCCACCCCACCAAAGCTGACATGTACTCGTGCGTCAGATGACAAATTGGAGCTTCACTACCGCTCTCACCGCCCCTTTGCCTCAGTGGCTGAAGGTTTGATTAATGGCTGTGCTGCTCATTTCAATGAGAACCTGACCATCGACCGGCAGGACCTTCCCGGTGTCGGCCCCGGTACTGAAGCTCGTTTCATTATGGAGAGAACGTCCTGATTCTCTCCACAGGAGTAATCAAAAGTCATGGATGCTGAAGCCTGGAAAAAACGTTATCAACGGGAAAAGTCTGCCCGCAAGGCGGCTGAGCATATAGCCGAAGAGAAAACCCGGGAGATTTTCTTCAGGAACCAGGAATTGACGAAACTGGCTGCCAGTCTTGAAGAAGCGGTAAAAGAGCGAACCAGGGAGCTGGAGCAGCAAAACCTCAGCCTGGAAGAACATCGGGACAAACTGAAAAATCAGCGACGCATGCTGCAATCGACCAATCAGGCTCTGGAAGAGAAAGCCATAGAGCTGGAAAAAATCAGCCGTTACAAGTCAGAATTTCTTGCCAATGTTTCCCATGAACTGCGCACCCCGTTGAACAGTACCATCATTCTTGCCAGGTTGATGTTGGACAATTCAGAAGGCAGTCTCAATACAGACGAACTTCACTCACTGTCGATTATTTACAAAAATGCCAATGAGTTACTGGAAATTATTGAGGACATACTGGATATGTCGAAAGTCCAGGCGGGCGAATTGAGTATCCACATGGAAGACGTCTCAATCCATGATTTATGCCAGACACTTGAAGAACAGTTCAGGCCTTTAGCGGATGAAAAGTCGCTGGCTTTTACCATTGATGTGGACAGTGATCTGGGCGAATGGATTAATGCAGACCGAAAGCGGTTAAAGCAGATACTCAAAAACCTGTTGTCGAATGCCTGTAAGTTTACGCCAGGGCAGGGGCGTGTGGCATTACGGGTTTTCAGGGATGTCTGGAATCCGGATACGGACTACACCTCGGAATGCCTGAGTTTTGAGGTCTCTGATTCAGGGATTGGGGTTCCTCAAGAAAAACAGCAGACTATTTTTCAGATGTTTAAACAGGCCGATGGCAGCACGAGCAGGAACTATGGCGGCACCGGGCTTGGGCTGGCTATTTGCAGAAAGCTGTCAGACCTGATGGATGCGAGCCTGACGCTGGTCAGTGAAAAAGGGCAGGGGGCAACCTTCACGCTCTCACTTCCCCCCGGTTCTCTGTTGCCAAACACTGAAGAACACAGTCCTTCCAGCAAGGATAATGATTTCTTTCTTGAGTCCGCCGGGTCCGATGACAATGAGGTTGTTGATTTTAACCAGCAAACGGTACTGCTGGTTGATGATGACCTGCGGAACAGTTTTGCTCTGTCCCAGCTGCTTCAGAAGCAAGGTTTAAAGGTGTTACTGTCTGAAAATGGCCAGCAGGCACTGGAATTGTTAGAAACAGAACGGCAGGTAGACCTTGTGGTACTGGATTTAATGATGCCGACAATGGACGGTTTTACCATGCTGGAACAGTTAAGAAGTAAGGTAGATTATCGTATGCTTCCGGTGATTATGCTGACCGCCAGTTCTTCAGCAGAAGATGAAAAACGCTGTCGCCTGGCGGGGGCTGATGACTATCTTTCTAAACCGGTAGAAGTCTCTGAGCTTCTTACCTGTCTTCATCGCTGGCTTTAGCGGCTCTTTAGCCAACAGCCAACAGCCAACAGCCAACAGCCAACAGCCAACAGCCAACAGCCAACAGCCAACAGCCAACAGCCAACAGCCAACAGCGCTATTCATTATCTACCTAACAGCTCACGGAACAAGGCTTTATCGATGTTGCCTCCGGTGGCTATAGCCACCACGGTCTGTCCCCTGAAGTGTGACGGGTATTGCAGTAGGGCTCCGAGCGCTATGGCACCACTCGGTTCCAGTACCAGTTTCAATTCCTCAAAAGCCATCTGCACTGCTTCAACGACAAACGGCTCTGATACCTGTATGCCTTTAACACTGGTCTGGCGCACCACTTCAAAATTCGCTTTTCCGGGACTTCGGGATAGCAGGGCGTCACAATGACTCAGGTTTTTACCCGGAGCCCTGCTGATGTGGTTAACCAGTAATGACTGGTTCATGCCGGCATAACCTTCCGGCTCTATGCCAAAGACCTGAGTGCTGGTATGAAAGGGGCCAAACAGCAGGCTACAGCCTGCCACCAGGCTGCCGCCACCAACAGGGCAGAGCAGACTCTGGCATTGAATTTGTCGCTGCTGTAGCTGCTGCATTAATTCGACGCCAACAGCACTTTGCCCCTTGATGATTTCCGGGTCATCGAAAGGGTGCAGCAGTATTGAACCATTTTGAGTGGCAATGTCTTCAGAAAGCTTCTGGGCGGCTTCTTCTCTGGAAGGCTCCATCTGCTGACAGAGTACGACATTGGCTCCGAGCTTTCTGGCGCTGTTGATTTTATTTTGCGGAGCATCCGCAGGCATGACCAGCGTGACTTTTATATTGAGCATCTGGCCTGCGGCGGCAAGGCCTCTGGCAAAGTTCCCGGATGAGTAGGCGGTGACGCCCTGCTGTTTCTGTTCCGGCGTTAACAGCAACAGGCGATAAACGGCTCCTCTGAACTTGAAGGCGCCCGTTTTTTGCAGTGACTCTGCTTTAACCAGTACTTCGCCATGAATCAGTTTTGATAGCGACTCTGCAATCAGTAGAGGGGTGATCCGGGTGTAGGCCTGTTGCTGTTGGTACACCTCCCTGAGTGTCACCGGGTCGGGCAGGGCGGTTGGTGTAGAGGACATGAGACAACCTTTTTAATCAGATCAGTCAAAGATAGACCCTGATGGCAGATAAAGGTTGCAATCGCAATCTGCAGAAAGTAGACAAAACTTCCTTTGTCACCTTAAATTATGCCCCGACCGATGGTTGAATATTGACCCAGCATCCAATTTAAGGCAGTTGTTAATGCTCAAAGTTCAGGCGATTACGAACATTATGCTTGCTACGCTTGCGCAGTTATTGTTCTTTTTCTTTGCGGTTTCGAGTTCACAATCTTTTGCTGCCAGCGGTGGCGCTATTTGTAAACCTGTCGGCAACTTATCTACAGATTTTCCGAAGGAAGCGTTTTTAACCGATGGTTATATGGCCTGCTTCAAGCCTCGTGACCATAGCGGGAAGACAGCTTTTAAATCCGCCTGGATGCTTTTTTTCGATGTCCTGTCTGGCGGTTTTTCAAAAACCCGGAAGATCGCTGCTGTTTCCCTCAGACCCGGAGGTGAGTCGTTCAGCAACCGGCATTTACTCACAGAAGCGCCCTCGCCATCCGTTTCAAAGTTACTTCTGAAGCGTAAACTGATTCCTGATGAGGTTTACTCAGGAAGAGAAAGCAATATTGTTGCAAGCTTTGAGCGAGCCTTTGTCGACTGGCAACACCTTGCTGAAAAGACTTCTTATCCTGCTGTCGCGGTATCAATCCTGGATGCATCTGTGCGGGTTGTGATTAACCGGGATGAAACGCCTTCGGAAACCAGGCTGATCTCTTATTACGATCAATTGATTAACAGTCTCATACAGAGCTATTTGTCCTTGACGCGCACTGAAGCGTTACATGGCATTGCAGGCCTTGTCACAGATAGCATTGCAGCGAATGCCGCAGGTAGTCTGTCAGCTTCCGCAAGTGGTGGTGACGATGGCGATGGCGATGGCGATGGCGACGGCGATGGCGATCCAGAGCCTCTGGTTATTGAACTGAATGGCGATCTGTATCCCCAACAGGACTCTACAAACGATCTGCTCAGCGAGAGCCGAAAAAATAAGCAAAGGCTTTTAAGGATAATCAAGAAAAAAATACTTTTGGCCAGGGCTGCCGGGCACTCGGATATGGCCAACATTCTTGATAACCGAATCATGCTTATTGAAGCCGACCTGGCTTACTTAAATGAGCAATCGACCCGACAAACAAATAGCGATGTCCTCCCTCCGGATTTTTTGTCACTTCTGCAAGCCTGGCTGGCTGATAATTCCAAAGAAGTGGAGCATTATGACGACGACCTTCTGAAAGTGGCTCTGGAGCAGCAGGCCATAACAGACAATGCCGATTATCAGGACATTGTTATATTTTCCAGCAAGCTGCCACCAGAAGAGAGGCCGTTTTATTTGCAGTGGCTTGATTCCGCCCCCGGACTGCTTTACAACGAGTTGAAAAACCGGCTGGAACAGCTGTTGCGGGGTGGAAAAGACCACCATGGTTCTTCAAAAGAGCAGGTCGGGTTACTGGCTTCTGACCTTCAAGCACTGGTTCAGCAGTACCAGAATGATTTTAAAGCTGATCTCTTGTCCCGGCACTATGGCAGGCAGGCAGCAAATAGCATGGAAAACCAGTCACCGGGCGAATCGCCATCTGGGGCAGTGGGAGGAACGCAAGCTGGCGCTGCTGATAACCATGCTCAAAGTCGCAACATACCAAAATCGGGTTCAAGCGAAAGAAATGGAGAAGACAAACCTCCGTTTAACAATAGAGGGATGCATACCGAAGGCCACAACTGTCCTAAATGCAATAACGGACCTTGTAAAGAGTTGCTTTCAAAATTATCTCAAGGATTAAAAAATCTTGATCCTGATGAATTAAAGCAACACTGTCTTGCACTTATGATAAAGAATTTAAGTTTGCAAGAGGATTTGGGAGAGGTGAGCACTCAGTATGAGGCACTTCGCTCTGAACCCAAGAGGAAAGCTAATTTTCAAAAGATTTATAAGCCTGGTCAAGGGCAAAAACATACCGTGGAAACGGGAACTCAAACTGATGATGGCTATGTTCGGGTCGTAGGCAATGACCGGATCTCACAGGCACCGGTTCCACAACAAGAGGATCCAGCTAAACATACCGTGGGAACTCAAACTGGTCATGTCGATGTTAGGATCGTAAGCAATGACCGGATCTCACAAGCACCAGATCCACAACAAGAGAATTCAGCTCAGGATAGAAAAACCAATCCGATTATGGCAGAAGAAGGGGCAGCTGCTGAGGCCGCGTCGGACGACTCTATGGCCCTTCATTACTCGGATAGTGTATGGGTTGCATACAAAAAATTGTTTTTCGCGATTGCTGAACAACTTCCTCAAGCAGATCGGCAAAAATTACTTACGTGGGCTAAAGATATGGACATACAAGAAGTTACCCGGGATGAGCCTCATCTCATATTAGAGAAGCTACACGAAAAAAAAATTATCACTCCGATAAATCTGGATCCGCTTAAAAAATTTTTTGAGGAAAATCAACAATATGGTTTAGTACATGTTATTGATGGATTTTTGGAAGGTGATTATAGCTATATCAACATATTATTAAAAAGTCGTACTCCTTCAGCAGCTTCAGCAGCTTCAGCAGCTTCAGCAGCTTCAGCAGCTTCAGCAGCTTCAGCAAGACAAAACAGTTATGGTAGGGCAAGCGGTCATCATTCCAACGACTCACGAGGATCTGGGATTACGCCCAATGGACACAGGAAATCAGCCTATCAGAATTGGAAACAAAAACTTCATGAAGAAATAATTTCTCGTCAAGTTGGTCGATTGAACAACACTAGTGTGGATAATCGCAGAAGTCTGCAATCCAAGCTATTAACTCCGCTGCCAAATCAGGGGGGGCAATCTGGTACCTCTGCAAACTCCGGTAGCCAGAGCCTCCGATCTGTTCTAGAAAGTGGCGAAAGTGACAGCTCTTCTACTCGTCTGGATATACTCCGCTCCGAACAAGTTAGGCGCAAAACTGAAGGTCAATGGCTATGCAGTCATTACAAACGACATTGCTACGTTAATTTTGGGTGTTGTGAGCCATTCTGGCCATGTCATCGTTGTCATAACCATCAGTCAACTTGTGGGCAGAAAAAACTAAAGTCGCGCGATACAGTGCAAGTAAAATGCATATATTGTAATAAAGTACAAGATTTTGGTGAGTATTGTGCAGACTGTGGTACAAAATTTTCCACCTACTATTGTGGAAAATGCAAACACCTTACCGGTACCGACGATACTCCTTACCATTGTGAAAAATGCGGTATCTGCCGTATACACGGTGATCGTTCGTTTCATTGCGACACTTGTGGCGTCTGCCTGGACGTACAGTTACGTGGCAATCATAAGTGTCGGGAGGGGTCTGCCCATGATGAGTGTTGCATTTGCCTGGAGGATGCCTTTACCGGGTGTCAGATTTTACCCTGTTCCCACAAGGTGCATAAAGAGTGTGCTTCGCAGATGATCCGCAGTGGCATAACCCGTTGTCCCATTTGCCGGGAGAGCTTTGCGCACAAGCTGGAACGTAGGCCAATTAACAGAAAAAATAAGGAAGGAAGTAACAAGTAGATGCGGTCGATGCAATGAATGACTATTGAGCAATAAGGCTGCCTGAAAGTTCAGGCAGCCTTATTGCTGTTCAGGGTATCGAATACGGTGTTTGAAGGAACAGGTTGGTCTCAGATAGCGTTAGCCTGATCCACAGCGTTACCGATATAGGTGGCCGGTGTCATGGCTTTCAACTCTTCCTTGGCCGCAGCTGGCAGTTCCAGCCCTTCGATAAAGGTGGCCAGAGTCGCTTTAGTAATACCGTCCTGACCACGGGTGAGAGCCTTCAGTTTCTCGTAAGGTTGTTCAATGCCGTAGCGGCGCATAACCGTCTGAATGGGCTCTGCCAGTACTTCCCAGGTATTGTCCAGATCAGCGTTCAGTGTCTCGGCATTCACCTGCAGCTTGCCGATGCCCTTCAGGCTGGAAGCGTAGGCGATCAGGCTGTAGCCCAGACCGGCACCCAGGTTACGCAGCACAGTAGAGTCTGTCAGGTCGCGCTGCCAGCGGGATACAGGCAGTTTGGCGGCCAGATGCTGCATCACTGCATTGGCGATGCCCAGGTTGCCTTCGGAGTTTTCGAAATCAATCGGGTTGACCTTGTGCGGCATGGTGGAGGAGCCCACTTCACCGGCAATCGTCTTCTGCTTGAAATAACCCAGAGAGATATAGCCCCAGACATCACGATCGAAGTCGATCAGGATGGTGTTAAAACGGCAGATCGCGTCGTACAGTTCGGCGATGTAATCGTGGGGTTCAATCTGGGTAGTGTATGGGTTGAAAGTCAGCCCCAGGCCAGTGACAAACTGTTCGGCGTGCTCCTGCCAGTTCACCTCAGGGTAGGCAGAAAGGTGGGCATTGTAGTTGCCAACAGCGCCATTGACTTTACCCAGTGGCGAGATCGCTTTGATCTGTTGGATTTGACGACGCAGACGATAGGCGACGTTCGCCATCTCTTTGCCCAGTGTCGTCGGAGACGCAGTCTGTCCGTGGGTACGGGACAGCATTGGCTGGCTGGCATGATCCCGGGCCAGTTTTTCAATGCTGGCTACCAGCTCTTCCATAACCGGCAGAACCGCTTCTTCCATACCGGTTTTCAGCATAAGACCGTGGGACAGGTTGTTGATGTCCTCAGACGTGCAGGCGAAGTGAACAAATTCGCTGATAGCTGCCAGTTCGGCGTTGTCCTGTACCTTTTCCTTGATCAGGTACTCAACCGCTTTTACATCGTGGTTGGTGGTACGTTCGATGTCTTTGACACGCTCGGCGTCAGCCAGGGAAAAACCGTCGATCAGCTGATTCAGCACAACATTTGCCTGTTCAGACAGAGCCGGAACTTCGGTGATTTGAGGGTGAGCAGCCAGAGCCTGTAACCACTTTACTTCAACAGTAACGCGAAAGCGGATCAGGCCGTACTCGCTGAAAATGGTTCTGAGACTTTCGGTTTTAGACCCATAACGACCGTCGATAGGGGATACGGCAGTCAGTGCAGTCAGCTCCATGTTTAAACGCCTTATGATCGCAGAAAAGGGCGCATCATACCGGAAAAACATCGGTCTTTCAGTTGTGATGCATGAAAAAACGTATGAAAAAAAAGTAAAACAGTCGATGGTCAGAGTTGGGGTCAGCTGAGTTGTTTCAGGCCGTCCAGCAGTTTCCTGCGGTTAAACAGCAGCTGCCAGCGGCTGCCGCCGGTCTGTCGCCACAGGATGGCGGAACGGATGCCCGCCAGAAGTAGCGCCCTGATTTTTTCGGCATTGCTTTTGATTTGCAGGTGACGCAGATCACCAGAGACCTGTACACGGGTTCTGAACGTGCTGATGGTATCCAGATAGATACCCGCCAGGCTGGCAATCACATTTTCATGCAGCAGGCCAAAATGAGAGACCTGATCCCCGGCCCGGGAGAGACGCTGGCTGATTTCCTGCATCATATTGCCGTTACGACTGAGTTTGCGTTCAAGGTGGATCAGGGTAAGGGCATAACGAACAGTATCGCCCTGAATAGCATCGCTTTGGCGCTCCAACACGTTTTTAAGGGTCTGTCGTCCCAGCGTCAGCGATGCATAGCCCTGATAGATGTCTTCTACTGAATCTGGTTTAGTCACGAATACGCTGTGAATAGAGGGCGTCATGTCCTCATCGGTCAGCTGACCTGTTCGTGCCAGGCGCTCTACTAACGCGGCTGCCTGAAAAATGCCGGCCAGTGCTGCGGCCTGTTCCTTTGCTGTGTATTGCACCAGTAATTCTCTGTTCCGTTCAGCGGGTCTGCAAGGTGGATGATTTCAATTCGAAAGGTTGCAGACCCAATACCTTACGCGGCTTTGGCGTCTGCTACTGTCTTGTGACGTCCGTCAATAATGCCACCACCCAGGCAGGTATCATCGTTGTAGAATACCACGGACTGACCCGGTGTGACTGCTCTTTGTGCTTCATCAAACACGACCAGATAGCGGCCATCGCCCATTTTAGACAGTGTGCAGGCCTGGTCCTGCTGGCGGTAACGTACCTTGGCAGTCAGTCTGGTCGGCATTTCGGGTGCCTGTCCGGAAATCCAGAAAATATCACTGGCGGTCAGTGCTTCAGAAAACAGCAGAGGATTGTCATTACCCTGACCGACGATCAGCACATTGTTGTCGAGGTCTTTTTCAACCACGTACCAGGGGGATTCGGACGCCCCTTTCAGGCCACCAATGCCGAGCCCCTGACGCTGACCAATGGTGTGATACATCAGGCCAGAGTGTTGACCAATGGTGTCGCCTGCTTCGGTGATAATATCGCCGGGTTGCGCAGGCAGGTACTGCTTCAGGAAGTCCCGGAAGCGGCGTTCGCCAATAAAGCAGATGCCGGTACTGTCTTTTTTGTTGTGGGTGATCAGGTCGTGTTCTTCAGCGAGACGACGTACTTCCGGCTTTTCCAGTTCACCCACCGGGAACAGGGTGCGAGCCAGCTGTTCAGAACCGACCTGGTGCAGGAAATAACTCTGGTCTTTGTTGTTGTCCAGACCTTTTTTCAAAACCGCCTGACCATCGACGATGCCACCACGGGCGTAATGCCCCATGGCGATAAAATCGGCATCCAGATGTTGGGCGTAATCCAGAAACGCCTTGAACTTGATTTCCTTGTTGCACAGGATGTCCGGGTTGGGGGTGCGGCCATCGCGGTATTCGTTCAGGAAGTGTTCAAACACGTTATCCCAGTACTCTGCCGCAAAGTTAGCCTTGTGCAGTTTGATGCCCAGCTTGTCGCACACTGCCTGTGCGTCAGCCAGGTCGTCCATGGCGGTACAGTATTCCGTACCGTCATCTTCTTCCCAGTTTTTCATAAACAGACCTTCTACCTGGTAGCCCCGCTGTTTGAGCAGAAGCGCTGAGACAGAAGAATCTACACCGCCGGACATGCCGACAATGACTCTGGTATCGGAAGGTTGTTTCATAGGACCTTGTAGCTTGTTAGCTATGAGCATTGGAGGTGGGTTAATCACCCCACCTCCATGGTAAAAAAATAACTGGCGGCTATTCTACCTTCGGTTGGGTATGACTTCTATATCCAGCCGGATACTGCAAGAGGTACGATGGTACTTACAAAAATCAGTAAAAATACAGTGTCGTCGCATTTATTCCCTGCCCGTGTTGGTATATCTTAGTAGCGACTTTCTAGGGGGAATGGTTTTTTACTGGTTGCCCTGTGACCCTAAGTAATAATAACGCCAAATGATTATCTGCTCTATTCTCGGTCAGGTTCCCTGACTGGCAGCCTGAGAATATGACTTTAGTACCGTTTGGAGTCAGGAACAAACTATGACAACAGCCAAGATTATTTATACCGAAACCGACGAAGCTCCAGCCCTTGCCACTTATTCTCTCCTCCCTATCGTTCAGGCCTTTGCCTCAGTTGCTGATGTCACCGTTGAAACACGCGACATTTCTCTGGCCGGACGAATTATTGCCAACTTTCCTGATCATCTGAGCGATGACCAGAAGATTGGCGATGCCCTGGCGGAGCTGGGAGATCTGGCAAAAACGCCGGAAGCCAATATTATCAAACTGCCTAATATCAGTGCCTCGATTCCTCAGCTGAACGCTGCCATCAAGGAGTTGCAGGCTCATGGTTACGATGTGCCGGACTATCCCGAAGAGCCTCAGAACCCTGCCCAAGAAGCAATAAAAGCCCGTTATGCCAAAGTGCTGGGCAGTGCCGTTAACCCGGTTTTGCGTGAAGGCAACTCGGATCGTCGTGTGGCTGGCCCTGTTAAGGAGTATGCCAGAAACAATCCTCATTCCATGGGTGAGTGGAGTTCTGAATCTAAGTCCCATGTCGCGCATATGACGGAGGGTGATTTCTACGGCAGTGAACAGTCTGTGATTATGGCTGATGCTGGCAATGTGTCTATTCAGCTAACGGATGAAAAAGGCGAGGTAAGTGTCTTAAAAGACAAGCTTTCTTTACAGTCTGGTGAAGTAATTGATTCCGCTGTGATGAGCTGTTCTGCGCTTTCAGCTTTTTATGAAACCCAGATTGAAGAAGCTCGTCAGCAGGGTGTCCTGCTGTCACTGCACCTGAAAGCCACCATGATGAAAGTGTCTGACCCCATCATGTTTGGTCTGGCGGTTGAGGCGTACTATAAAGACGTGTTCACCAAACATGCCGCACTGTTTGAAGATCTTGGCGTTGACGCCAGTAATGGCATTGGTGATGTGTACGCTAAGATAGATGGCTTGCCCGCTGAACAGAAAGCTGAAGTCGAAGCGGATCTGGTGAAGGTTTATAACAGTCGCCCTTCGCTGGCGATGGTGGATTCAGATCGCGGTATTACCAATTTGCATGTCCCCAGCGATATTATTATCGATGCCTCCATGCCGGCGGCGATTCGCTCCTCTGGTAAAATGTGGGGGCCGGATGGCAAGCTTCATGACACCAGGGCGATGATTCCTGATCGTTGTTACGCAGGTGTTTACCAGGAAGTCATTCAGTTCTGTAAGGATAACGGTGCCTTTGATGTCACCACCATGGGTAATGTCTCCAATGTCGGCCTGATGGCCCAGAAAGCGGAAGAATACGGTTCCCACGATAAGACCTTTAAGATTCCGGTGGCTGGTGTTGTTCGTGTTATTGACGCTGCCGGCAAGGTACTAATGCAGCATAAAGTAGAGAAGGGCGACATCTGGAGAATGTGCCAGACCCGGGATGAGCCAATTCGTGACTGGGTAAAGCTGGGTGTTAATCGCGCCAGGGCAACCGGCTCTACCGCTATTTTCTGGCTGGATCAGCAGCGTGCCCACGATGCCAGCCTGATTGACAAAGTGAACACCTATCTTAAAGACCATGATACGGATGGTCTGGATATTCGTATCCAGCCCCCTGTTGAAGCCGTTAAAACCAGTCTTGAGCGGGTTAAGGCAGGTAAGGATACGATCTCTGTTACCGGTAATGTTCTGCGTGACTACCTGACTGACCTATTCCCAATTCTGGAGCTGGGAACCAGCGCCAAGATGCTCTCTATTGTGCCTTTGCTGGCAGGTGGCGGACTCTATGAGACCGGTGCTGGTGGTTCTGCGCCCAAGCATGTTCAGCAGTTTGTAAAAGAAAATCATCTGCGCTGGGACTCTCTGGGTGAATTTCTGGCACTGGCCGTTTCCCTGGAAGACCTTGCCATTAAAACCGGTAATGTCAAAACTAAAGTGCTGGCCTCAACCCTCAATAAGGCTAATGGTCAGTTTCTGGAAGCCAATAAGTCACCATCAAGAAAAGTCAACGAGCTGGATAATCGTGGCAGTCACTTCTATCTGGCAATGTACTGGGCTGAAGCCCTGGCCGGACAGGAAGAAGACGCTGAGTTGAAACAGCGTTTTGAAGCACTGGCTTCCGAGCTGAAAAATAATGAAGCAGCCATTATTGAAGAACTGAACTCGGCTCAGGGTGTTGCTATGGATATGGGGGGCTACTATCACCCAAACCCGGAACGGCTGGCAAAAGCCATGCGTCCGTCAGCCCTGTTTAACAATGCATTGAATGCTCTGTAAGACGAAGAGTTGAGCAAGTCTTATTATTAACCCTTGTGAGGCCGATAATTTTTATAGTGTCGGCCTTTTTTCATGTGTTCCCGGAATTAAAGCATTAATGCTGTCTGGAACTGATTCGCAGGTTGCTGTGTTTTATGACCTGCGTACGATAATTCCTGCCAACTCTCCATTGTTCTTTTTCTCAACTTATTTAGAATGGAAAAGTGGCGTTGTGCTTTTGACATACCAAGTAGTATGCATTTGTCGTTTAATGCCTGTGCCGGATGATACCGGGTCTATGAAATACGCTGTAATACACGTGGAAAACAGTGCTATGCAGCAGACAGCAGTCTATCAATCTATGAGTAAATTTGAGCAGTTTCGTCTAAGCTTAGAGAAGGAAGGCAGAGAGCTGGAAGGTGACCACGATGTCGCTTTGCTCCCTGAGAAAGTACAGCTGCAGCCGCCTTCAATGTATCAGGTAATCATCCTGAATGACGATTTTACACCAATGGATTTTGTAGTTGAGGTTCTGGAGGTTTTTTTCAACATGTCCGCTGAACAGGCGACACAGATTATGTTGAAAGTTCATACGCAGGGAAAAGCAATCTGTGGCACGTTCAGCAAAGATGTCGCTGAAACCAAAGCGTCACAGGTTAATGAATACTCCAGAGAATTCCAGCATCCCCTGTTGTGCAAAACAGTTAAAGCCGATTAGCGTTCTCAGGGTAAATTTTTATGCTCAATAAAGACCTCGAACTCACACTGAACAGTGCTTTCAGAGATGCCAGAAGCAAACGTCATGAATTTATGACGGTTGAGCACCTGCTGTTGGCTCTTCTTGATAATGAATCTGCCTCCAGGGTGCTCGTTGCCTGTGGTGTTGACCTGGAGCGGTTACAACGGGAATTGAGTGAGTTTGTCGACTCTACCACCCCCTTAATTGCCGCAGACGACACTGATCGTGAAACTCAACCAACCCTGGGTTTCCAGCGAGTGTTGCAGCGAGCGGTTTTCCATGTTCAGAGTTCCGGCAAAAAGGAAGTGACCGGAGCCAACGTTCTGGTGGCCATCTTCAGTGAGCAGGAAAGTCAGGCGGTTTTCTTCCTCAAGCAGCAGGATGTTGCCAGGATTGATGTGGTCAATTACATCGCTCATGGTATCGCCAAGATGCCAGGGCAGGAGCTGGAAGAAATCAGCAACGACCTGGTCGAGGAGGGAGAGTCTGAACCTTCCAGCAAAGACCCGCTAAAGACCTATGCGGCTAATCTGAATGAGCTGGCTCGCCAGGGCAAGATTGACCCTCTGGTGGGACGGGCTGACGAGGTAGAGCGCGTCTGTCAGATTCTTACCCGTCGCCGCAAAAACAACCCATTGCTGGTTGGTGAGGCTGGTGTTGGTAAAACCGCTGTCGCTGAAGGTCTTGCTAAGCGGATTGTTGATGGCGAAGTGCCTGAAGTGTTGTCCAAGGCGATTGTCTATTCTCTGGATCTTGGTTCTTTGCTGGCAGGGACAAAGTATCGGGGGGATTTTGAGAAGCGCTTTAAAAAGTTACTGAGTGAACTGAAGCGCCTTGATAACGCCATCCTGTTTATTGATGAGATTCATACCATCATTGGTGCCGGTGCCGCTTCCGGAGGCGTTATGGACGCTTCCAACCTGCTGAAACCTTTGCTGACTTCTGGTGAGCTGCGCTGCATAGGTTCAACCACCTTTCAGGAATTCCGTGGTATTTTCGAGAAAGATCGTGCCCTGGCTCGTCGTTTCCAGAAGGTTGATATTATTGAGCCCAATGTTGAGGACACCATTGAGATTCTCAGGGGTCTGAAGCAGCGTTTTGAAGAACACCATGCCATTAAGTATGAAGATGACTCTCTGCGTGCAGCTGCTGAACTGGCGGATCGTTATATTAACGATCGTCACATGCCAGACAAAGCCATTGATGTCATTGATGAAGCCGGTGCCTATCAGCAACTACAGTCTGAAGAAGACAGAAAAGAAGTGATTGAAGTCGTTGATGTAGAAACTATTGTTGCCAAGATGTCACGCATACCCCCTAAGTCTGTCTCTTCCTCCGACAAGGAGCAGCTGTCAAAGCTGGAGCGTAACCTCAAGATGGTGGTGTTCGGGCAGGATGGTGCCATCATCTCGCTGGCCACAGCCATTAAACTGTCTCGGGCCGGTTTGAAAGCGCCTGAGAAGCCGGTTGGTTCTTTCCTGTTCTCTGGCCCAACGGGTGTGGGTAAAACTGAGGTTTGTCGCCAGCTGGCGAAATCCCTGGGCATAGAACTGGTGCGCTTCGATATGTCTGAATATATGGAAGCCCACACGGTTTCCCGTCTGATTGGTGCGCCTCCCGGTTATGTGGGTTATGACCAGGGTGGTTTGTTGACCGAAGCCATTAACAAGACTCCGCATTGTGTGTTGCTGCTGGATGAGATTGAAAAAGGTCATCCCGATGTCTTCAACCTGCTGTTGCAGGTGATGGACCACGGTACTCTGACGGATAACAATGGCCGTAAGGCTGATTTCCGTAATGTTATTTTGATTATGACCACCAATGCCGGTGCAGAAACCATGACCCGCAGTTCCATTGGTTTCACTGAGCAGGATCATACCAGTGATGGTATGAGCGTGATCAAAAAGACCTTCACCCCGGAATTCCGCAATCGCCTTGATTCAATTATTCCTTTTGAGGCGCTTAACGAGGACACCATTAAATTTGTGGTTGATAAGTTCCTCACTGAGTTGCAGGCACAACTGGATGAGAAAAGGGTTCAGCTGGATGTGGATAATAAGGCCAGAGAGTGGCTGGCTCAGAAAGGCTATGACCGCCAGATGGGAGCTCGACCAATGGGCAGAACCATTCAGGAGCACCTGAAAAAGCCGATGGCAGAGCAGATACTGTTTGGCAAGTTGTCTGAAAACGGTGGCTTTGTTCGTGTCACCGTGAAAAAAGACGAGTTACACCTCAAGTTCGAAGCTGCAAAAAGCAAGACGTCTGATCTTGAAACCATCAATGGGAAATGATCTGAAGCAGGAAGTAATCGGCAGGGGCGTTTGCCCCTGCTTCAGACAAACCTGCCAGCGTTTATATCATCTTTCAGGCGGTCTACAGGGGCGCGCTTCGCACTTAGCGGGAGCGGTAGGTGATGCGACCTTTGGTCAGGTCGTAAGGTGTCAGTTCAACTTTAACCTTGTCACCAGTCAGGATACGGATGTAGTTCTTGCGCATCTTGCCAGAAATGTGGGCAGTAACCACGTGACCGTTTTCCAGCTCTACACGGAACATAGTGTTAGGCAGGGTGTCGATCACCACGCCTTCCATTTCAAGGCTTTCTTCTTTCGCCATTAAGTATTGACCTCAGGGCAAGCGATGTTGGAGGAATAAAAATTTGGCTGGCATTCTGCCCTAAATCCAGCGCCAAAGCAAAGATAACTGCTTGTTATCAAGTTAATTCAGATAACAATTTGCAGATATTCACTTATTTAAGGGTGACCCACCGATTGTTAAGATAAATCTCCAGTGGGCGGTACTGAATCTTATAATTCATCTTCTGACAATCCTTGATCCAGTACCCTAAATGCAAATAGTCAAAACCCATTTTACGGGCCTGCTCGATTTGCCACAAAATGCAGTAACGTCCCAGGCTGCGCCTCGGGTAGCCTGGATGATAAAATGTATAGATGGCTGAGAGTCCCTGCTGCAGGCGATCAGTGACGGCAACCGCCATTAACTCATCCCCAAGACGAAATTTATAAAAGGTACAAAAGTCCGGACACTGAACCAGAAAGGACTCAAACTGTTCTTCACTGGCGGGGTACATATCACCATCTTTATGCTGGGTATTAATATAGGACTGATAGAGCTGGTAAGTTTCTTCATCATTCACCGCTTTATGGGCGGTAACCACTAAATCCTGATTTTTGTTCCAGTTTTTTTTCTGTGTACGCCGACGAGTGAACTGTTTAACCGCCACCCGAGCCGGTATGCAGGCGTTACAGCCATTGCAGCGGGGGCGGTAGATATGCCTGCCGCTGCGTCTGAAGCCAATATCTGAAAGATGGCTGTAAAGACCAGAGTCCAGGTCGGTAGACGGGTCCATAAACAGGGTAATAGCCTGTCGTTCTGGCAGGTAACTGCATGTATGAGGTTGGGTTGCGTAGAATTTAAGATCTTTCAGAACGCTCATTGTGTCTGGCCATCCATTGCCATTCTTAATTCCAGTTTGCTACGGAACGAGTGGTACGGCAATATTTTTTCAAATATTTGATAAAGAGATCCCTTGGCATATAAATCCCGCCGAGGGATTCTAAATGGGGATTTGGCACCTGGCAGTCCAGTAGCCGGATTCCCTGATCCGCCAGAAAGCGACATAAGTAAATAATGGCCAGTTTCGATGTATTGCTTTTTTTGCTGAACATGGATTCACCGAAAAACATCTGACCCATTGCCAGACCATAGATGCCACCCACTAACGCCTTACCTTCCCAGACTTCAACCGAGTGTGCATAGCCCTCAGCATGCAGGCGGTTATAGGCTTCCTCCATCTCGTCGGTAATCCAGGTGCCTTCTGCTTTTTCTCTGAGTATTCGGCACTGATGCATTACGCCGGCGAAATCCTGATCAATAGTGATCTGGTAGGTGTGCCTGTGAAGTTCTTTTTTCATTGAGCGGGAAATGTGAATGGCTTCGGGGTTGATGACCATTCTGGGGTTCGGGCTCCACCAGAGAACAGGCTCTCCGTTATTGAACCAGGGGAATATACCCTGCTGGTAGGCAGTCAGCAGGGTTGGGGAATCAAGCTTTCCGCCAAATGCCAATAAGCCGTTGGGTTGATCAAGGGCCTCGCTGACGGGAGGAAAGTCAGGCTTATCAGAGTTTAAACGATGTAAAAAAATATCCATGCTCAGATTTACACTATAAAAGGGCTGATAAACAGCGACTCATTCTTTAAATAGAAAAAACACAGTAGGATGTATTGTATATCGGAACCCCTATTGATAATAAAACATACAATGATTTTCTGCTTATAGCTGAAATTAATGACATGGCTCAAAAAAAATTGGCAATGCATCAGCTAATGATGTAAATTTATCTTTTCTTCAGGGGGATGCTGTATTACGATGCGACCCCGTCTACCGTCAGTCTGCTTCTACCAGTCGTTTAATGAAGAACAATTCAGTTCATAATTCAAAACCTCAATCTCATTGTTGCTTTACGATGTGTTGCTTCATGATGTGCAGCTCCGCAGTGTGTAGCTCTACAATGCGGGTGGAAGCCGCTTCGTGTAATCCTATCATTACCTTTTCCAGAGGCTAGTATATCTATGGGTACCCTTAACGTGGGAGGCCATTTCGCTAATACCGAAGAGATGGACATTATTGAACAACAGCGTCTTGCTGCTCTGATTGAAATCACCGAACAGCACAACAAGGAAGTGACTCAGTTGAAGTCCCGCCTCGAAGCTGCTGAACAGAAAGCCGAGAAGCTCGACAAGCTGGTTAAGAGTTCTGAGAATGAACTGAAAAACCTGCGTGCCAGCAACCCTGACCGTCTGAAGAAGCAGGTTAAACGTCTGCAGGAACAGAATCGTGGTCTGACCGGTGAGAACAACACCCTGAAATCCAAGCAGAAGCAATTGACTCAGCAGCTGAATAGCAGCAAGCAGGAAGTTGAGCAACTGCAGGCAGATCTGAAAGAGAAAGAAGACAAGGGCAGCGAAGACTAAAACCCTTCCGCCTGAGCTTTTTCTTTCTGGCAGGCGTTCTTGCTCTGTAGGCATAGGGCTGTGCAGCACAGCGTACTGATCGCTTTAATTGCGCCTTTGGTGCAGTAAACTGTATGGCCATTGCTGATCTCTTTTGCACTATTTGATCTATTGCTGCCTGGCTCAATTTCAACTATACCCATTTACGTTGTTATCATTATTTATCTACACTGTCTTTACCTCACTGGCTGGGGATGATCCATTTACAGGAGATAACCATGAACGACTGGAATGTCTGTGTATACGGCGGTGTTGAGCATCTTGAAAAACGCTTTTCGTTTAAAAAATATTCCAGGTCTCTGGCGTTTTTCAATGCCGTAGCGGGTCTTGCTGAAACCTATATTCATCACCCTCGTATGGTACTGGAGTGGGGCAGTCTGACCATTGCCTGGGGTACTCATGAGTCGGATCAGGGTTCTGGTGTTCTTGCGGTCGACCGCGAGCTGGCAGAAAAATGCGATCAACTCTATGAGTTATTAAAAAAACAGAGTTAGATTGTTACTTCTGGTGCCTGCCTGTTCTATTCATGAGCAGGCGTTTTACTCCGCTACTCATCTGTATCTTCAGCCCTCCTTAACTTAAGAAGTGCTTCGACGGCCTCTTGTTCTTCAAGAGTCCTGCCCTGGATATAGCTGCTGGTTTCCCCGTCTTGCCTTATACTGGTTATCGTTGTTGACTCGTCCTGATGAGTCACAATACAAGCTTCCCCAATGCCTGAGCTGATATAGGTTACTTCCGTATAGACTTGGGCTGTGCTGAAAGTATGGGTTGTTGACGTGACTGTTCCGGTAGCTTCTTCGTGGGATTCTGTGGTAACCGTCGTAGCCCGGACTGGGTGGAGACTTCTCATGTGTTTTTTGAGGTGATGTTTCAGAGCAAAAGCCCTTTTACAGATTGGGCAAGTATGTGGTTTTACACCGGTATGGGTTACTTGGTGGGTGTTTAAGCCGCCTCTCTGACTAAAGCTTTTTCCACAGTCTAGGCAAGTATATGGTTTCTGACCTGTATGTGTTCTCATGTGCCTTTTAAGGTTGTCTAGACGCTTAAAAGGCCTGTCACACACAGTGCATCGAGTTTCTGGCATGATAAAACCTGTTTAAATGTCATCAGTATTTTTAAACTGACCAATCATTAAATATAAGCGCTATTGCCCGTGGGGGTTTATTTGTTTGTGTCATTTGATGATCATTCATCAGACATTTGTTGATGCTCCTGCTCCTTTCAATACCTGGAGTTTACATGGGTGGAAGTCCGGTGTTTCCTACTTCGTTTCGCTGGGGCTATGGCTGGTCTCCCCCCCCCCCGACGCTATCGGGTATTGACTGAAGAGGAGCTGAGGCAGGTAAAGAGACAGTCTCAAGGGCGCTACCAAAAAATATTCCAGGTCTCTGGCGTTTTTCAATGCCGTAGCGGGTCTTGCTGAAACCTATATTCATCATCCTCGTATGGTGCTGGAGTGGGGCAGTCTGACCATTGCCCGGGGTACTCATGAGTCAGATCAGGGTTCTGGTGTTCTTGCGGTCGACCGCGAGCTGGCAGGAAAATGCGACCAACTCTATGAGTTATTAAAAAAACAGAGTTAGATTTCTACTTCTCGTGACTGCCTGCTCTATTCGCGAGCAGGTGTTTTACTCTGCTATTCATCTGTACTTTCAGCCCCCCCTAACTCAAGAAGTGCTTCGGCGGCCTCTTGTTCTATAGGCGTCCTGTTTTCGAAATAACTAATGGTTTTCCCGCCTTGCGTTATGCTGGTTGTCGTTGTCGTTGTCGTTGTCGTTGCCATTGGCCAACCCTGTTGATCAACAACAAGAGCGTGCCCAATATGTGAGCTGACATAGGTGATCTTGGTATAGACCTGGGCAGTGCTGAAAGTATGCGTTGTTACTGTGACTGTTCCCGCAGCTTCTTCATGGGATTCTGTGGTAACAGCGGTAGCTGGAATTGGGTGGACATTTTTCATGTGTCTATCGAGGTGGTCTGTCCGACCAAAACTCCTTCCACAGGTTGGGCAGATGTGTGTTCTGACTCCTGTATGGGATCGTTCGTGCCTGCGTAAGTTGCATACGCGACCAAAATGTCTTCCACAGGTTGTGCAGGTATATGGCTGTTCACCTGTATGTTTTCTCATGTGTTTTTTTAATTCGCCTCCACGCGTAAAGGTCTTGCTACAGACAGTGCATGTATATTCTGGCATGATAAAACCTGTTTAAATGTCATCAATATTCTTAAACTGACTAATAATGAGATATAAGCGCTATTGTCTGGGAGTATTTGTTTTGACACAGTGACAGAGACGCGACCCGAATCACTCCGGGCAGCAGGTGGAAGGCGCTTTGTGCCTTTTCCTAAAAAATACTCCAGATCTCTGGCATTTTACTCCACTACTCATCTGTATCTTCAGCCCCCCCTAACTCAAGAAGTGCTTCGACGGCCTCTCGTTCTTCAAGTGTCCTGTCCTGGATATCGCTGCTGGTTTCCCCATCTTGCGTTATGATGGTTATCGTTGTTGACGGATCCTGTTGAGTCACAATAGAAGCGTGCCCAATGCCTGAGCTGACATAGGTGATCTTGGTAGAGGACTGGGCAGAGCTGAAAGTATGGGTTGTTGATGTGACTGTTCCGGTAGCTTCTTCGTGGGATTCTGTGTTAGCCGTCGTAGCCCGGACTGGGTGGCGACTTCTCATGTGTTTTTGGAGGTTATGTTTCAGAGAAAAAGCCTTTTTACAGATTGGGCAAGTATGTGGTTTTACACCGGTATGGGTTACTTGGTGGGCGTATAAGCCGCCTCTCTGACTAAAGCCTTTTCCGCAGGTTAGGCAAGTGTATGATTTTTCACCGGTATGGATTGCTTGGTGGCTGTTTAATGTGCTTTTCTGACTAAAGCTTCTTCCACAGTCTAGGCAGGTATATGGTTTTTCACCCGTATGTGTTCTCAAGTGCTTTTTGAAGTCGCCGGCATGCGTAAAAGGCTTGCCACACACATTGCATTGATATTTTGGCATGATAAAACCTGTTTAAATGACATCAATATTTTTAAGCTGACCAACCTTTAAATATAAGCGCTATTGACCGTAGCTGTTTATTCTCTTGTGTCATTTGCTGATGCTCCTGCTCCTTTCAATACCCGGAGTTTATATGGGTGGAAGTCCGGTGTTTCCTACTTCGTTTCGCTGGGGCTATGGCTGGCCTTACCCCCCCCCGACGCTCGGGCATTGACTGAAGAGGAGCTGAGGCAGGTAAAGAGACAGTCTCAAGGGCGCTACCCGAATCGCTCCGGGCAGCAGTTGGAATGATATTTCCGGTCAACCTTCCAGGTTCAGTCCTGGCAGTAGTCCGAGCACAGGCTCAGGCTGTTTGACAGATTCGATTTCAGGTAGCAGTGGGATCTCAGGAAGGTCGTAAGGTGTGAGTTTAATCAGTACACCCAGTACCGGGCTGTCAAGATACTGAACCTGTTGTGTGTTTCGAATCCGACGACTTTCCCGCAACTGGAAGTTACGGGTTATTTTCATGGGTGTACCCGATGGGTCCATTACCAGCTGCAGGTCACGGCGAATCTCGGGTTTGGCTTTGCCACTCTCTTTCTCGCTATTCGCTGTTTGCAGATTCTCACGGCCTGCATCGGTTGTAACACTCCGCAGCTGGTCCGATAAAGCTTCCCTGCTCAGCTCGCTGTACCACAGGTTAACGTCCACATGCAGGAAACGGCTGGAACTGATGCTGACTGAACCTTCCAGCAAGCTGGGTCTGCCCGTGTTGTTATAGGCACGGATTCTGATGGGCTTGCTTCTGGAATCATCCTGCAATGGCATAATCCATGCGTTCCGGCTGATGACTTTGTAACCGTTGGTCGCATCAATCGTATTTCCCTCTTTAAGCAAGACATGAGCCTCTCCTGGTAAAGAAACAAAGGCTTCACGTTGCAAATCGGGCAGGGCTTTCTGCAGATCCTGTTTATGCAGACGCAGCAGGTCATTGATACCCGGTGCAGAGTTGGGCGCATCCGGACTGCGTAATTTGATGGCATTAGCCGGAATGGTATGGGGGCTGATTTTGGGCCACTGCTCAGCGCCGTTCATACTGTTCAGGTTGACAAATACCACCATGTCCGCCTGAAACCATCGCTGTGGCTCGGCGTTGCGGGCATGGCTGATGACGGGCAGTGCTGCCAGCAACAGTAAAGGTTTCAGGATGATTTTGAACATTCGTGTCATTAACGGGGTTTCCGAGAGTTACTGCTGACAGGCATTACCCTGTCAGCTTCTGTAGCAGGCTTTCAACGGTGGCGAAGCGCTGCTCAGGTTGTTCCATGGCTCCACTTATAGCGCCACTGTACTTGAAGACACTGCTTCCTTCCAGTTTGTAAAGATGAGGATCAGCCTGGATCATCTGGATAATCGCCAGAGGGTCAACTTTGGGCTGGTCTTCAAATTCAATACGAATATTGTCTTCGCCAGCGTCCAGCTTAATAATCCCCAGCTTCTCAGCGGTCAGGCGGATACGGGTCTGGCGGAACAGGTTTTTGGCCTGCTTCGGCAGCAGGCCAAAGCGGTCAATCAATTCTACCTGAAGGCTTTTCAGGTCATTGTCTGAACCGGCGGCGGCAATGCGTTTGTAGAGAATCAGACGGTTGTGAACATCATGAATATAATCTTCCGGCAACAGGGCAGGGAGGCGCAGATTAACCTCGGTTCCCTGTTGCAGAGGTTTATCGAGATTCGGTGTTTCACCGAGGCGAATCGCATTAACGGCTTTTTCCAGCATTTCAGTATACAGGGTAAAGCCAACACTCTGAATCTGACCACTCTGGTCTTCGCCCAGCAACTCTCCGGCACCACGGATTTCCAGATCATTAGACGCCAGCATAAATCCGGCGCCTAAATCCTGAGCTTCGGAAATAGCGTCCAGCCGTTTGCTGGCATCTCTGGTCATGGACTTGGGTGATGGGGTCATCAGGTAGGCATACGCCTGGTGATGGGAGCGACCGACGCGCCCCCTTAACTGGTGCAGCTGCGCCAGCCCGAATTTATCTGCGCGATGGATGATAATGGTGTTGGCGCTGGGAACATCAATACCGGTTTCAATAATGGTGGTACACACCAGAATATTGAAGCGTTTATGGTAGAAATCAGACATGACCTGTTCCAGCTCCCGCTCACGCATTTGGCCGTGACCAATGCCGATACGGGCTTCCGGTATCAACGCCTGTAAATCCTCAGCGGCTTTCTCAATGCTGGAGACCTCATTGTGCAGGCAGTAGACCTGACCTCCACGGAGCAGCTCACGCAGAACGGCTTCTTTTATCAGCTGTTCATCGTGCTGGCGTACAAAGGTTTTTACCGACAGACGTTTAGCGGGTGGTGTAGCAATAATCGACAGATCCCGTATACCGGACATGGCCATATTCAGGGTTCTGGGTATTGGCGTGGCTGTCAGAGTGAGGATGTCCACTTCGGAACGCAGTGACTTCAGCTTTTCCTTGTGGCGTACGCCAAAACGGTGTTCCTCATCAATAATCAGTAACCCAAGGTTTTTGAAATGCAGATCGCCTTGCAGAATTTTATGGGTACCGATGATGATATCAATCTTCCCTTCCCGCAGTTTTTCCTTTAACCCCTGTACCTGTTTTGCTGAACGGAAACGGGAAACCACGTCAATTTCCACCGGCCAGTCAGCAAAGCGATCCCGGAAACTTTCATAATGTTGTTGCGCCAGCAGTGTGGTGGGAACCAGGATCGCCACCTGTTTACCACTCTGCACCGCCATAAAGGCAGCCCGCATCGCCACCTCGGTTTTACCAAAGCCCACATCGCCGCAGACCAGTCTGTCCATGGGCTGGATGGCGGTCATATCTTTGACCACTGATTCGATGGCCTGTTGCTGATCCGGTGTTTCCTCAAACGGGAAGCCAGCGCTGAAGGCATGGTAATGCTGATCCGGAGAGTCAAAGGCAAAACCTTGTCGAGCCTCACGGCGGGCGTAAATATCGAGGAGTTCGGCGGCCGCGTCCCGGGCTTTTTCGGCGGCTTTACGACGGGCTTTGGTCCACTGTTCACTGCCTAAACGATGCAGAGGGGCCAGCTCATCGTCCGTGCCGGTATAGCGGGCGATCAGGTGCAGGGACGCGACGGGAACGTACAGTTTTGCTTCGCTGGCGTATTCCAGGGTAACAAACTCTGCTTCCTGAGCATCAACAGAAAGCGTCTGCAAACCACGGTAGCGACCCACGCCATGATCAATATGCACAACCGGCGCGCCTTCGCGCAGTTCGGTCAGGTTGCGAATCACCTGATCGGTCTGGTAATCGCTGTCGCCACGACGGCGTCGTTTTTGCATCACCCGCTGACCCAGCAGCAGGGCTTCAGGAACCAATGCGACATCCGGTTCTGACAGATGCAGCCCAGCCTCCAGTGAACCAAGGGTAATACCCAGCGTTTCACTGTGATTCAGGAAGGTTGACCAGTTGGCAAATTCTACTGGTTTAATCTGGTTCTGAGCCAGCATTTCCAGGAGCACTTCACGACGACCAGCGCTTTCTGCCACCAGAAGGATGCGCGGGCCGGAAGCGATAAAGCTTTCCAGTGGGGCCAGAGGGTTATCGGCCCTGGCATTCAGTGTCAGCTCAGGCAGTGGTGCATGGCTGAGATTATAGCGCCCCTGTTTTTCCTGAACCCTGTCAGTATCGAGTCGGGCTCGACCATAATTCATCAGTTTCCCATTGAGTTCTTCCGGCGGCATCAGCACCCGGTGTGGAGGCAGCAGGGGGCGCAGCGGGTCAACCTTACGGTTTTCATAACGTTCATTGACGTCTTTCCAGAAATGCTGCAAAGCCTCCTGAACGCCCTGACACTGAACGACAATGGTCTGTTTCGGAAGGTGGTCAAGCAGTGTCGCCGTCTGCTCAAAGAACAGTGGCAGGTAATATTCAATGCCCGGACTGGCCATGCCCTGACCAATATCCTGATAGAGAGGGCATTCCCGGTAATCCACGTCAAAGGTGTCCCGGAAGCGACTGCGGAACTGATCCCGACTGGTTTTATCCATGGGGAACTCATGGCCCGGCAGCAGTTCGATGCTATCAACCTGTTCGGTTGAACGCTGGGTTTCCGGATCGAAGGCGCGCAGGGTGTCGATCTCGTCATCAAACAAGTCGATACGGAATGGCTGGTCAGCCCCCATGGGGAAAATATCCATCAGGGCACCACGGATAGCAAACTCACCGTGCTCATACACCGTGTCAACACAACGGTAGCCCGCCTGTTCCAGTTGTTGCCGACGCTGTTCCAGCAGGAAAGTATCACCCCGGCTAATCACCAGACAGTTAGATTCCAGATAGCTGCGGGGACTCATGCGGTGAAGCAGGGTGGTGATGGAAATAATCAGGATACAGTGCTGGCGGTCAGGCAGGCGGTAAAGGGTTTCAAGACGCTGGGAGACAATGTCCTGATGGGGTGAGAAGGCATCGTAAGGCAGAATTTCCCAATCGGGAAAGTGCATGATTTCAATAGGTTGCTTCCCGGTCGGGGAAGGTGTGCCCCGGAGGAAAAAATTCAGTTCTTCTTCAAGGCTATTGGCCCGGTTGGAGTCAGGCGCGATGACCAGCAGGGGCTTGCTGCCCGCTCTGGCTGCATTGGCAATGGCCCAGGCGCTGGCGGTCTGGTCGAGATTGGCCCAGATGATTTTGTCACCCGCATGGGTGGGCAGAGGAAGGCTTGCCTGTGACATGAATCTACGGTACGTCCTGATTGATATAAGTGCATCGGTGAATGCGCATTGTAGCTATTCAGTCGCTTTTATCACAGCCTGAAGCATGGAAATTAATAATCGGTGATCAGGTTTGTGAAGTGCTGTTATCCAGATGTTGATAATTGCCGTTTCGGTCAGGATAATAGCCACGAGAAGCCTCGAAAACGGCATAACGATAAGAATTATAAACAGCAGGATCGACACTGTGGTAGATAAATATTTTCAGGACTGGAAGGAGAGAGAGGCGCTGGCGGAATCGATGATTCCGCTGATTGGGCGGTTGTACCGGGATAAAAATGTGGTAACAACGGTCTATGGTCGTTCCATTATTAACCGCTCTGTTATAGAAATTTTGAAATCTCATAAATTTATACGACAGGTAAAGGAGAGCGGGTTAACGGTCAGGGATACACTTCCCATTCTTCAGGCGCTGAACGAATTAGACCTGGCTCCCTGTCGTATTGATATTGGCAAGCTGGCCAGTGGTTATATGACGTCAGGTAGTCAACAGTCCGCTTCTGATTATATAAAGCAGGAACTGGGTGAGCTGGCTACCGGCGGACAAGCTTCAATGGCTACCGGCCAGGATATAGTGCTGTATGGCTTTGGGCGCATTGGGCGGCTGATGGCACGAATTCTGATTGAACGGGCGGGTGGCGGAGCCGGGCTTAACCTTAAAGCGATTGTGGTTCGTAAGGGTAAAGCTGAAAATGACTTGCATAAACGCGCCAGCCTGTTACGCCGGGACTCAGTCCATGGTTCTTTCCGTGGCACGATCAGTGTTGATGACGATAACGATATCATTTATGCCAATGGTGTAGCGATTCAGGTGATCTATGCCAGTTCACCCGACTCCATTAACTATACCCGGTATGGCATTCAAAACGCTGTTGTGGTGGATAATACCGGGGTATGGCGGGATGAAGCCGGGCTTAGTCAGCATCTTGAATGTAAGGGTGTCAGCAAAGTTCTGTTGACCGCGCCGGGTAAGGGCGATCTGAAAAATATTGTTTATGGGGTTAATAACCGGGATATTGATCCGGAAGATAAAATTATCTCGGCAGCGTCCTGTACCACCAATGCTATCACGCCGGTACTCAAGGCGATTCATGATCAATACGGTGTTGTCAGTGGTCATGTGGAAACTGTTCATTCCTACACCAATGACCAGAATTTGATTGATAACTACCATAAGGGTTCCCGACGTGGGCGCAGTGCTGCTCTTAATATGGTCATCACCGAAACCGGCGCAGCCAAAGCGGTGGCTAAAGCCCTGCCTGAACTGAAGGGCAAACTCACGGGTAGCGCTATCCGGGTACCCACTCCCAATGTCTCTCTGGCGATTCTTAATCTGAACCTGGGTAAGACTTCGACCGTTGATGAGCTGAACGCCTTTCTGCGGGACACCTCTTTGTATTCACCACTGCAAAAGCAGGTTGATTTTGTTAATTCCACTGAAGTGGTGTCCAGTGACTTTGTGGGTAATCAAAAGGCGGGTATTGTGGATAGCGAAGCGACCATAGTGGACGGCGACCGTTGTGTACTTTATGTCTGGTACGATAATGAGTACGGTTACAGCTGTCAGGTAAACCGGATTCTGCGGCAGATATCGGGCGTTAATTATCCGATTGTTCCGGCATAGCTGTTTTTCGATATAACGCAGCGTGTTTACGCAGTTTTCATCACTGGCAATGATGGAAGCTGCAAACCCTGCTCCTACTCCAGCTGCTTTTCCTGAATGATTTTTAGTATTTTTTCCTGAGTAAGCAGATCAGTTTTTGCTTTGTACCAGCTTTGGGCCAGGCTCCCCAGCTTTTTGTTTCGGGGTGAAGCCATTGCCGCAAGGCTGAAGGAGTGGGCAACTGAGCTGGCCAGGCTACGAAGCCTGCGAACGAAGTCAACCTTTTGAGAAATAGTGTCAAACTGTTCATGTGTGAGCGTTGTGAGGACAGACTGATAAAAATCTTCAGGGCTGAGCGAACTATTCATTTCGTCCAGCCCCAGATATGAGGCGATGGCGGGTAAAAAGTACTTATCTTTTGCCTTAAAAGCGGTATCAAGAGCTGCTTTTTTCAAATCATCATTTATTATCCGTGTTGCGTAGGTATTGTCATACTGATGTAACAATAACCAGCCCATTTCTTCCCAGATACGCTCGATACCTACCATGCTGTTTGATGTTCCTTTCAATAATTCCTGATAAAGGCCATACTCCTTATTCGGGTTGGCAGTTTTACGGAGCACGTGCGCTTTTTTAATAATGTAATCGACCTTTTCATTCCAGTTTTCCTGATAGATTCTTTCAAAGGGCCTGACGGTTTTTTTCGATGTCCTGACCTGCCACTGGTCGTCAGTCCGGCTGATGTCTCCAATATTATTCTGTCTTTTCCCGACTTTAATGGTTGCATTAGGTAAAGCAGCTATATTCTTAGGCGATAAAGTTTTAGCAGGCTTTTCAACGTTTGAATCATAGTTTTCAGCATGCTTCTGGTCTGTGGGAGTGGCTTTTGCTGCTTTGCCAGGTCTCTTTTTCTTGCTTTTTCGGGTTTTCTTACTGTGGGTGGCCCGGAGTTCTCTCTTATCAGGGGCTGATGTTTCCGTTAGAACCCAGTCAGGGATGGTACTTTCAGCCTCATCGATGGTTTCAGGTATAGACTCTGTTTCTTCGCTGGATTGATGACTGAGTGACTTCAGACGCTCCCCCCAGTAATCAGCTATAAGAGGGCTTCGTGATAACCAGAAGTGGTGCAACTGCCGGGCAGCTTCAATGACTGAATCGGTTTTTCCTATGTTCTGGGCTTCCTGAAAGACGCGGTGCCAAAGTTCAGGGGAGTATTCTGCAGCCTTTTGATACCAGATCAGAACTTTGTATTTTTTATATTTGGGAATATTGCCCTTTTTTTCGTATTGCTCATTTTTTTCGCGCTCCAAAATCGCACAATACTGATAGTACATAACTGAGAAAAAGTGGTCTTCATTGTCAGTTATACTGATTTTCTTTTCTGCAAGAGAACTATAAAATTGAATAAAGTCGTTATAGTTTTTTTCTGTTAAATTCACTTTATCCGTGAGCCTTTTCCGGAGTATATGTATTGATTGAAGAGCCTCTTCATTATGTCCTCTCCATGGAAGCTTAGTGAGATATTCGTTGTTATCTACGCTATCCTCTTTCCATTCAGTCATTAGACCTATCAGTACGTAGAATAAGTTGACTAGCCTGAAGGATACAGAGAATATACTTAAGCCGACCGATCTGTTGATCATGCTGGCCAGGCTGTGGCTCATGTAGGTTAAATCTAAGCTTGTGTAGGCTGTGTCACTCATGTGAGTCCAGCGAATACGATCAATGGCTGTAAAGCTGACAGGAAAAAAATAAAACCGGTGATAATTGCGGTAGCAACTTTCAAATTTATCTATCAGTGCCAGATACAACTCAATATCCAGAAAACTGTGAATACCTGGTAACGCGTCAGTGTAGTACATAATCAGTAATGGCAGAACTTCAGGGTTAGCTTGTTCTACGGGTCTGTGAAAGTAGCTATGCAACTCCTGTTCATCAGCTTCAGCATCTTCGCTGGTGCCTTCAAGCAGCTTTTTGTATTTATGTATCATCAGCCATGCCAGCACCTGGTCATCCGGATCAAAATTATTGTCAGCTTCAGACAGGCTCAATGTATAAGCCTGCATAAACAGCTCCCGGGCTTCTTCTCTGTTGCGGTTTTTGAGCCATTTAAAGACGGCCTCAGCCATCATTCCTTTTTTAGTGTCATTGCTTTGCCTGGATTTTTGAAACAGTTGGAATTTTAGTCGGCCGTCTATTTCCAGAAAGTCTTCTTCAGGAATATCAAGAAAGGCTTCTATTTTCTCGATGTAGCTCATCTCAACAACGTGCGTATCAGGTGCATTGCCTTTTTCCGGAGGATCATTTTTGCCGTCACTCTGCTCATCCTCATCCGGCTGATGCTCGTCAGGTTTTTGATTGGAGTTATTTCTCGGGTTCTGCGAGGGCTGGTCGTTTTGTTGTTTAATGGTTTGTTGTGTTATTTTCGGGACACCCCCGGGAAGTTCATCAGGCAAAATGGGCTGAACGCTGGCGAGATGGGCTAAATAGTAAGCCAAAGGCTGATTAAGCTCTGAATAATAGGCAGGTACACAACTCACTGCATCACTGTCGCTATATGCCCGCAGTCCTGATTCCAGATCATCACAATCAGCCTGAATGACCATAATCCGGTCTCTGTAGATCTTTCTAAGATTGTCATCTTCAGCGTATTTTAACTTTCGTCGAAGGGTGTTGAGAAGCCTGAGCTTGTGCTGTAAACGGCTTGACAGAATGTCCTTCAGGGTGAGTTGTAAGGCAGTTCGCTGCTTCTGCGGGTAGATGAAAAATAAAAAATCCGGAGGTTGGAAGTTCTCCCTGAAGCGCTCATTATCATCACCGTCATCTCCGTCTCCACCACCTGCGGCAGAAGTTAAAGAAGCTGGGGGCTGGTAAAGAAGCGTTGAAATTTCCCGCAGGCTTAATACCGACAGGATCAATCGTAGCTCATGATCCAGAACTGATTCTGCGATCTTTGCTGCAATGGGCAACTGATCCCTATCGAGATGAGGTAAAACAATACGATACTGTCCGGATATGACCGACGAATACAGAGTCAGTGATTTTGATGTGTCTCTGGTCTGGTCAATGTTTGTGTCCTCTCTGTTTTTGTTTGCCAGATGGCTTAGCTGCTGGCGCAGATCGGCTTGTCGTTCAGGAGGAACCGTTGGAGGAATCAAGCTGGATTGCAAAAATGCTTTAAGCGGTATTTGTTCTGGCGGATGGGTGATGGATGAATAGGTTCTGAATGACAATGCCAGTAAAGGTGCGAAAAGCAGGTAAGGATCTGGCCTCTCATGGGAAAAGTGCTGAAGGGATGCGTTCAGACCCGGTGCCGGAAGGAATAACAGAAGAGGCAGGGCCACTCTGAAAGAGGCTGTTCTAAAGCCATTGTAAAAGCTGTGTGGCAATATCGTACTGAAGAAAGTGCTCATGCTCTTCTCGCTTCGCCAGTGATCACTTGTTTTTTTCTGTTGACTCAGAGAGGGGGAAGTAAAGGCTGAAGAAGGCAAAATTTCAAATCAGCTTTGGCTTTAGAATCTAAGCCTTGACATTAGAAATCCGCTGTCGTTGGCCTCCCGGGAACTGTTGGGAATAGCCATGTCTGAAGTCAGGCTCAAGCCCGGCATCGGCCATGGCACGAAGGACTGCCTGCCTGTTCTGCTACTGATCTGGCAGATTTTGTTGAATAATTGTTAGAGTGTCTTCCTGAGTAACCAGGTCACTTTTTGCTTTATACCAGCCTCGGGCGAGTTCCCGCAGTTTTTTATTTCGGGGTGAAGCCATTACCGCAAGGCTGAAGGAGTGGGCAACTGAACTGGCCAGACTGCGAAGCCTGTGAATGAATTCGACCTTCCGGGAAGTAGACTCAAAATGTTCATTGCTAAGAGTCGAGAGAACCGACTTATAAAATTCTTCAGGGCTAAGCACGCTATTCATTTCATCCAATCCCAAATAGGAGGCGATGACGGGTAAAAAGTAGTTATCTTTTGCCTTAAATGCGGTATCAAGAGCTGCTTTTCTCAAGTCTTCTCTTACTGCCTGTAAAGCGAAGACATCATCGAACTGATGTAACAATAGCCAGCCCATTTCTTCCCAGATACGTTCGATACCTACCATACTGCCGGATGTCCCATGCAATAATGTCAGATAAAGATCATATTCATCTTTCGGGCTATTGGCTTTACGGTACATATTTACTTTTCTGATAATGGAATAAACTTTTTCATTCCAGTTTTTGTGGTAGACCTTTTCAAAGGGCTTGATAGGCTTTTTTGAAGTCTTTGTCTGCCACTGGTCGTCACTTTGGCTGATGTCTGCAATATTACCTCGTCCTGTTCCGACTTTAATGGACGCTTTGGGTAAAGCCTCTATATCCATGGGTGATATAATTTTAACGGGTTTTTCAGCGTCTGAATCATAGTCTTCAGCCTGTGCCTGTGTCTGCTCTTCTTCCTGACTCTGTTTCCCGGGAGTGGCTTTTGCCGCCCTGTAAGGTCTCTTTTTGTTGCTTTTTCGGGCTTTCCTAACCCTGGCCGGAGGGGCGCTCTCATCAGAAGTTAATGTCTCCACTAAAATTCTGGCAGGGGTAGTGCTCTCTGCCTCCCGAACCGTTTTGGTTATAGACTCCGTTTCCCTGCTGGATTGGTTGCTGAGTGATTTCAGACGCTCCTCCCAGTAATCAGCTACAAGAGGACTTCGTGATAACCAGTAATGGTGCAGCTTTTCGGCGGCTTCAATGACTAAATCGGTTTTTCCAATCTTCCGGGCTTCCTGATAAATGTGGTGCCAAAGCTCAGGGGAGTATTTTGCAGCCTTTTGATACCAACTCAGAACTTTCTGTTTGGAAGCAATGCCACGTTTTTTGAATTTCTCATTTTTTTTACGCTCATAAATTGCACAGAGCTGATAGAAGAAAATTTTTGAAAAAAGGTCTTGGTCGGATGGAAGTTTACCCAAGATTTTCTTTTCTGCAATAGCTTTATAGTGTTTAATGGTAAAGTTATAGGTGTTTTCACTAAAAGATTGACTCTCCTTAAAATCCTGGCGGAGCGTTTTAACCGCTTTAACGGTGTGTTTATAATATTTCTCGTATGGAAAAACATTGAGACATTTGTTGTTACTGTTCTTCCCTTCGTTCCATTCAATCATGAAGGACATCAGTATGTAGCAAAAGTTGGCCTCCAGGTAAGTCATACGGGTTGGATCCAGGCTTACGTAGGCTATGTCTTTCAGGTAACCCCAGCGAATACGGTCAAGGGCTGTAAAGCTGACGGGAAAAAAATAAAGTAAGTGATAATTGCTGTTGAAACTTTCAAATTTATCTAGCAGTGCGAGATACCACTCAAGATCTATAGAACTGCGAATGCCTGATAATTCACCAGAGTAATACATAATCAGTAATGGCATCACTTCAGGATTAGCCTGTTCTACGGGTCTGCGAAAGTAGTTATGTAACTCCTGTTCATCGGCTTCAGCATCTTCGCTGGTGCCGTCAAGCAGCTTTTTGTATTTGTGCATCATCAGCCACGCCAGAACCTGGTCATCCGGATCAAAATTGTCGTCAGCTTCAGACTGGCTCAATGTATAAGCCTGCATAAAGAGTTTACGCGCTTCTTCTCTGTTGCGGTTTTTGAACCATGTAAAGGTGGCCTTAGCCATAATTTTTTTAGTTCGAGAGGGTTGCCGGGAGAAGTTAAGGAAGTTATCGTACAGCTGGAGTTTTAGAGAGCCGTCTACTTCCAGAAAGTCTTCTTCAGGAATATCAAGAAAGGCTTCCAGTTTCTCGTTATAGCTCATTTCAACCGTCTGTTTGGAAGGCGCGTTGCCTTTTTCCGGAGGATCATTTTTGTCATCGCAATGGTCATCCTGCTCATTCGGCTGATACTCGTCAGGTTTTTGGTTGGATGTATTTTCCTGCTTCTGTGAGGGCCGGTCGTTTTGTTGCCCAATGGTTTGTTGTGTTGTTTCCGGGACATCCCCGGGCAGTTCATCAGGCAAAATGGGCATAACGCTGGAGAGTTGGGATAAATAATAAGCCAAAGGCTGGTTAAGCTCTGAATAATAGGTAGGTACACAACTCACTGCATCACTGTCGCTATATGCCCGCAGTTCTGATTCCAGATCATCGCAATCAGCCTGAATGACCATAATCCGGTCTCTGTAGATCTTTTTAAGATTGTCATCTTCAGCATATTTTAACTTTCGTCGAAGGGTGGTGAGAAGCCTGAGCTTGTGCTGTAAACGACTTGACAGAATGTCCTTCAGGGTGAGTTGTAAGGCAGTTCGCTGCTTCTGCGGGTAAATAAAAAATATAAAATCCGTAGGTTGGAAGTCCTCTCTGAACCATTCATTATCATCACCGTCATCTCCGTCTCCGCCACCTGCGGCAGAAGTTAAAGAAGCCGGGGGCTGGTAAAGAAGTGTTGAAATGTCTGAAAGGCTTAATACCGACAGGATCAACCGTAGCCCATGATCCAGAACTGATTCTGCGATCTTTGCTCCAATGGACAATTGATCCCTATCGAGTTGAGGTAAAACAATACGATACTGTCCGGATATGACCGACGAATACAGAGTCAACGATTTTGATATGTCTCTGGTCTGGTCAATATTTGTGTCCTCTCTGTTTTTGTTTGCCAGATGGCTGAGCTGCTGGCGTAGATCAGCTTGTCGTTCAGGAGGAACCGTTGGAGGAATCAAGCTGGATTGCAAAAATGCTTTAAGCGGTATTTGTTCTGGCGGATGGGTGATGGATGAATAGGTTCTGAATGACAATGCCAGTAAAGGTGCGAAAAGCAGGTAAAGATCTGGCCTCTCATGGGAAAAGTGCTGAAGGGATGCGTTCAGACCCGGTGCCGGAAGGAATAACAGAAGAGGCAGGGCCACTCTGCAAAAGCCATTGTAAAAGCTGTGTGGCAATATCGTACTGAAGAAAGTGCTCATGCTCTTCTCGCTTCGGCAGTGATCATTTGTTTTTTTCTGTTGAGTCCGTCAGAGGGGGGGAAGTAAAGGCTGAAGAAGGCAAAATTTCAAATCAGCTTTGGCTTTAGAATCTAAGCCCTGGCATTAGAAATCCGCTGTCGTTGGCCTCCTGGAGCTCGCGGGGATAGCGATGTCTGAAGTCAGGCTCAACCCCGGCATCGGCCATGGCACGAAGGACTGCCTGCCTGTTCTGCTACTGATCTGGCAGATTTTGTTGAATAATTGTTAGAGTGTCTTCCTGAGTAACCAGGTCACTTTTTGCTTTATACCAGCCTCTGGCGAGTTCCCGCAGTTTTTTATTTCGGGGTGAAGCCATTACCGCAAGGCTGAAGGAGTGGGCAACTGAACTGGCCAGGCAGCGCAGCCTGTTAATGAATTCGACCTTCTGGGAAGTAGAGTCAAAGTGTTCATTGTTAAGAATAAAGAGAACAGACTTATAAAAATCTTCAGGGCTGAACATGTTATTCATTTCATCCAGCCCCAGATATGAGGCGATGGCGGGTAAAAAGTACTTATCTTTTGCCTTAAAAGCGGTATCAAGAGCTACTGCCCTCAAGCCCTCTGTTATTGCCTGTGTCGCATAGACATCATCATACTGATGTAACAATAGCCAGCCTGCTTCTTCCCAGATACGTTCGATACCCACCATGTTGTTTGATGTTGTTTTTAGCAATTCCAGATAAAGATTATATTCACCTTTCGGATTATTAGCATTACGGGATGCCTGGACATTTTTAAGAATGCCATAAACTTTTTCATTCCAGTTTTTGTGGTAGACCCTTTCAAAGGGTCTGATTGCCTTTTTCGATGTCTTAGTCTGCCACTGATGGTCACTTCGGCTGATATCAGCAATATTGTTTTGTTTTTTTCCGACTTTAATGGTTGCTGCGGGTAAATCGGCTGTATCCATAGGCGATAAAGTTTTAACAAGTGTTTCAGCGCCTTGATCGTAGTTTTCAGCCTGCGCCTGGTTTGTGGGAGTGGTTTTTGCCGTCTTGACCGGCTTCTTTTTCTTGCTTTTTCGGGCTTTCTTACTGCCAGCCGGAGAGGTAGCCTTGTCAGAAGCTGATGCTTCCGCCAAAACCCAGTCGGGGAGGGTGCTTTCAGATTCCTGAACGGTTTCGGGTCTGGGCTTTATCCCTGTGCCACTGAATGACTTCAGACGCATCTCCCAGTAATCAGCTATAAGAGGACTTCGTGATAACCATAAGCGGTGCAATTGCCGGGCAGCTTCAATGATCCGACTGGTTATGCCAATGTTCTGGGCTTCCTGAAAAACCCGGTACCAGAGCTCAGGGGTGAGTTCGGCAGCCTTTTGATACCAGTTCAGAACTTTCAGCTTGTGAGCATTGTCCTTTTTTTTGTATTGCTTATTTTTTCTGCGCTCCAGTATCGCGCAGATTTGATAGTATACGCTTGCGGAAGATATTTTTGAGTCCTGCTCGCTCCATTTTTTTGCAAAATTCTCAAAGAGCTGAATAACGAAGTTACACCTTTTTTCACTGAATGCCTGTGGCGCATAATTTGTGCGTAAATTTTTAAATAATTCAAAGCCTTCTTGATAATATTCAGCGGCTGAAAAAACGGTTTGATATTTATCGATACTTACTTCATTTCCTTTCCACTCAGATATGAAGGCTATTAGGAAGTAGTAAAAGCGAGCCTCCTCGTAGTCCAGGGAGGTTAGGTCCAGGCTTGACCAGGCTGTATCGTCCAGGGGAGTCCAGCGAATACGGTCAAGGGCTGTAAAGTTGACTGGAAAAAAATAAAGTGAGTGATAATCACGGTTGCAAATTTCAAATTTATCTATCAGTGCGAGATACCACTCAATATCTAAAGAACTGCGAATACCTGATAATTCACCAGAGTAATACATAATCACTAATGGCATTACTTCAGGATTAGCCTGTTCTACGGGTCTGCGAAAGTAGTTATGTAACTCCTGTTCATCGGCTTCGGCATCTTCGCTGGTGCCGTCAATCAGCTTTTTGTATTTGTGCATCATCAGCCACGCCAGAACCTGGTCATCCGGATCAAAATTGTTGTCAGCTTCAGGCTGGCTCAATGTATAAGCCTGCATAAAGAGTTTACGCGCTTCTTCTCTGTTGCGGTTTTTGAGCCATTTAAAGACGGCCTTAGCCATCATTCTTTTTTTAGTGTCAGTACTTTGCCCGGAGTTTTGAAACAGTTGGAATTTTAGTGGGCCGTCTATTTCCAGAAAGTCTTCTTCAGGAATATCAAGAAAGGCTTCTATTTTCTCGATGTAGCTCATTTCAACAGTTTGTGTGGAAGGTCCGTTGTCTTTTTCCGGAGGGTCATTTTTGTCATCGCAATGGTCATCCTGCTCATTCGGCTGATGCTCGTCAGGTTTTTGATTGGATGTATTTTCCTGATTCTGTGAGGGTCGGTCATTTTGTTGTTTAATGGTTTGTTGTGTTATTTTCGGGACACCTCCGGGAAGTTCATCAGGCAAAATGGGCTGAACGCTGGCGAGATGGGTTAAATAATAAGCCAAAGGCTGATTAAGCTCTGAATAATAGGTAGGTACACAACTCACTGCATCACTGTCGCTATATGCCCGCAGTTCTGATTCCAGATCATCGCAATCAGCCTGAATGACCATAATCCGGTCTCTGTAGATCTTTTTAAGATTGTCATCTTCAGCGTATTTTAACTTTCGTCGAAGGGTGTTGAGAAGCCTGAGCTTGTGCTGTAAACGGTTTGACAGAATGTCCTTCAGGGTGAGTTGTAAGGCAGTTCGCTGCTTCTGCGGGTAAATAAAAAATATAAAATCCGTAGGTTGGAAGTCCTCTCTGAACCATTCATTATCATCACCACCATCTCCGTCTCCGCCACCTGCGGCAGAAGTTAAAGAAGCTGGGGGCTGGTAAAGAAGGGTTGAAATGTCTGACAGGCTTAACACCGAGAGGATCAACCGTAGTTCATGGTCCAGAACTGATTCTGCGATCTTTGCTGCAATGGACAACTGATCCCTATCGAGTTGAGGTAAAACAATACGATACTGTCCGGATATGACCGACGAATACAGAGTCAGCGATTTTGATGTGTCTCTGGTCTGGTCAATGTTTGTGTCCTCTCTGTTTTTGTTTGCCAGATGGCTGAGTTGCTGGCGCAGATCAGCTTGTCGTACAGGAGGAACCGTTGTAGGAATCAAGCTGGATTGCAAAAATGCTTTAAGCGGTATTTGTTCTGGCGGATGGGTGATGGATGAATAGGTTCTGAATGACAATGCCAGTAAAGGTGCGAAAAGCAGGTAAGGATCTGGCCTCTCATGGGAAAAGTGCTGAAGTGATGCGTTCAGACCCGGTGCCGGAAGGAATAACAGAAGAGGCAGGGTCACTCTGCAAAAGCCATTGTAAAAGCTGTGTGGCAATATCGTACTGAAAAAAATGCTCATCCCCTTCTCGCCCTGCCTGTTGCCACTTGTTTTTTTGTGTTAATTCAGAAAGGGGAAAGTAAAGGCTGAAGAAGGCAAAATTTCAAATCCAGCTGGGCTCCCCGCCTGGGCGGCGGGGATGATAATGGGGTATTATTGGCTAAGTCAGCTGCGTTTCAAAAGCAGCCGCCAGCAACTCCCGGGTATAAGGCTGTTGAGGGTTGTGAAAGATATCATCGGTATCACCCTGCTCAACCACCTGACCTTCCTTCATTACCATAATCCGGTGGCTCATGGCTTTCACCACGGCGAGGTCATGGCTGATAAAGATATAGCTCAGGTTGTATTTCACCTGCAGGCCCCGTAACAGTTCGATAACCTGGGACTGAACCGTGCGGTCCAGCGCCGAGGTAGGTTCGTCGAGAATGATCAGCTTTGGCTTGAGGATCAATGCCCTGGCAATAGCAATCCGCTGTCGTTGACCACCGGAGAATTCGTGGGGATAGCGATGTCTGAAGTCAGGGTCAAGCCCGACATCGGTCATGGCACGAATGATGGCCTGCTCACGTTCTTCCCTGCTGCTGACACCGTGAATATCCAGACCTTCGGCAATAATATCAGCAATGGTCATACGCGGACTCAGGCTACCATAAGGATCCTGGAACACCACCTGCTTTTCCCGACGATAAGGCTGACAGGCTTTCTGGCTAAGATCATGAAGCGCTTTGTTCATAAACCAGATTTCGCCTTCACTGGCTTGCAGTCGCAACAGTGCCATGACCAGCGTGGTTTTTCCCGAGCCGGATTCACCGACAATACCCAGGGTCTCCCCCTGTTGCAGCGACATACTGAGATTGGTCACGGCTTTTACATGGTCAACGGTTTTACGAAAAAAGCCCTGTTTGATGGGGAACCAGACCTTCAGGTTTTTGCATTCAATCAGGGTCTTGTCCGGATTCGGTACAGACTCCGGCGCACCACTGGGTTCGGCATTCAGCAGGTCAATGGTGTAGGGGTGTTGTGGACGGGTGAAGAGGGTTTCAGTGGCCTCCTGCTCTACCAGACAGCCGTCTTTCATCACACAGATTCGGTCAGACACATGACGGATCAGGTTCAGGTCGTGGCTGATAAACAGCACAGCCATTCCCAGTTTCTCCTGTAACTCTGCCAGCAGTTTCAGAATCTGCCGTTGCACAGTCACATCCAGAGCCGTTGTTGGTTCATCAGCTATCAAAAGTTTCGGCTCACAGGCCAGTGCCATGGCGATCATCACCCGCTGCCGCTGACCTCCGGACAGTTCATGGGGGTAGGCGTTAATCTTGCTGGTGGATTGTGGAATGCCAACCAGTTCCAGCAATTCCAGCGCCCGGGTTCTGGCTTCACCATTGGTCAGTCCCAGGTGCAGGGTCAGCACTTCAACTATCTGTTTGCCGATGGTGTGCAGAGGGTTCAGTGCCGTCATGGGTTCCTGAAAAATCATGCTGACCTGGTGACCACGAATCTGGCGAATCTTATTACTGTCGGCATCGGTCAGGTTGTCACCGTTGAACAGGATTTCCCCCTGATAGCGGGCATTGTCCGGCAGCAGCTTCAGGACACTCAGTGCTGAAACCGATTTGCCGGAACCGGACTCTCCCACCAGTCCCAGGGTTTCACCAGGGTGAATATCAAAACTGATCTTGTTAACGGCATTAAATGCCTGATCACCCTGCAGAAACTGAACCTGCAGGTCTTTGACACTCAGAAGCGGCTTTTGCGTGGCAGTGTGATGGTTGCTCATTGCTTACGCTCCTGTGTGGTACTTGCGTGGATCCAGTGCATCACGTGACGCTTCTCCAATAAAGACCAGCAGGGTCAGCATTACCGACATCACAGCAAAGGCGGTAATGCCCAGCCAGGGGGCTTGCAGGTTGTTTTTGCCCTGGGCAATCAGCTCACCCAGTGAAGGCGATCCGGCAGGCAGGCCAAAGCCGAGAAAATCCAGTGAGGTCAGGGTGGTAATGGCACCGGTAAGAATAAAGGGCATAAAGGTGACGGTGGCAATCATGGCATTGGGCAGAATATGCCGGTACATAAGACGACTGTCGTTCATTCCCAGCGCTCTGGCCGCCCGGACGTATTCAAGATTTCTGCCGCGCAGGAACTCAGCCCGAACCACGTCCACCAGTGTCATCCACTGGAACAGCAGCATAATTCCCAGCAGCCACCAGAAACCGGGTTCAACAAAACTGGACAGAATAATTAGCAGATACAGGCTGGGCATCCCTGACCAGACTTCGATAAAGCGCTGTCCGAACAGGTCGATCTTGCCACCGTAAAAACCCTGAATGGCTCCGACAGCGACACCGATAATGGTGCTGAAAAAGGTCAGGGCGAGGCCAAACAGAACCGATATCCGGAAACCGTAAATAACCCTGGCCAGAACATCACGCCCCTGGTCATCGGTTCCCAGAAGGTTATCCAGAGAAGGTGGAGCCGGTGCGATACGGGCATAGTTGATGGTGTCATAGCTGTAATGAATGGGCGGCCACAGCATCCAGCCATGGGGTTCAATCAACTCTTTTGCATAATCTTGTCGGTAGTCAATCTCCAGTTCAAACTCGCCACCAAACGTGGTTTCAGGATAGGTATGAAACACCGGGGTGTAATATTCACCCTGAAAACGAATCAACAAGGGTTTGTCATTGGCAATAAATTCCGCAGCCAGAGTGGTGAAAAACAGAATGCCGAACAACCACAGCGAGAAGTAGCCTCTGCGGTTTTGTTTAAAATTTTCCCAGCGTCGCTGGTTGAGTGGGGTCAATGCCATCAATGTTAACCCCGCGCTTCGAAATCGATTCGTGGGTCCACCATGACATAGGTCAGGTCGCCAATCAGTTTGATCACCATACCAATCAGGGTAAAGATAAAGAGGGAGCCAAACACCACCGGATAGTCGCGGTTAATGGCGGCTTCATAGCCCAGCAGTCCGAGGCCATCGAGGGAGAATATAATTTCAATCAGCAACGAGTTGGTAAACAGAATGCCGATCAGGGCAGCAGGAAAACCGGAAATCACCAGCAACATGGCATTACGGAAAATATGCCCGTACAGAACCTTGCCTTCATCCAGCCCCTTAGCCCTTGCGGTCTGCACATACTGACGGTGAATTTCATCAAGGAATGAGTTTTTGGTCAGCATGGTCAGCGTCGCAAAGCCGCCAATGACCATACAGAATATTGGCAATACCATGTGCCAGGCGTAGTCCATAATCTGACCCATCGTCGTCAGTTCATCAAAGTTGTCAGACGTTAGTCCACGAAGTGGGAAAATATTCCAGTAGCTGCCACCGGCAAACAGGACGATCAGCAGAATAGCCAGCAAAAAGCTGGGAATAGCGTAGCCCGTGGTGATGACAGCGCTGGTCCAGACATCAAACGTTGAGCCATGACGAACGGCCTTGCGAATGCCCATGGGGATGGAGATCAGATAGATAATCAATGTACTCCAGAGTCCCAGGGAGATAGAGACAGGCAGCTTTTCAACAATCAGGTCCACCACTTTGGCGTCCCTGAAAAACGAGTCGCCAAAGTCGAAACGCAGATAGTTGCCCACCATCTGAAAAAAACGCTCAGGGGCGGGTTTGTCAAAACCATAGAGTTTCTCAATATCCTTGATCAGCTCGGGATCAAGTCCCCGTCGTCCACGGTATTCACCGGATTCATCCAGGGAAAACTGCTGCACTTCCGCACTGCTTGAACCGCCAATACGACTGATGGCGTTGGTATCAAAACCTTCCAGCTTGGCAATCATCTGCTCAACAGGGCCGCCGGGGGCGGCCTGTATAATGACAAAGTTGAGTAGCATGATGCCGAACAGGGTTGGGATCATCAGCGCCAGCCGGCGCAGTATGTAACTGTACATAAAAGAAACCCTTCAAAGTCACTGCTGTTAAGCGTTCTTGCTGCTACGTCTTTTGTTCAGGGTCCATCCCGCCAGTCCAAGGGCTATCAGAAGTGCCAGCCACCAGAAGGTTTTGCCGGTACTTTCGTTTCCAGATGAATCCTGCTGGCTATCTGCGCCTGTCGCGACAGGGGAGGATTCTGTTCCCATCCACCAACTATTCAAATCAAAGCTATACAGCTGCGGTGCCTTTGAGCCGTTCAAAGTCGGCTTGAAAGGGTGTTCCAGGGGTTGCCAGTAGGCGACCCGGACATTGGGGTAATACCACTGTGGAATCATGTAATCACCCCACAGCAATACCCGGTCCAGTGCCTTGACCGCTGCTTCCAGGTCTTCACGGGAATCCGCATGGATCAGGGTATCTGTCAGCTGGTCTATTACAGGATTTTTAATGCCCATATAGTTACGGGAGCCAGGTACGTCAGCAGCAGCGCTGCCCCAGAAATCCCGCTGCTCATTACCCGGAGAGCTGGACTGACCATAGCCGGTAACAATCATGTCGTAATCAAAATTGCGCAGGCGGCTGATGTACTGAGAGGCGTCCACGACACGAATGCTGGCATCAATACCCAGTTGTTCAAGGTTCTTTTTAAAGGGCAGGGCAATCCGTTCCATGGAGGACTGGATTAACAGGATTTCAAACTTGAAGGGTTGGCCTTCGCTGTTTCTGAGGACACCATTTTCCAGCTTCCATCCTGCTTCTGTCAGTAGTTTCAGAGAGTCACGCAGTTGCTTGCGTATCTGCCCGGAGCCATCGTAGACCGGGAGCTGGTAGGGTTCCGAAAACAGCTCTTTTGGAAGCTGGTTACGGAAAGGCTCCAGCAGCGCCAGCTCTTTACCCTCAGGAATGCCGGTAGCACTCATGGTGGAGTTGGAAAAGTAGCTGTTGCTACGGAAATAGGAACCATAAAACAGGTTTTTGTTCAGCCACTCAAAATCCAGTGCGGCAACCAGAGCCTTTCTTACCTTCGGATCTTTAAACAGCTCCCGGCGGGTGTTGTAGGCGAAGCCCTGCATACCCTGGGGTGACAGGGTTTTAATACTTTCCAGTTTCAACTCACCGTTCCGGGTGGCAGGAATATCGTAGGCGGTGGCCCAGTTAAGTGCCGAGTACTCGAAGCGAAGGTTGTATTTGCCCGCCTTCATGGCCTGCAGGGCGACGTTTTCATCGCGGAAGTAATCATACTGGATGGAATCAAAGTTATAGCGGCCAACGTTGACGGGCAGGTCTTTTGCCCAGTAGTCATCGACTCTCTGGTACTCAATGCTGCGCCCGGAATCGACAGATTTGATTTTATAGGGACCGCTGCCAAGGGGGAGGCTCATGTTGGCGGCCTGAAAGTCGTTCTCGGGTTTTTCCCAGAAGTGTTTGGGCAGGATCGTCATCTGACTGATAATCAACGGCAGCTCACGATTCCGGTTGTGTTTGAAGATAAAGCGGACACTGTATTTAGACAATGCTTCGGCTTTTTTAATGTCGCCGTAATAGGCTCGATAAAACGGCGCGCCTTTTTCCAGCAGGGTATTCAGTGAAAAGACCACGTCTTCAGCGGTCACCGGATGACCGTCGTGAAAACGGGCTTTAGGATTGAGATGAAAGGTAATGCTGCTGTTATCCGGAGCCTGTTCTACATACTGTGCCAGCAATGGGTACATGGTGAAGGGCTCATCATAACTGCTCACCATCAGCGTGTCGTACATATAGGTTGTACCACCCACTGAGGTGCCTTTTTCAATATACGGATTGAGGCTGTCGAACGTGCCTGGTGCCGTCATGCGCAGTGCGCCGCCTTTGGGTGCTTCAGGATTGACATAATCATAATGCCGGAACCCTTCAGGGTATTTGGGAGAGCCGTGCATGGTCATGCTGGTCTGGCTGCCTTCCGGACGTTGCAGTGTCTCTGTTGCGTCTGCGGTCAGGCTCGTAAGACCCAGGGCCAGGGTCAGGCAGGTGTGCATAAAGGCATTTTTGACAGGCAGGAACCGGGTTGGAAAACTGTACCGATGAATCATAAGGGTCCTGAATAAATGGTCAGAGAAGTTTTGTTTTATATAGAGGCCTGGTTGCGACTGAACGCTCTGGTCTGATCGTTACAGTCGGTTGACCTCACTGAGGTTCGTGAACAGAGTAGCTCTTAGAATGCTTTAGAATGCGTAATGGTGCAAGTTGTACCCGTATTTTCTATAAGGCAGGCAGGTGCGAGCCCTTATCTATTCGGAGAGACTCTTGTTCCAATTAGTGCAGCCGCAGGCACCTGCACAATTGCAGGTGTCAGTAGCTGCAACGGTATTAACGGTATCGTTGCTATCAGAGGTCGGGTTGTTATCCATAAGGTAGTCATGGGCGTTCCTGTTTATATTGACCCACGGGGGAAAGTAGTCCAGCAAGCCCTGTAATTCATTGACGTCAAATTCGTTGCGTCTGAACCCTCCTTCCCTCAGTGCGCTGAGCGCCATTAACATGGCACCAATGGTGTCCTGGTCATCAGTAAATTGCTCCACAAGCCTGAGTAATTCCCGTTGTGATCCGGTATCGGTAAAGAAAAAATGTAAGACGGCTGCTGCCGAATTAGGGCCCCAGGTATCTCTTAGCTTTCTGGTTTGCCCATTACGAGGCCTTCTTGTACTGGTGCTCACAGGAAGGAGATTGTTTAATTCTGACATTACATCAGCATGCGAAGAGCTTCCAATGTAGCTTTCGACAACCTTCAGGCATTGTAGAAAAGTTTCGTCAGTAACGTATTGACGAATGCGCCTCAGGGTGGCAAATGCAAAATCACGACGTGAAGGCCTCGTTGCCGCATCGCTTGCCCGGTACTCAATGCTGCTTCTGGCTGTCAGGGCGATGGCGACTGCGGCAGATATGGCTTGGGGGTGATTGTGACTGACCTGCACGGCCTGTCTGACCAGGTGGACAAACTGCTTATCGCTGATGTACGGATTAATATCAATAATACCGACAATAGGGGCGATTCCCATGCAACCTCCATTACCCCAGGAGCCGGTTTTTCCTCCAACATTTCTACCAGAAAGAGCAAGCACATCCTCCGGCCTCATTTTGTCCCCACTCCTGAACTTCTTATAAAACTGTTTCAGCAGGTGCGCATGATCAGGGCCATAGCCGGGCAGGTTGACCTGGGGGGGACCCTGCATATCCAGACCAAAGCGCTGCTTTTCAGGGAATTCGATAAAACACTGGATACGTGCCAGCTTTACCATGTCAACACCCTTGCTCTTTTTTGTATAACATTCAGGCAAACTCCCTGAAAAATAAGCGAAGATCGCTGCTGCTTTATGAGTGTCATCGGTGCATGAACATTCTCTGGAATTCTTGTGACGAGGTGCTTTATGGTAATTGTGCTCACCCCGGTGGTCACCGAGTGCCGTACCCAGCAAGGCGAGCTCTGCGTTAGCAGGGGGGGCTGCGAGAACAGGCATTGAGGCTACGAAAAGGAAGGCAATGAGAAATGTTGATGTGTTGAGCATTGAAGAAACCTTTATATCCGTTGTGTTCATGGACAGGAATTTATAGCAGAAAACAACGGTTCAACTTTTTAAGGACTTTCTGTCCCGTACATAGGAAATTCAGACTACACTGCTGATTGTTTTTTTACGCATTTGGAGTCTTTTCTTTTTTGCTGTCCTTTGCTGTCACTTGTGATTAAAGGCTCCGGGAAAGATAGTTTATAAAAAGTAGATGAGCTTCATTCATTTTCAGATCAAATTTTATTGATTATCAGGTGGCTACGTTTTTGGACGAGAACTAGCTGAGTACTGTCTTGTGCATAATTTCAATAACTTCGAGCTGTAGGCAGGAGCTTAATGGTGCATAATTACCTGACATCTCTGAGTGCTAACTTTTTACGACTTTTTATTATCTTCCTGTTTGCCAGTTCAGCGCTTTTTGCTGCCACCGACGGTATTATCTGTAAACCAGTCAGTGATTTAACGGAAAGTTTTCCGGGAAAGGCGTTTTTAGCCGACAGCGGTCAGGTATGTTTTAAACCTGTTGACGATAGCAGAGCAGTTTTTTCTCCTTTCTCTGACAGTTTGCTTTTCTATTTCCTGTCAACCGTTTTTTCAACTGCCGGAAGCGCCGGTGTTGTTTTTTCTGGCAGGCCCGGAAACGTATTAAGCCACAAAAAACCGTTACAGGCGGAATCACCGCCCCGGACATCCCTTTTAAAAACACTGTTAAAAAACAGATTGCTTCCTGATGGTGCTTTTTCCAGAGAGGTAAACGACAGAAAAAGAAACAGGCTTGAGGGAGAGCTGGATCAGGCGATTGTGAACTGGCAGCAACTTGTTAAAAGACCGTCTTATCCTGCCGCTGTTGTTTCTGTCAGTGATGCCTCTATGCGGGTAGTTATTACCCGGGACAACATTCTCCGGAGTGTCAGTCTGGTTTCTTTGTACGAAAAACTGCTCAACATGCAGACGCAAAGCTATCTCGCATTATTGGATACTGAAGATCTGAAGGACATTGCAGGTATCGTCACTGTTAGTCTGGTGGCTTCCGGGAGTGGCGGTGATGGTGACGATGACGATAATGACAGCACTCATTACACCTTCGATGCCGAGCCTGAGCCACTGATCATTGTCTACGGCGACAAGGAGTACCCGGAGCAGGATTCAGCGGAAGAACTGATCAGGAAGAATCTGAAAAATAAACGACGATTGTTAAAAATCCTCCGAAAAAAAATGCAACAGGCCATAGCCCGGGGTCATGGTGACCTGGCCCGGATTCTTGATAACAGGATCATGCTGATTACCGCTGACCTTGAATACCTGACTGATTTGGATACATCCGCAACCGGAATAACGGAAAACGATCAGGGTTCCCCGGGGATTTTGTCATTCCTGAAGGCATCGCTGGCTACTGATGACCGGGAGCTGTGGCAGCGTGATGATGACGCCCTGAAACAGGCGCTGTCTCAACACCACGTAAACACTGACTATCAGAGCATTCTCATTGTTCCCGGTGAGCTGACACATGAAGAAGCCCTGTTCTACGACCGGTGGCGACTTACGGACGCGGGTTTGGTTTACCAGGCATTGAGAAGACGGCTGGAACAGCAGTTGCAGCTGGAAACAGACGACATTAACGTGTCAACAAAACAAACTGAGTTTCTGGTTTCTGGTCTTGAAGCACTGGCGCGTCAGTTCCGGGCGATGTTTTCAGCTGATCTTTCAAGCCAGTACGATGAGAGGCAGGTACCCCATCAGGAAGGCGGAGGTCAGAATCAGGAAAAATACAAAGCCACGGCAGAAGGCAGGCAAGAAGGCTCAAATTTAAACACCCGCACAAACAAACCTCTGGATAATAAGGAGGAGAGAGGCTGGAAGAAAGACGATGAGGGGGAAGAACCACCCGACAACGATAAACATACATATAGTAAGACCATCGACTGCTCACCTTGCCACGGACCTTGCAAAAAGGAGAAGCCAGAAGCTGGTATTAATGCCCGGGAATCTGCCCAATTTTTCAATGTGGCTCAATCCCTTGTGCAGCGTTTTCTGCAAAAACCACTGCCTGGTCAGACCGTTCTCCCGGATGAAATCGCAAGACCCGTCCATGGTGCCATGCATGGAGCCAGAGCGGCTGTTTGGATCCCCATACTGCTTAACATCCGGCAGTCAATGAATGACCCTGAGGCAGAAGCCGTTTCTCCGGAGCAGGTTCACTGGCTGATGACCGCCAGTCTCCTGCACGATTCCGGACGGGAAGGAGAGGGGGAGGATACTCCTGAATGGGAAAGAACCAGTGCTGAGCAGTGTGAGGATCACCTCTTAGCCATGGGCTGCCCGCATTCTATGATGGCGGCCTGTAAAAGCAGCATTATTAACAAGGATCGGTCCGACCGTTCCGCTAAGACCCTGGTTGAGAAACTTATCCACGACGCGGATTGCCTGGAGATTATGAGGACAAGCAGTGGTAACCGGTTCGATCTTGCCGAGCTGGACCTGTACCATGATTTTTCCGCCGAACCGGATATCGACTCACGGCTTTACAATCTGGCCAGTCAGGTCAGGGACGTTATTGCGCAACAGGGGGATTTATCCGGTACCACCCGGATCATTAACTCAAAATCCGGTTTTTCTGAGCAGAAGGAAAAGGCTGTCAGGCATCACTTTTCAACGGCCATTAAAGAGCGTGCTGAATTTGCGGATAATGCGCTGCTTTATCAGGTTGATTTCCTGAAAGAAAAAGCGCCGGAACTTTTTAAAATGTATCAGGATACTACCCCGTCTTTGCCTGACAGCGAGGAGTTACTGAGTCCGGTTAAGGCTGTTGAACTGAATAAAAAAGGGAAAGCAGACAATGGTAAATACCTTGTCAGGGAGCGGAAAAACCCAGACAGCGCCCGGAATGAGGTGTTAATGGCTAATCTTGCCCGCGAGCTGGGACTGAGCGTGCCTGAAACCCGGCTGGTCAGAAAAGAGGGAAGGTTCTTTGTGGTTTCGTCTGAGGTTACCGGCAGTCCGATGACAAAAGAACTTGCGCAGAAAGCAGACCCGGCTGAGCTGGCAAAGCTTTATCTGGTAGCGGCCATCACCGGCAACAGCAATATCATTGGCGCTGACCATGACCAAACAATAATGGACGAGAACGGTCAGTTAATACCGCTGTATTGGCAAGAGGCAGGAGAGTTTGGGCCAGCTGGTGGCGAGCAGCGCAAGGCTGGCACCTTTTGCAGTACGGTCTTTGAATTGGATACCCTGCTGAATCCCGGGCATTCCCGGACAGAAAACACTGTGCCTGAAGACTCTCGTGCCGCTCACCATAATGCGGCCACGCTGTTCAGCCAGCGTCTCAGTGAAGCGGACATCAAAAATGCGGTTCGTGATCTCCTGTCGAAAGATACCACTGCCATCGCGCGACTGGTGGAAACAATGGGGCCTGATACTGCCATTGACCGGCAGCGGCTAAGCCGGACGCTGTTGTCCCGGATGGCTTATATTGCCCGCAGGTTTCCGGAATGCTGTCCTGAGCCGATTACTGCCGCTGAGCAAGGAGCCATTGCCGCTTCTGGTATGCAGGGGTATTCACGGCCGGTGGCTGACACAGGTATTGAAAATGGCGATTTACGCATTTATCAATTCATGGATGTTCAAAAAACGCCAGTGACCGCCTGCTGGCTGAAACTTGAGCCTCAGGCAGCCCGCCAACTGGCTGACCGGCTCGGGCTGCCCGATACCGGCATGAATGATCTTCACTACCTGCGTACCTGCCTTGATGAACTCAGTCAAAAGCCTGCCATGAACCCCTATTGGCGGGTAAAGCTTCAAACTATGGATCGACGTTGTCAGCACCTTATACAGACTGTTGAGGCGGGCCTGGTGCGCTACAGTCTTCCACAGGAACGCCGCCGTGCAGAGCAAGCGCTTGAATCGTTAAACGGGCTTCGTCGTCAGATAGCCAATGCCCTGAAGTGCGAAGATAAAAAAACTCTGGCTATTCGCCAGCAACTCCCTGCACAGCTGCCTGAAGGGTTGCCAATCCGGGTATCATCCATCGCTTTTACACCCGTTGAGGGAAGCGTCCTGCCAGCCAGAGAGTTTCGGAATGCCCGTGGTTGGGAAATCGGGAAAGAAGTGGTGATAGACAGGGCGCATCATTATCAACTCGCCCCTGAGGCGTTTCTGCCCGGTGACTGCCTGAAGGAACGTCCCGGCATTGAAATTGACTGGTTCAGTGATGACCTGGCCGATAATTTTTCCATGGCGGGTACGCTGCATTTACGTACCAGTGGTAATGATTGTCAGGCAACGAAGACACTCCTTGATGCCATCGCCCAGCTTGGCATTGATATCGAGAGGCCGGACAGTGAGGCTATGCAGGCGCAATACGTTGATTCGCTCATAAACCATTATCAGCTCAACCTGCTGTGGGAGCAGACAGAACCGGAATCTTTGGTCTCAGAAAGTCCTGAAGAAAACAAATCCAACTGGTTGAAATCTCAACTGAAATGGCCAGAAATTCCCCGTTGGGAAGACCATCACCGCATTCTGAACGGGCAGTGCATTTTTTATCTACCCAAGCATGTGCAAAAAAAGAACAAGGATGGAAAAACTGAGCCTGCTTACGAGATCCTCCACGAATTAAATTTTCTGGCTTCAGGTTCTGAAGAGCGTGAGAGCGTTATAGAACGAATCATTCATAGTGGTGGCAACTGTGTCTCCATTACTGAAAGATTCCGGCTCGGTGTGAACCAGGGTGCCTATGCCTCAAAGCTTCCTGACCTGAAATCCGGAAGTGGTGCGCGGGTTTTCGCTGCGGTCAGGGAGTCCGGAGGTCACAAACCTGACAATTTTCTAAAACTGAAACAGGATCACCTGCTGAGAACCGATATTAAAAGCGAGGGGCTGGATATGTTTGGTGAGCCAATTCCTGTACTTCAGCATTATGATCTTCCTGCTCAAAGTCCATCGGCATTAGGGGCTGGTTTTGCTTCTGCCGAAATCAGCAGTCGGTTTATCAGCCTTGAAGAGGTGGAAGAAATCGTTGTTCCTGAGGGTGAAAAGATAACCGGGAAAATGAAAGCGACGTTCGATGGTGGAGAAATAGCGCAGTTCATACGCTGTGGAAATGACTTTCCGGATATGGCTAAGAATAAACTGCCTGGTGTCGCTGTATTCGGGACGGACATAGAGATAACTGACGGTTCGGGTATACACACCCTGAAGCTCCCGGAAGAGCTGCGCTTTGTCTATGAAGCCGAGGTAACAATTGACTCAGGCTCAGTGCTTGTAAGGGCCTTTGACTATGGCCGTAATGAATATGTGTCCGCTACCTTCGTTAAAGGTGTTGAAGGCTGGCAGAAGGAGATCTGATCACAATCATTCTCACTTCTTGCTTCTACTCTCCCACCACCAGGTGTCCAGCCCGCTGGCATAGTCTGGTGCAATGTTCGGGTGTTTTAATCCCTTCCTGTAGACGAAGGGCCAGTAAGGCAGATACCACTGGGGAATGACGGCATAGTGCCACAGCACCACACGGTCAAGGGCGCGGGTAACGTCCACCAGTTCAGCCCTGGACCGGGTCTTCAGGGATTTTTCTATGAGGGCGTCCAGTGCCGGCAGACTGATCCCGGAAATATTTTTGCCGGACTTGGCTCTGGCACTCTCACTGCCCCAGAAGTTTTTCAACTCGGTGCTGGGGGCGATGCCGGGATAAAAGCCGTGAATGACCATATCGAAATCAAAGTCTCTCAGGCGATTGATGTACTGGGAGGTGTCGATGGTGTTCACCCTGGCATGGATACCCAGCGCTTTCAGGTTGTTAATGAAGGGAACCACAAAACGCTCGAATTCAGGCTGGGACAGCAGAATTTCAAACGCCATGGGTTCCCCCGTCTTCTGATGAACCAGCTTGCCACTTCGGAACTGCCAGCCTGCGTCTTTCAACAGTTTTAGTGCCTGCCGCTGATTGTTGCGCCAGTTGCCGCTGCCATCGGTGGTGGTGGGCTGGTAGACCCGGGTGAAGACTTCTTCAGGCAGTTCCTTGCGCCAGGGGGACAAGAGTTTAATCTCCTTTGCGGAGGGCAGAGCCTCGGCAGCCAGCTCAGAGTTAGAGAACAGGCTGTAGGCCTGTTTGTAAATATTAAAGAACAGGTGTTTGTTGATCCACTGGAAATCCAGTGCCAGGCTGATGGCCTGACGCAAGCGCCGGTCTGCAAATTTAGCCTTACGCAGATTGAAGACAAAGGCACGCATCCCCAGCGTACTATTTGGCACCCCTTCCTGAATAATCTCTCCATTTTCAAGAGACTTGCCCTTGTAACCTTCCGCCCAGTTTTTTGGGTTAGCATCCACCCTCAGGTCATAGGCTCCCTGCTTGAAAGCTTCAAGAGCTATCTGGTCATCACGGTAATAATCTATACGCACTTCATCGAAGTTGTGGCGACCTTTGTTGACCGGTAAATCCCTGGCCCAGTAATGTTTCACGCGCTCATAAGTGACATGATGTCCTGGCTGAAAGTCTTTGATTTTAAAGGGACCACTGGCTAATGGCAGGCTCAGGTCGGCAGTGGCGATATCATTTTCTGGTCTAGACCAAAAGTGCTTGGGTAGCACTCTTAACTGAGACAGTCTCAGGAGCAGGTGTTTGCCCTGGGGACGGGAAAAACGGAACTCAACCCTCAGACGGCTGGTGGCTTTAACAGAACTGACATCGGCATACAGGTTGCGGTAATGAGGCGGCCCTTTTTCTTTCAGAGTTTCAAAGGTGTAAACAACATCTTCCGCTGTCATAGGGACATTGTCGTGAAAGCGGGCATCCGGGTGAAGGTTATAGGCTACCCATGTCATGTCCTCAGGGTACTCAATGGACTGGGCGATCAGCCCGTAAACGGTGTAAGGTTCATCGCCCGCTCTGACCATCAGCGTGTCGTAAAGGGTGTAGCTGTCTGCTGCCCAGTTGCCTTTGGGGGCAAAGGTATTGAAGGTGTCGAACGAGCCGGTGGCGGCTTTGCGCAGGATGCCTCCCTTGGGTGCCTGTGGGTTGGCATAATCAAAATGGGTAAAGTTTCCAGGGTGTTTGAACTGGTCATAAACACTCAGGGCATGGGAGCGAGTCACCCTTTTTTCTGAAAGGCTGTCGTCTGCCTGTAGCGAACCGGATAGCGTGTCAGACAGAAGCAGAGCGCTGACACAGAAGATACACAGGTGATAGAGAGCCGGTTTCATTAGGGGAATCCTGAGTTGGGGCGTTCAGGCATTACATCGGCTTTTTACAGGCACTTTGCAGTGAGTTTTGGATTCGCAGAAATACGGGGTTGCGGTGAGCGAAAGTAGGTATATGACGCAATCTATTGATCTGTGACAAATAAATAATTTCTGGCAGGCGTATTCTTGGCCTCAAGAAAGCGCAGAGTCAGCCTCGCTTTTCTTAGGATCAAATGTAATCGATTGCATGACTGTAATAAAAACGTCACTTTTTTTGACAAGAAAATGTAACCGGTTACATAATGGTCTGGCAGACTCATAAAGTCTGTGGGAGCAAAGCTCCTCATTTTTAACGAAGTCGTGTAACCGGTTACATTTTTGGTTCGTACTGAGTTGAGAACGATAGCCAGCTTCCTCAGAGCCAACAACTATAAGAGCTGTTTATCAAAACCTCCCAGAGAGGAGGTGATAATAATAAATACAAGTACAGGGAAAAATAATAATGTTTAAAAGAACACTCATCGCTACCGCAGTGATTGCTGCTGCTTGTGCCTCAACCACCACCTCAGCCAACACTTCAACCTCAGCATTTTTTGATGACTCAACAGTTTCTGGTGGTGTCTATAACATGACCCGGATACGGGATCGTCAGCCAAATGGTTCAGAGCATTTTGCTGAAAACATTCATCACTCCACGACGATGGTAGGCCTGAACTTCAGCTCTGGCCTGGTGGGTGGCGTGTTTGGTATCGACCTGGGGGCTCATGGCACCTGGGATATGTGGAACTCAGGTTCTTCACAGTGGAGTGAATTCTCCCTGGTTGATGATAAAAATAAAATTAAAGACGGCTTCACTATAAACCGCGCCAACGTCAAACTCGATTTTGATGTGTTCAAGGCACGTGCAGGTTACATTCAGCCATCGGGGCCGGGTGTTCTCGGGGTGAACTGGAGCTTTATGCCGGGTACTTACCGTGGTGCCGAGGGTGTGTACAGCGCCAACGGACTCACCATTGCCTATATGTGGGCTGATGAGTACAAGAACCCATGGAATTATGACATGGAGAAAATGACGCGTAATGATGCCGTAACAGACAAAGATGATAACGTCATTACTAAAGCCACTGAAATTGACTATGTTCAGAGTCTGGGTGCCAGTTATGCTTTCGGTAATGGCTACAGCGTTTTAGGTGCCTGGGGTGAAGGCGAAGACTTTGTAGACCTGTACAAGTTTAAGCTGGCTAAGGACGGAGAAGGCTTTAATGTCAGCTACCACTTTTATGGCATGAATGACCGTGACGACAAAGAGGACTCTCTCAACAATATCTATGACGGCCTGACCTACCAGCATGTTCTGATGTCAAAGTTCAATAAGGATAACTGGACATTCCGGGCTGAAGCGACTTACACCATAGCCAAGGGCAAACAGGGTAACTTTGTTGTTCGTCCAACGGGTTACAATGGCGGTTTTGGTAAATCCAATGGTGCTTATGAAGTATGGTGGGATAGTCGTTCAGACTTTAACCATAACGAAGAAAAGGCGGTCTTCCTGGGTGCCACTTATGACTTTGACCATGGCTGGAGTGCCGGTGCCTCCTTCGCTTACGGTTGGGATGGTAAGTCCAATGACACTAAGGTGACTACAGAGAAGCTGAAAGAGATCGCTTACAACCTGGATGTAGGTTACACCTTCCAGTCTGGTCAACTAAAAGGGGCTTCGGTAAAGGCTCACTATACCATTTATGACCTGGAGACAGATGTAAACAGCTGGTCTACTGCCTTCCCGAACGCTTTCCGTGATGAGCGGGACCTGAAAATTAGCTTTGCTATGCCATTCTCATTCTGAGTTTTTTCTGACGAGTCCCCCGTCAGACCTTGCTGAACCTGAACCCCGCCGCCGGATTCTCCGGCGGTTTTTTTATTATCTCTTATCAAACCACCAGGTACTCATATCCAGTGCGTAAGGTGCTGTCTGTTGTGGGTGTTTCAGGAAATTCCGGTGAACCAGTGGCCAGTCGGGCTGATACCACAATGGCAGGCTGTAATGCTCCCACAACAAAACTCTGTCTAACGCATGCACCAGAGACAGAAGCTGTTTGCGGCTGGTGGCGGTCGGTATACGTCCGACAATATCGTCCACCACCGGATTCTTTACACCGGCAAGGTTGCGAGTACCCTGCAGTTCAGCAACGGCTGAACCGAAATGATCTTTTTGTTCGGTGCCGGGGGAAGGCGTGTGCCGGAATACGTTTGTCACCATATCAAAATCAAGGTTACGGATTCGTTCTATATACTGTGCCTTGTCTACTGTACGTATAGACAGTTCTATCCCCAGAGCCTTTAAACCCTGCTTAAAACCAATGGTATAACGTTCAAACTCAGGGTTGGTGAGTAGCAGCGTCAGCGTCAGGGGCTCGCCTTTGCTGCTTACCTGTTGATTATTCTTGATGCGCCAGCCAGCTTCTTTCAGCAGTGCCAGTGCTTTGGTCCGCTGAATTCGTTTACTGTTATGGTCATGGCCGGGAGGGGTGTAGGCTTTGCTGAATAATGGTTTGGGCAGCTGTTTGCGCCAGGGTTCCAGCCATTTAAGTTCACCGGGAGAGGGCAGGCCTTTTGCGCCCAGGTCGGTGCCGGAGAAATAGCTGTCTGCCCGATGCAGCAGGTCATGGAAATAGTTACGGTTAAGTCGGTCGAAATCCAGAGCTGACCCCAGCGCTTCCCGGACACGGGGGTCTTTCAGAAATGGCTTGCGGGTATTGTAAGTCAGCATAAGGGTCTGGGGGTTGCTGTTCGGCAGGGTTTCTGTCACCAGTCCCTTTTTTTTCAATAGTTTCTGGTCTTTACCGGAAAGCAGTTGTTGCCAGTGGTTCGGGTCTGAGACCAGCAACCAGTCGTATTCTCCGGCTAGCAGCCCCTGAAGGGCAACGCTGCTGTCCAGATAATAGGAAAAGTTAAGCCGGTCAAAGTTGAACCGACCCCGGTTGACTGGCAGGTCTTTCCCCCAGTAATTGGGGTCGCGCTGGTAGCTGATGCTGCGACCGGGACTCATTTCAGCGACTTTATAGGGGCCGCTGGTAACGGGAATGGTCAGCCCTGGGGAGGTAAAGTCTTTATCTTTCCAGTAATGCTTAGGAAAGATGGGCATTTGTCCAAGGTTGGTCACCAGCTCTCGATTTTTATTATGTTTGAACTTGAACAAGGCTCTGTTCGGTGCGGTTACTGTTACCTGATCAACATCCAGATAAAAGTTGCGATAGAAGGTCGAACCTTTTTCCCGTAACAGGTCAAATGAAAACTTGATATCTTCAGCCGTGACCGGTTTGCCATCATTAAATCGTGCTTTAGGGTTGATATAAAAGGCTACCCAGTGGTTGTCAGGGTCCCGTTCAATCTTTTCTGCGACCAGTCCGTACTTTGTCAACGGTTCATCCCATGAGCGCGCCAGCAGCGAATCGTACTGGTAACCGGCTCCTGCTGCGGGTACACCACGGTCGATATAAGGATTCAGGCTGTCAAACTGACCGAGCGCGGACTGCCTGAGGGTTCCACCTTTGGGAGCATCGGGGTTGACGTAGTTAAAGTGGCTAAAGCCTTCCGGGTAGGCGGGTTTGCCAAACAGGCTGACGGCGTGTTCAAGCGGAGCGGCAACAGTGATGCCCGAGAGAGTGCTCAGTGCCAGCAGAAATAGCCATGCCGCTGTTTTAATGTAATGAGTCATTTTTCCTTTTTCTCCCACCATGCAGTGAAATCCAGATGCCCGTTTAATGCCGTTCCAGAGGGGTAGTCTAGCCTGCTTCTGTGTGCCACACGCCATTGCCCGGCCTGTAGCTGAGGAATCAGGTAGTATTCCCATAACAGAATCCGGTCAAGGGCTCGGGTGACGGCGATCAGGTCTTCCAGAGTTTTAACGGCACGAACCTCTGCCAGCATGGCATCAACCACCGGGTTGCTGACATTGGCGATATTCTGTGAACCCTGTTCATTGGCATACTGACTGTGCCAGTACCGCTGCAACTCATTACCGGGTGTTGTACCGTGGCTGATGGTACGCAGCAGCATATCGTAATCCTTATTTCTGACCCGCTGGATATACTGGGCAAGATCGACGGTTTTTACCCGCATCTGAACCCCCAGCTGTTCCAGATTTCGCTGGAAAGGCAGTACGATACGTTCCTGCTCCGGTGTGGTAAGCAGCAGTTCAAAGCTCAGGGGCTGACCATTTTTCCTGTTGACGCGCTGCTGATTTTTCACGAGCCAGCCCGACTGTTGTAGAAGTGAATGTGCCTGTTGCAGTTGTGTCCGGATATTTCCATCGCCTGAGGTTTTAACGGGTTGCCACTGCCGAGTGAACAGTTCAGCGGGTAGCTTCTGGCGAAAAGGTTGCAGCAGTTTGAGTTCTCTGGCGTCCGGGGCTGAATGCTGTCCGAACTCTGAATTGGCAAAGAGGCTGTGGGGCTGCTGGTAGTTGTTATACATCAGTGTCCGGTTGGTCCACTGGAAATCATAGCCCTGGCTGATGGCCTGACGAACCCGTCGGTCTTTGAAGACAGTACTTGAAGTATTGAATATAAATGCCTGAATCTGATTGGTTTTTCTTGGTAGAAGGGTCTTAATGATGTTACCGGATTTAACCGCTTTGCCGGTGTAACCGTGGCTCCAGTTTTTAGCGATGGTTTCCAGCCGTATATCATAACGCCCCGCAAGGAATGCCTGTAGTGAGACCGTAGCGTTACGAAAATAGTCGTACTGAATCTGGCGGAAATTATTATGCCCCACTCTGACCGGGTGGTGTTTTGCCCAGTAATTTTCCACTTGCCTGAGAATCACCTGTTTACCTGCCTCATAGCTTTTGATGGTGTAGGCTCCGGAGCTTAATGGCAGGGTCAGGTCAGCCCGGCTGAAGTCGTAACGTTCCCGGTCATGGGCGGGCAGAATTGGCAGCTGGGCAATCTGGAACGGTAGCAGGCGATTTTCGTCATGGTTGTCATTGAGGTAAAAGATGATCTGTTGCGGGGATTCCACTTTAACGGATTCAACATTAGCCAGTGTGGCCCGATAGATGGGGGCATCCTTGCGGCTGAATTGTTCGAATGTGAATTGGACATCTACTGCGGTGATCGGTTTTCCATCAGCGAATCGTGCTTTGGGATTAAGGTAAAATCGAACCCAGCGGTTGCTGGCAGGGTACTCAATAGCTTCGGCGATCAGTCCGTACAGAGTGTAAGGTTCATCCTTGCTCCGTACCATCAGGCTGTCATAAAGATGTCCACTGAGACTGGCAGGCACACCTTTCGTGGTAAAGGCATTGAAGGTATCGAAAGTACCCTGAGCTGCCAGCCTGAGTGTGCCACTGGCGGGGGCGTTGGGGTTGATGTAGTTAAAGTGCTGAAAGTCAGCCGGGTAGAAGGGCTGGTCATAGAGTGCTCGGGCATGGCTTCTGGTAATCTGCCCGTCTGGCGCTGGTGGTTTAGCCGCATAAGTCAGAAGAACAGTCAGCAGTAACCCTGTAGCCAATATCCAACGGGTAAAACGATTGCGGGGGTGACTCACAGGTTTTATTTCCTTTTTGGCAATGAGTCCGGGTCATACCACCAGTTGTTCAGTCGAAATCCATACCGGCCTGGGGCAGCGGGTGGCACCAGGTGTTTCCAGTGTGCCACGCGGATAACGCTGTTGTGCCAGGTGGGTATGGTGTAATGCTGCCAGAGCAGCACCCGGTCAAGTGCGCTGATATGGGTGCGAATCTGGTCTGAATCATCGCTGGTGGCAATGGTTTCTACCAGTTTATCCACAGCCGGGTCCTGAATACCAGCCAGATTATGACTGCCTTCCCTGCTTGCGCTTTCGGAGTGGAAGTAGTCGAACAGTCTGTCGTCCGGAAACGCCATCAGCGGTACCGATGTCAGAACCATATCAAACTGGTGCTGCTTGATACGGCGCTGGTACTGGCTCATATCAATGGGCTTGAAATCCATTTGAATGCCCACGGTCGAGAGGTTTTTGGCAAAGGGCATAATGAAGCGTTCGATGACTCTGGAATAATGCAGGAACTCAAACCGGAAGGGCTCTCCTTTATCGTTGACCAGCTGGCCTTTATGGTTTTTCCAGCCCGCCTGTTTCAGCAGGGGCAACGCCAGCCGCCGTTCTCTGTCAATAGAGCCGTCACCTTTCGGTTCTGTATGCGAAAATGTCTTATTAAACAAGTCATTGGGAAGGCTTTTTGAGAAAGGTTCGAGAAGTTTTTTTTCAGTGGCTGTAATCATTCCGCCTGGTTCAGAACCCGCAGCCGGAAAGAAACTCTGGTTTCTGGCATAGGCACTGTGAAAGAGAATCCGGTTGGTCCATTTCCAGTCGAACAGCATACTGATCGCCTGCCGTGTTCTTCGGTCCTTGAATAAAGGGTTGCGCTGATTAAAGGCATAAAAGAGTCTGCGGCCCGGTAAAGTGTAGGGTACTTCACGTTTAATCATCTCGCCGGAATGAAAGGCGGGCAGGTCGTAACCCTTTGCCCAGTTCTTTGCCTCCACTTCTATAAAGGCATCAGCGTCTTTGGAGCGGAAGGACTCAAAGGCGACCCGGCGGTCCCGGAAAAAGTTCAGGGTGACTTTATCAAAGTTATAAAAGCCACGGTTGACGGGCAGGTCTTTGCCCCAGTAGTCGTTTACCCGTTCAAATGTGACCGAGGTGCCGGGCTTAACCTTAGTGATGCGGTAGGGACCACTGAGCAGGGGTGGTTCGAGGGTTGACTGTGAGAAATCGTGTTTCTCCCAGTAATGCCCGGGCAGCACGGGCAGTTCCGCAATATGCAGGGGCAGGGTTCTGGATACGGGAGGTTTCAGGGTATAACGTACATGGTGCGGCCCCGGAGCCTCCAGCTTCACTACCTGCTCCAGCAGCATCTGATATTGAGGCGCACCGTGCTCTTTTAGCAGTTTGAAGGTATACAGGACATCTTTGCTGGTGATCGGCTGTTGATCATGGAAACGGGCTTCGGGACGCAGCCTGAACTCAAGGGTTTGCTTGTCTTTCGACAAGGCAACGGAGTGGGCGATCAGGCCGTAGAGTGTCCCGAGTTCTTCCTGTGCGGGGGCATAGACATTCATGCCGATCATCAGGGGCTCATTCAGTTCCATCATTCCATATCGATAGACACTCGGTGCTGCTGAAGGGGGCGTCCCCTTTATGATGTAGGGATTAAGGCTGTCAAAACTACCATGAATGGAATAGCTGACATGACCGCCTTTGGGTGCGTCAGGATTGATGGATTTGAAGTGGGGAAAGTCCTGCGCATAGACGGGTTTGTCGCCAATGCTGAGGGCGTGTTGCCAGTCCGGTTGGTAAGGAGCCTCATCATTCGCCTGAGCTTTAACCAGCAGCGGCGTAAAGGACAAAAGCATAATTAGCAAACAATGGTAATTGTTGTTTTTGTAGATGTTCTGTTTACAAAACAAGAGAGGAATCCGCAGAATCAGTCAAAACAGTTATAGCACTGATTCTGCGAACAAACAGCTTAATCGTAAGCGCGGGTGACATCCACATACAGGGTCAGCAGTTGACCGGGGTGGATGTATTTGCTGGCAAAGTTGTTCCAGTTTTCAATCTGATGCACACGTACATTGAAACGGTCAGCAATACGGGACAGGGAATCACCGGAACGAACGGTATAGTTTACCTTGCGGATAATGCTGTCACTGTTGCCGGAGCCTTTGCTCCATACGGCCAGTTTCTGACCAACCCGCAGAGTGTCCCGTGGTGCCATATTGTTCCAGCGGGCCAGCTCGTTGATGCCGACTTTGAACTGGCGGGAGATCGTCCAGAAGCTGTCACCGGATTTAACGGTATAGCTGACCTTGTAGCGACCGGATACACTGCTGTTCTGCTGAGCCTTACGACGCTGGCTGGCGGTCAGGGTGTAGTTTTCCTTGCCGTTGGCTGGTACCGGAATCAACAGGCTCTGACCAGTGCGTATCATGTCGCCATTCATCTTGTTGACTTCACGGATCAGTTGGCTGCGGGTATCGTAGCGTCTGGCGATGGTGCTGAGGCTGTCACCGGACTTAACGGTGTAGCGTTTCCAGCGCAGTCGGTCTTCTGTGGGTAATTTGGCCAGTTTCTTTCGGAACGGCTCCGCTTTAGCCAGCGGCACCAACAGATGGTTTGGACCTTCTGGCGGAGTAGACCAGCGGTTCAGGCCGGGGTTCAGGCGATAGAGTTCGTTCAGAGGAACTCCGGACAGTTCTGCGGCTTTTGCCATATCGAGCTGACCACCGGTTTTCACCCTGGCGAAATAAGGCTTGTTGGGAACAGGTTTCAGGCTGATACCGTATTTTTCAGGATTGCGGACAATCTTGCCCAGGGCGATCAGCTTGGGAACGTAGGCTGTGGTTTCCCTGGGGAGTCCCAGATGCCAGAATGTGGTTGGCTTGCCTTGTTTGCGGTTTTTGTTAATCGCTCGCTGTACCCGGCCCGGGCCAGAGTTAAAGGCAGCCAGTGCCAGTTCCCAGTCGCCAAACGATTTATGCAGGCGAGCCATGTAATCCAGTGCCGCACGGGTAGCGGCAACAACATCACGACGACCGTCGTACCACCAGTTCTGTTCAAGACCATAGTCAGCCCCTGTCGCGGGCATAAACTGCCACAGTCCGGATGCGCCGGCATGGGAGTAGGCAAAAGGGTCATAAGCACTTTCCACCACTGGCATCAGGGCCAGTTCCAGCGGCACACCACGTTCTTCCGCTTCTTTGATGATGAAATAGAGATAAGGTGCTGAACGATCAGCTACCCGGTTAAAGTAACCCTGATTTTTGGCGTACCAGCGTAACTCGGTCATCACCCAGGGGTGGTTATTGTCCAGTTTCAGGGCCAGACCCCGGCGAATGCGTTCCCACAGATCCTGCGGTCGCTTTTCTACCACGGGTTTTACGGTGGGAACTTTGGTTTTTTTTGCCTTGACCTTGGTAGCGGGTTGATGAACCGCTTTTTTCTGCACCACCGGAGTACTGCCTGTCTCCATTTCATTAACGGTCTGGCAGCCGGTTAATACGAGCATCATGGCAGCAGTGCCTGCCAGTCTGGCGATTGATTTTTTTTCTGGCCTGGAATCTGTCTGGTTAACAGGCATATTTTCGTTGCAGCTCGATTGCGATAGAGACATAAATCAGGTTCTGAAATCCGGGTAGCTTACTATTGTACCATTACTGGAAATTATCCTTCCATTCACGGATTACCCTTAGTACTTCGGGTTCGGGTATTTTCTGGTCAGATGGATTAACGTTAAGTCGTTTTCCAGCACAGTGAATAACGTTGTTATCGTGGGTTCTCAGGAAAGGGTTAACACGTTTTTCCAGTCCAATCGAGGATGGAATCGTCGGGATGTCCTGACTTCTGAGGTGTTCAACACGAGCGATATAATCGGCGATTTCCTGATTACCGGGTTCTACAGCTATCGCAAACCGGAGGTTACTGGCGGTGTACTCATGAGCACAGAACACCCTGGTAGCATCAGGCAACTGTCTGAATTTACTGAGTGAGTCGTACATCTGCTGCGGTGACCCTTCAAAAAGCCGCCCGCAACCGGCTGAAAACAGTGTGTCACCACAAAACAGGGTAAACTGCTGCGAACAGAAGTAGGCAATATGATCCAGGGTGTGACCGGGAACCCTGAGTACCTGAAACGAGTGACCGAGCACATCGGTGCTATCACCTTCATTCAGGGTGTCGGTAAGAAAACGGATCGAAGAGTTGGCTGGACCATAAACCCCGGGTTCAAAATGCTGTAGCAGTTCAGGAATACCGCCAATATGGTCGGCATGGTGGTGCGTTACAAGAATACCGGCCAGATTGAGGTTTCTGGCTTTAAGGGTTTCCAGTACCGGTCTGGCGTCGCCGGGATCTACCACGAAGCAATCCTGAGTCCCGGTGGTGGTAATTAACCAGATATAATTGTCTGAAAATGCTTTTATGGCTTCTATCTGAAGTGGAGAATCTGTCATTTACAATCATGCTTTCGTGTGTCGAAAAGTGTGTCGATAAAGGGTATCGTCAGACTACAAGTTTAACCATGACCACGACCGGGAGCATATCTTTTTTGCTGAAATAATGTAATTTCTGTCTGTCAGCGATTTCAAACAATATGATTAGCGAACAGGTTACAGGTTAAGGAACGGGGCCGGTGTAAACTGGTCGAACGGTGATCGTGTAGATATGATGGTCTCTGGGCGCATAAGCGGTAACGGAACACTTCTCGGTATGGATAATGGATAATGCCTGATGCTTTGGTTTAAACGTGCAGAAAAAACAAGCTTTAATGAACGGTTACTGGCACTGCATCGTTGGCTGCAAAGTGGCGAGGGAGATTTTCTGCTCAAGGCAGAAAGACGACAACTTGAGCAGGAACTCCACTATATCTTTGGGTATCATGCCTGCCAGATGACCATTGCCCCCGGTGCTGGTTTACTGGATACCAGTCAGGTCAGTCATATTAATCTGTTGAATCCTTCCATGGCCTTAACCGGGGTTGTGGATGAAGCTACCTGTTCAGACTGTGACAGTCCTGTGATCACCGATCCGTTCCACTGGCCTGTCAGTCCCGGAAGTCTGGATCTGGTGTTATTGCATCATGTTGTGGAGTTTTCAGAGCGGCCGCACCGGCTGCTCAGTGAAGCGGCGCGCACCATTATTCCCGGTGGCAAACTGCTGGTTATAGGTTTTAATCCAAAAAGCCTGGTCAACTGCTGGCGCTGGGTGTCGCCAAAGCACCGTCAGCTGTTTCAGGATTCTCACCTTATCGGCTCCGGACGTATGCGGGACTGGCTGACCTTGTTGGGTTTTAATGTTGAGAAGATTACTTACGGTGCTTATATGCACCCACTGGACCGTCACTCCCGGGGCCTGACCCGTGAGCTGGTGGAGCAGCGCTGTCGGCAGTGGAATCTTCCTACGGGTGGGTTTTATATGATGGTAGCGACTCAGGAAACGCCTGGTATGACGCCGGTTCGTCCGGCCTGGGCAGAAGTAAAACGCCGTTTTGCCAGTAACCCGATTGCCGGTACCAGCTCCTGTGTTGGTGGGAGTGCAGGTAGAGAACGCAGGTAGAGAATCCCGGGTTTTAGTATTTTCGCCGTAAACTCTCAGATTTTACTGACGAGGCTTCTTTCCTCTTGCCCGGTTCTGGTTGATGTATCAATCGGAACTGCTGCATCAGCCGTTGATTTCCGGTAAATTCGGAACAGCGTCTTGCCTGTTACCCAGTAGTCTGTGTATTGCCTCGGCAGCTGAAAAGCCAAGGCCAAAACCGAACATACTGCTAGCAGTCGTTTGTGATAAAGCAAGCAAAGGGCGATCCGGAATCACCTGTATCCGATGTGCCGCATCCACAGCAGCCCCTATGCCAGAATAGTACGTAGCCAGTCTGGACAGGAGCTCAACACGCGGAAGAACTCTGATAACTGGCAAATGGTTAAGCCTGAGTACTCCTCCCACAATGGAACCCACAGTAGCAGCATTAAACACTGTAGTTAAGGTATCAGTATCTTCTTCTGACAAATCTGAAGCCATCATCAACGAGAAGGCAGACCCTCCAAAAAGGACAATATTCACCAATGGGTTCCTTAAGGCGGTCTCCAGGCTATCAAAGATACTAAGACCAGCATTGGTAGCTGCGTCGATTATTTTCTGATAAAAGCTTCTATTGCCTACGCCTGCAGCAAACTCATCCGACACTCTTTGTCGGCACACAGGACACGTCTGATGTCGTCCATTGTCAAACCAGAGAGCAAGGCAGGACCTTCCGCAGACATGCGTTTCGAAGCAAGGTAGAGTAATTTTCTGATGCGGCAACCCCTCCACGACTTCGTTATTAAAAGGTTCTTGACAAATTACACATACATCATTGCTCATAAATCAATACTCCTGTATGCAGGCGACAAAGCACAAACCTGAATTTTCGAGTGCATACTTTAGAAGTAAGCAGAGCAAGTCTAGTATATGGTTTCAATAAGCTTGACCTGTGATAAGGCTGATCAGAAGACCCTGAGGTTGCCGTTGAGAGTAAAACTGAAAAACATGCTCAAGAATCATTGCCTTGGGCGATTCATTTGGTGAAGATAAACCCGTGGTTTGCGTCCTGAGAAGTCAGAAGCCCCCACGTTGGTGTGGAGAGCAGTCACTGCTGGTCATATTCTGTTAATTAATCTGGAGAGATAGTTTGAGTAAGCTCGTTGAGCTGTTTACCGATGGAGCCTGTAAAGGTAATCCCGGCCCGGGTGGCTGGGGAGTGGTATTGCGCTATGGCAGTGCGGAAAAAGGTTTATACGGTGGTGAAGACAATACCACGAATAACCGTATGGAATTAATGGCTGCTATTGTCGGTCTGGAAACCCTGACCCGCCCCTGTACAGTCTGTATTACCACCGACTCGACGTATGTTCGGGACGGCATTACTAAATGGATAGCGGGCTGGAAACGGAAGAACTGGAAAACCGCTGCCGGTAAACCAGTAAAAAACCAGGACCTGTGGCAGCGGCTTGACACCCAGAACCAGCGCCACGACGTAGACTGGCAGTGGGTTAAAGGGCATGCCGGTCACCGTGAAAACGAAATGGCCGATGAGCTGGCGTGCCGTGGTGCTGAGGAAATAAAGAATCAGACGGGTTCCTGAACGAGGGTTATTGAGGAGTTTCAGAATTGTGATGATGAACGATATAGTTATTGAAGGCTGTTGAGACTCGCTCATTTCACGATAGTTCATTAAATAATGGAAACTCCTTATGGATATCGACCCTAAAAGTCAGCCGACCCCTCCTCAGCCACAATCCGATACTTCCGAACCTGCATCCACGGCTAAAGAAACGGCTACAAGCCTGAACCGCCAGCTTGAAAAGACATCGGAAACAGCGGTTTCAACAAGCCTTTCCCCGTCAGACCCCAACCGTTCGGACTCCCCTGTCATAGAGGCACGACTGGTTGCAGTTTATCCATCCATTTCCGGGGTACCACAAGAGACTGTCGTGCAATTCATGAATTTTATTCGTGAGCAGGGGAAGCGCTGTTTAAGACCCGATGTGGATGCGCTGATGAATCGCCTGTTTGAGTGGTTTAAGCCCGAGCTTTCGATCCACGGTGATCTTACCGATTCGGCGATAGACAGTTTTATTCAGCAGAGCCCGGAACACGCCAGGGCTCTGCTCTTTCTGGCGACCACGATATTGCCTGATGATGAGGAAAAAGCCCTCCGGCTGGTGACGAGAGTGGCTGAGTCTGCTCCTGAAGCGGTCAGCGAATTACTGTTTCGCTGGCAGACCATACAGGGAGTGGTTAATGCTGGCAGTGATGAAAATGTCGATATGCTCCGCATTTTTGATGACAGCATGAAGCTTGCAGCTCTGGATGATTATATGGGTGTCTGGTTATTGCATCTGATAAAACAGGGTTTCGTAAAAGGCATTGAATGTTCGGCAAACCCAATCCAGCTGGCAGATAGTGACGGACAATACATTCTGATCAACAGAGTGTGCCGGGGACCTTACCTGGATGAAAAACACTCGACAATTGAAGAAAAAGCCAGAGACTGCATATTGCTGATGATGTGTGACCCGCTTTCTTTCGGGTTACTGGACCTGCTTCCGAAACTGAAAGAGCCTACACCTGAACTTATTCAGATAACCAGAAGTATAAGTAGCGACCGTGATGATGAGTTTCGGTACCTCCTGCTCCCCTGGTTTATAACGAAGTGCAGCAGTCTGTTATCTGGCGTTTCTGATCATGACACTTCCTTCCCTTTCTTTGTCAGTCGTCTGGGAGGAGATTGTACCGCCACTGATCTGACTAAACCCTTATGGGGGGTCTATGAGGCTGTAGTGGTTGATATTATGAAATCCATGGTCAGGCGCAGCAAAATTCATGAGGCCACAACAGAAATCAGGGAGCATGCCAAAGTCAAGCCGAAAAACGTTTCCGACAGAGTTCATGAGCTTCGGACCCGTAGAAAAATAGCGGCTGAGATAAAACGCATTAGTGAAGAAGAAACGAATTACGATGAGCGGTGGTTAGAAAAGATCAAAGTGTTAAAGAAGACGCTGACTCAGCGGCTTGCTTCTGAAACATCTTTCTCACCCTATTATCAGGGGTTGCTGTGGTACTACAAAGGCATCATGCATCAGATACAGCCCTTTTCCGATATTTTCCCCAGGGATCAGGCAGCTGATTGTTATCTGGAAGCCGCCAGCCGGTCAACAGACGATTTTTATTCGCTCTTTCATATTGCTGCTGACGCTTATTGTTCACGGGGTAACTATGTTGCAGCCGCTGAAGCAATCTCCCATTTGGTTGATTTTTTTCGTATTTTACCACCGAACGAAGCTCTGGACATCGCAGAAGCGTCCCTGCGAGCTTATCAGGCTAAAAATGAAGAGATAAAAAATTTACAGAACCTGTCTTTACTTCCCCCGGAGGTGACAGCCAGACTTAACGCTCAGGGGGTTGACCCTGACTGGCTGCCGGAAGGGCAGTTGAAACCGACAAAGGAGCCGGTAAAAACAAAAAAGAAAACCAGGAAAAAGTCTCATAAAACTCATCGAAGTAAACAGACTGCCTCTGCTGCTACCACTCCTGCTAAGACAACTAAAGAACCGTCAAGCCTTGCAGAAACATCCACTCCTTCCTCTGCGGAAGTGGCTGCAACACCAGAGTCATCCGGACGTCCGTCGCCTGAATCCCGCAAACGTGCAGAAGAAAACGCTGTCAGGGCATCAGGGCGCATGACTGCATTGCTGCCTCAATACTGGCCTGATGAAATTCATAGAGAGATGAAGAATATTGCAATGTCTCTCTATGATCCTTTTGAAGAGCTGGAGATATTGGAAAAACTGCAAATTAAGTACGATAAACAGGCCGGGATTGAGCGAATTTATGAAGAGTCTGCATGGTCGTTGATCCGGATACAGAAACAACCTGATACAGCCTGCGTCTACACCGGGCATGATATCTATGCCAGGGCATCACTGGAGATACTGGATGAAGCTGAGAGTTTTTTAAACCGGGCGTTATGCAGGAAGCTGGGAGTTGGTTTATCAGAACTTCCGAAAGAGCCTGCAGCCTGTACGATACTGGCTGATCAGCGTGCCAATTTTTTTGATAATGAGAAAGACCGAACCAGTTATCTGACCGGGTTCAGCTGCATTATGCAGTCACTTGGACATGTTCGTTATCAGAGGGAAGAATTTGTCAGTCGGGGAGGACGCCATGCCATTCAGTTATTAACCCGGGCCTCCTATGGGCAGAAAATTTCGATTCGGTCCAGAGGGAATCCTACATAAATACCGGGTCAGGAAGTCGTTTTCCCGCCACCCTCAGAAATCCTGAGACAAACACTGACGAATTCTATGACGTTGGTTGATATAATCAGGACACTTATATTCAGGGAGCTATAGCTCACAGGACTTTATTGTGGCAGCAAGACAGATTGTGATGGATACGGAAACCACGGGTATTGATCCCAAAAGTGGTCACCGGATCGTAGAAATCGGTTGTGTCGAAATGATCGACCGTAAACTGACGGGCAACACGTTCCATGTTTACATCAATCCTGAAAGAGAGATGGATGCGGAGGTTATTGCCGTACACGGCATCACCAATGAGTTTGTAAAAGACAAACCATTGTTCAGTGCAGTGGTGGATGACTTTCTGGCATTCGTCAAAGATTCAGAGATGATTGCCCATAACGCCACCTTTGACGTTAACTTCCTCAACCATGAACTCAAGCTGCTCAGGCGGGGTCTGGGCAAGGTTGAAGATTACTGCACCATAACCGACAGCCTGGAACTGGCGCGCAAAAAACATCCCGGACAGAAAAATAACCTGGATGCCCTGTGTAAACGTTATTTTATTGATAACTCTTCCCGGGTTTTTCATGGGGCGTTGCTTGACTCGGAGATTCTGGCGGAAGTTTACCTTGCTATGACGGGCGGTCAGACATCGCTGTTGCTGGGGGGAATTGGTGGTGAAGATGTTGATGGTTCAACCATTCGCCGTCTGCCTGAAGGGCGACCTCTCACGCGCGTGATCAGGCCAACGGCTGAAGAGATGCAGTTGCATCGTGAGAAGCAGGAAAAAATAGGGCAGGATAGCTCTCTTCTTTAACTTAGGCTCCCAGGTTACCCTGACACCGGCAGAGTCCGCCGTTCAAATTGGCTGAGTGCTAACTGCCGTGGTCAGGGTGGTTATTCGGAAGGGTTGTTTCTGAGATCAGCTCTATTTTATACCGCAGGCTCTTCAGCGCTTTTCAGAAAAAAGGTATACAGGATGGCTGCGACCATTCCCCCAAGGATAGGGCCGACGATGTAGACCCAGATATTACTGTATGTGCCGGTGATGACTGCCGGGCCAATCGTTCTTGCCGGATTGAGTGATGCGCCAGTAACACTCCCGCCCATTAAAATAGCACCTGCGAGGGTCAGGCCAATGGCAATTGGTGCCAAGTTGCCTGACTTGCCGGAGACGGCTGTACTGAAAATCACGCTAACCAGAAAGAAGGTAAGGATGCCTTCAATAATGGCACCAGACAAGGGGGGGATACCTTCAGCCAGAGTTGTTGCGCCCAGAGTGCCTGCGCTGGAGCCCAGTGCATAATTCAGAATGGCTGCGGCAATAATGCCTGCTGCCAACTGAACGACAATATAGGCAGCGGCTACCGGGGCTTTGATGACCCGCCCCAGCCAGAGGCCAATCGTGACTGCCGGGTTAAAATGAGCGCCCGACAAGCGACCATAAGCAAGAGCAAACGTCAGTATCACCAAGCCGTGGGCTAAAGCCACGGCCACCAGGCTGCTGGCTAATGCGCCGGTACCGGCACCAATGAAAATAAGGGCAAATGTGCCGATAAACTCGGCGGTTAATGCTTTAGGACACATGGATTTCCTCCTTCTACGCCATGCGCAGGGATACGGCGAATTTGTGTGTCGAAAGCAAGTGTGGCAGGAGGTACAAACTCTTGCACACAAAAAAATGCCCAACCTGAGTGACTTCAGCAAAAATCCAGATAAATATTTAAGCTCCTGCGCTGCAAGGCCGCTGCTTACAGCAAAAACTGGTTTATCATCGATAACTGATAAACCATTTAAAGAGTCGTGACTACTTATGACGCAAATGTATAAGCCCTTAATGGGGCGTAACCCTGACCTGCAACCTGAACTATGGCTGGTGGTGGGCAAAGGTTGTGTGTTTCATCCCCAACCTGGCCAGTGGCTCTGGTGCAATAATCAGCTTTTCAGTGAATGCAATCATGTAGTGATCGGGCATTATGGCGGCAAACCGGTGGCCGTCACCTTTCAAAAGGATGTTCCGGAAGCGGAACAAACGCCGGTCAGGTCGGTGCTTGCGTTGCAGGATGAAGCGCTGACACTTTTGCTCAGTCATGGTTTGCAGATTCTTACTGCTGAAAGGGACCATCGTTATTGTGGCCGGTGCGGAACCCGGTGTGAAGGCAAGGCAGGGGAGTGGGCAATGGTTTGTAGTCGATGCAAAGCCTGTTATTACCCCAGAATATCCCCCTGTATTATTGTGCTTGTCCATCGTGGGGCAACGCATGACCAGCAGGAAGTGCTGCTGGTCATGCACAACCGCCATGTCCGGGATAATCCAGTGTTTACCACCGTGGCTGGTTTTATTGAACCGGGTGAGAGTGCAGAAGAAGGGGTCATCAGGGAGGTTCTGGAAGAAACGGGCATCAAGGTTAAGAACCCCAAATACTGTTTCAGCCAGAACTGGCCCTTTCCGCACTCCCTGATGTTGGGTTTTCATGCAGAGTACGAGTCCGGTGAGATTCAGCTCGACAATAAAGAGTTGTGCCAGGGCGACTGGTTCGAGCTGGACAAGCTGCCACCCATTCCGCCGGGGTTTACCATTGCCCGAAAACTGATTGATAAATTTATACAATCATAATTTTAAGATTTTAAATCCAAAAAGCTACTTCCTGCCTCGTTGTTAGTCTGAAAAGATTGTTGGCTGCTGACGCAGCCGCTTTTAGCAATTCCCTGAATTGCTGATTAAAGGCGTCCTAACTGACATCCATCAGCATTTATCAGGAAGGCTGCGGTTAAATCAGTTATGCTATGTCCCTGTAACTGATTTTATTGAATGGAGGCTCTCTTGGAGTATCTGGCAGAGTACGGTCTGTTTCTGGCCAAAGCGTTAACTGTGATTGCGACACTCGTGATTCTTATCGTAGTTGTCACTGCTGTTGGCTCAAAGGCCAGAAAGGCCAGAAAAGGACATCTTGAAATTGATAAACTGAATGATCATTACAAAGAACTCAGAGAGGGACTTGAACAATCTCTGTTAACTGCCGAGCAGCTCAAGCAACAGGCAAAAGATAACAAGAAAAAGGCTAAAGCTGAAAAAGCCGCTAAAAAGAAATCCAGGCAGAAAGAAGAACAGGAAGACATCACTAAACCACGGCTGTTTGTTCTGGATTTCCATGGTGATATCAAGGCCAGCGCAACCTCTTCGCTCCGTGAGGAAATTACCGCAGTACTGGGTATTGCCAGATCAGAAGACGAAGTATTGATTCGTCTCGAAAGTGGGGGAGGGATGGTGCACTCCTATGGCCTTGCTGCTTCTCAACTTCAGCGTATTCGTGATAAAGGCATCAAGCTGACCATTGCTGTCGATAAAGTGGCCGCCAGTGGTGGCTATATGATGGCTTGTACTGCGGATAAAATTCTGGCCGCCCCATTCGCTGTTATTGGTTCCATCGGGGTAATGGCGCAACTGCCCAATTTCCACAGGCTTTTAAAAAAGAACGATGTTGATATTGAGCTCCATACGGCTGGCGAGTATAAACGTACGCTAACGGTTCTGGGTGAAAACACCGAGAAAGGCAGGGAGAAGTTTAAACAGGATATGGAAGATACCCATGAGCTGTTCAAGGATTTTGTTAAGTCTGCCAGAGATCAGGTAACGATTGAAGAAGTGGCGACGGGTGAAATCTGGTACGGACAGAAAGCCATCGATAAAAATCTGGTCGATGAAATCAAAACCAGTGACCAGTATATCTATGACCAGGTCGACAGCACAGATATTATCCATATCGCTTACAGCATGAAGAAAGGTTTACCGGAAAAGTTTGGGCTCGCTGCTCACCACGCGCTGGACAATACGCTTTTGAAATGGTGGGAACGCCTTTCTACTGAACGCTTTCACTAATTTTTGTATCAGTCTTGTTGAGCCATTTTCCCAATGGCTCACTTTTTTCAGTTCGTTAAAAAAAATAACATCATACCGTCATAACCCCGCCCTAAGATCATTCTTGCATTATGCGGTTGCAACCACTCTTCAAGATGGACACTTGAAGGTTTCTTAGCGAATAAGAATGAACAAACACAATGAACGAGAAAAACGTACTACCCATAGCTGCACGCATCGTTGCACGCACAGTTGCGTTGTGGCTTTGTATTGCAGGCTCATCGGTGCAGGCTCAAAAAAGAGCGATACTCATCGGCTTTGATGGTGTTCAATATGAGGAATTGCGGCGAGTCAGCCCCCCTAACTTTGATCGCCTTGAAATGAGCAAGGCTTATGTTGGTGGCATAGCTGGGGAGAACAGCCAGCAGGCCACTTCCAGTGGACCAGGCTGGACAACCGTTTTAACAGGAGTCTGGGTGGATAAACATAAGGTTTCGACCAATAGTTCAGGGCTTGCCAGTCCTGATTATCCCAGTCTGTTCCGGCATATTCACAACTACGACAGCAGCCTGACTCAGGCATCTATCATTAACTGGTCGTCCATTCATACACAATATTTTGCCAATGACCTGTCCTTGATTGATCGTGTGGAAAGTGGCTTAACAGACAGCAATGTTGCCAGCGCCGCTATTGAAGAGATCAATAAAAACACTGACTTTATATTTCTTCAATTGGATGAACCTGATGGGGTCGGACATGATCACGGTTTTGGCTCAGAGTATGACCAGAGCTTGAGAGAAGCGGACCAGAGACTGGGTGATATTCTGGACGCTATTGATCAATCTGAACAAAATACAAACAGCGAGTGGCTGGTTCTGGTGACCACTGATCATGGCCGGACGCCGGGTAGCGGAACAGGGCATGGTGGTCAGTCAGAAAGTGAAAAAACCGTATTTATTGCCAGTAATCAGTCTTTGAATGAGGAATTCACCCAACATACTGTTCCGGCAAACAGCGATTATTCTGGCCTGTATGGATATCCGGCTCTGACAGCACTGACACCTACAGTGCTTGCCTGGCTGGGGGCTCCTCTCGCTCAAGAGTGGAAAATGGACAGTCCATCACTCTACGGTGACGTAGGGGTAAGAAAACTGATGAAGGGAAACCGTGGTGAACTGACCTGGATCAGCGACAGTGACCAGCTGGTTGAGATATTTAAAAATGATCTTCCCGTTGAGACCATTCAGGCAAGTAGCCAACAATGGCGCGATCCTGAACCCAGTGATGCTGGGTTTGTAGATTACGTTCTGTCACTCAATGCTAATCCAGTGGCCTACCGGTTAAATACAGTCGATATCAATGCTGCCTTCAGTTGGGATACCACGCGATCCTATATGTTCAGAAATGACGCTCAATATATTCGCTATAACAAAGTGACAGACCGCTCTGTTTCAGGCTATCCGAGGCCAACAGACAACAACAACTGGCTCGGTCTTGAGCCATACCAACAGCTGATTGTTGCCAGCTTTTACAAAGATTCAACGACAGCGTACTTTTTTCTTGCCGATGGACGTTATCTTTCTTATAACCTGACACTCGACAAGGTCAGGGATGGGTATCCGAAAGCCATTGATGCCAATACCTGGCCCGGAATGGAAAACTACGCTACGTCGATTTCAGCGACTCTGCGCTGGAAAGGCGATAAGGTGTACTTCTTTCTCAAATCCGGTGATTACGTAAGGTTTGATCTTGGAGATGATAAGGCAGATGCCGGTTATCCGCGTCCAACGAATAATGCCAACTGGCCCGGACTTGAGCCTTATGCTACAGAAATCATTGCTACCCTCAAATGGAACAATGATCGTGCTTACTTCTTCCTGGAGAATCAGCAATATATCCGCTACAGCATTGCCAACGACCGAATCGATAGCGGTTATCCGGCAGCAACAAACGGCAATAGCTGGCCTGGACTGCTAGCCCCATAAAGTGTTTGAAAATCAACCGAAAACCTCCGGCAGCGCTGGAGGTTTTCACGGGCAACAGCCTTAAGTTGCGAACTTCAGGAGCTGACCTTTTCCCTGAGATATTCAGGTGCATTGACCACCATCATCTCAATGAACAGGTCGCGGAGCTGCTCCGGTGTACTTTCATCGGTTTCGAAACATAACCGTATGATATTGCCAAACTGGTAGCACATTAACAGAATAAAACGACGCAGCAGGGCTTTATCCGTTGGCTCAAAATGGTCAACCAGACGGTGATAGATTTTTTCCGTATTAATCTGACAGTCAGCAATAGCCAGCCGGTTCAGCTCCGGATTGATTGAATCAAACCAGATCTGTCGTAACGCAGGTTCATTCCTGTGCAACCGATAGATATCATCGAAATTCTTCAACATAAAACGACGAAGGTCGTCAAAAGTGTTCAGCTCAAGCAGGTTATGGTCGACAATGCCGTGGATCGTTTCTGTAAAATGCTCAGCCAGCGCCAGAACAATGGCATCCTTGTTGGAAAAGTACTGGTAGATAGACCCCATGGACGTATCGGCACGTTTGGCGATGTCGGCCACCTTGAGGTGTTCAATTCCTTTTTCTTCAATCAGGATTTTGACGGTCTCCAGAATCATGGTCACTCTGGCCCGGCTCCTGTGCTGAGAGGGGCTGCGTCGGTGTAACTTTTCTACAAACCACTAAACATAAGCTCAAAGTCGTCTACTTTTAGAGTATGCAAAATGCTCATGTTTCAGGATCAGGCACAACACCTGCATTACTGCCTGCCCCCTTTGCTACCTCGCAGGTCATCCTCACCAAGCAGGAACACATCCAGCTAAAACAGCAGGCCAACCTCTGGCATGCCATGTGGAAGGCGGCCTGTGGCCGAGAGAAAAAAGTATTGGCTAAAAATGCCTCTCTTATCGCTCAGCATAAAGCCGAAATGGCTGGGTTGAACACCCAGGTCGCTGATCTGAAATCAGAACTGGCACACATGAAGCACTTGCTTTTCGGTCGTAAATCAGAGAAGACCAGTTCTTCTTCAAAGAAAAGTGGCAATACTACCCGGCCACCTTCAAATCGAAAACGAGGTCACCAGCCCGGAGTCCCCGGCTCTGGTCGCCATCTTCACAACAACCTGCCAGTGGTTCATGAGTCTGTAGACTTACCAGTGGACAAACAGTGTTGTACAGTCTGTCACCGGCCATTCAAGTCTTTTTTCAATGACGACAGCTGCGACGTAATTGAAGTTGAAGTTAAGGCTCACGTTCGTCGTTATCACCGAAGGCATTACCAAAAAACTTGCCAGTGCCCTGAAACGCCCAATATTACTACTCCACCACCTCCACCAAGACTCATCAACAAAGGAAAGCTTGGTATTTCTGTCTGGGTGGAGCTGTTGCTGAATAAGTACGCATACGGCATCCCCATAAACAGGCAACTTGAGTCTTATAAGACTCAGGGACTGGAACTGTCGCAGGCGACCATCTCCTTTGGCCTGGAAGCTATAACGCCCTTTTTTGAGCCGGTTGCCGAAGCTACTCGGGAATTCGTCGCCAGTAGCGATCAGTGGCATGCTGATGAAACCCGGTGGATCAGCTGGGCACATGAGACCACAGGTTCTCACAAACATTGGCTTTGGGTATTTCTCTGTGATCAGGCGGTTTATTTCAGCATTGCTGACACCCGTGCGGCTGTCGTACCAGAGTCGATCATTGGTGACGGGGCTGGAACGCTGGTGTGTGACCGATACTCAGCGTACAAAAAGCTTGCGAATGATGCGGTGTCTATTAATTTAGCTTTCTGCTGGGCTCACGTCAGGCGGGATTTTATTGACGCTCAACGAGGTGATCCGGAGTTGGAGAAATGGAGCGCCACCTGGGTGAACAGGATTGGTCGTTTATATCATCTTAATAGTCAGCGACTTGAAGTGCTTGATGAACCAGAGCAGCTAGCAACACAGCAGTTACGGCTTGAACATCAGGTAGAGCAGATGGCAATCCAGAGGGATCAGGAACTTAATCGTCCTAAACTGCGAGTCAGAGCGAAAAAAGTGCTCGAAAGTCTACAGAATCACTGGGAAGGATTGACCCGCTTTGTCACTGATCCCGGTATCCCCATGGATAACAACGCTGCAGAGCAAGCACTGCGCACAGGTGTCGTTGGCAGGAAGAATTACTACGGCTCTGGCAGCGTATGGAGTGCTGATATAGCCGCTTTTCTATTCAGCGTTTTTATGACGCTAAAGCTTTGGGATATTAATCCAAAAATCTGGCTGGGTGCCTATCTTGAGGCTTGTGCCATAAATGGCAGGAAGCCACCTAATGATCTCACTCCTTATCTGCCCTGGTTAATGAGTGAGGAGCGGCTTTGTGAAATGCGCAATCATGATCCGCCAAAGGTATAACAATTGGAGGCAACAATAGGGAAAAGCGGTGTCTTAATTGCTAATTTTGAAGCGGTTTGTAGAAAAGTTACGCGTCGGTTCGTCACCTGCTCTAAATCCATTCTGAAACCCTATCGCTCTGTCGGTAAAATCTGTCAGTAAAAATGAGCCGCCAGGACAAACCAGACGGCTTACCTATCGGTCAGACATCTTAGGTCAGTAGCCATCAGAAATATACCGGGCTTTTACACAACGATATACCCTAAGCCTCAGTTTCTCTTATGTGATAGATCCGCGACCCAAAATCACCAATATGTGACACATGTTCGGTTATCTCGGTACCGGTAAACTGACTTTTAACGGGAATTCCCATGTGTTGAAGCTGATCGCCGGGCATGATGTAAGATTCTGAACTCACCGGAAGCAGGTAGCGGTTGGCAATAATACCGTGTAGAACCCCCCGGTCTTTAATGGTGACCGGAAGCTCCTTATTCACCAGATGACCATACTGTCTGATATTCTGATATTGCTCCCGGCTCTTAACCCGATAGACAGCATCAGGCTTCAGCATGGGCAGTTTTATGGTTTTCATGGTCGGATTACTCACCTGTAACCCTTGGAAAAAGCCGACAATGGCCTCACTCTGATCTTCCTTCATTATCATCCAGGCCTGTTGGTTAGCGGCTGACAATGATAGCCGGTAAAACACCCCCTGCTGCAACAATGTCCGGTGCTCTTTATAAAAGCTGACCTGCTGACGAATCACTTTTTCCTCATAGGTAGTGAGTGTCGTTAAATCAAGCTGGTAGCCTGACAGACCAAAGCAGCTGACATTAAAACGTGACTCAATCGGGGTATGCCGGAGTACCTGATGCGAAGGATGCCCGCTGACGTGAGCGCTCATGCAGCAGGGAGGATATAACAATGAAAAACCCTGCTGTATTTTAACCCGTTCATGGGCATCAGTATTATCACTGATCCAGGTTTGGGGCATAAAAAAGGCCATTCCCAGGTCAAAGCGGTTGCCACCGCTGGAGCAGTTCTCAAATAAAATATTGGGGAACGCTGCTTTTAGCCGGAACAGAAGGCGATACAAGCCCAACACATAACGATGATAAAACCCAGCCTGCTGCTCTGCCGTTAAATGATTGGAATAGACGTCACTGAGATTACGGTTATGATCCCATTTAACATAGGCGACTTTCGCCCGGTGAAAAACGTCGGATAATTGCTGGTAAAGATAGTCTACAACCGCCGGGTTCGACATATCCAGCACCAGCTGTTGCCGGCCCGGCGAAGCCTCACGCCCCGGAATAGTGACAGCCCAGTCCGGGTGCTCTGCATACAGGTCACTATTCACTGACACCATTTCCGGTTCTACCCAGAGGCCGAACTGCAAACCCAGCTGTCGTATTTTCCGGGAAATGCCTGCCAGCCCCTGCGGAAGTTTTTTCCGGTCTTCCGTATAGTTGCCCAATCCGGAAGACTCATCATTACGGTTGGAAAACCAGCCATCATCCAGTACAAACAGCTCCACCCCCAGCGACCGTGCCTTACGGGCAAGACTTATCAGTTTGCTTTCATCAAAATTGAAATAAGTGGCCTCCCAGTTATTGGCCTGAACCGGGCGAGGTTGGTCTTGCCATGTCGGGGCAATAATATGCTGGCGGATATGAGCGTGAAAATTACGGCTCATCGGGTTCAGCCCTTTATGACTGAAGGTCATCAGTACTTCCGGACAGGTAAAGTGCATACCACCAGACAATGGCCAGGCAAAATCAAGGTCTGACACGCCGAGCATAATGCGGGTCTGGTCGTAAGGTGAGACTTCGGTCGCTATCTTGTAATTACCGCTGTAAACCAACGCAAAACCATAGCAGCTTCCATAGTCATCCTTGCTATCCTGGCTGACCAGCGCCATAAAAGGATTGTGGCTGGAACTACTCACTCCCCTGGAGCTGCCAATGGAAAACACACCTTTATTGAGCCCGTGCCGTTGCAGCTGTCCTTCGGCAATCCATTTGCCAGACAGGTGAATCGCCTCAAAGTCGGCCCGGGGCAAATCAAGGCTGGCACTGCAGGCTTTGTTCAGCACAACGGGCTCAGAGCCCCGGTTGATGATGGTCATACTGCGGCAAATAGCGTCGGTCTTTTCAAAGCAGGTGTAATGGAGATGCAACTCAACAGGTTTAAGCTTCTCCCGCAAAACAATGGTCAGGGAAAGGTCGTTATCTGATGGGGAATGGCTGTGGGGTAGCCCAGACAGTTCCGGTTTGTCAGGGCTCAGTTCAAAGCGGTCAAAAATGAAGTCCGATGTACTGCTGCCATCGTCACAGTAGGTGATATGCAGGCTGGGCTCACGATAGTCGCCCTTACCGGCAGTGCCTACTTCCAGCTTCTGGGTTTCCAGGCAGTAGCGTTCATCAGATGCAGAATAGGCCGTAGTTGATCCCAGCTTCACCTGAGCCGTATGGTTAAGGTGAGACAGGGTTTCCCGGTGTTGCAGCCGGGGGCCATAATACAGGTTTAACAGATGACCAGCGTCAGATACTTTCAGGATATAACTGCTGTTAAGGGTCTGCAGGTGAAACACCTGTTCTTCATTGTTAATTAATATCATTCACAAGGTTCTTGTTTATCACACTTCAATTTAGCTTTTGGCTTTTGGCTTTTGGCAATTCATACAATCAACAGCCAACAGCGATATTTCAGTCAATCTGTAATGTAATAGTCTGAGTCTCAAACCGGTCAGAGGTAACGGTAACCGTTTCCTGCCCTTTAACCCCAGCTGTTCTGACCCAGAAAGCGGTTTGCCCGGCGCTGAGTGTCCGCAGGACAGGGCCGATCAGCAATAATCCGCTGCTGACTTTAATCTGTACCGGGTCGCTGGCGTAGTGGCGTATCATCTGATCCTCATCCAGACACCGTATGCTCACCCGTGTCACATCATAGGTCTGTCGCTGTGTCAGACAAGTGTTGTCTGCTTTTACCTCAAGCACTGCCTGCCGTGACTTGCCACGGGTTTTGCGAATCACACACTGTCCGTCTCGGTAGCCTTCCAGCCGGTAGCTGGCGGATGCGTCCCCCCAGTTGCCAATGTATTTGGCAAACAGGCCAATGCCATCTTCAATGGAGAGGCCGTTTTTCCTGAGCAGCCAGAGCATTCTGGCTTTTTCCCACAGGTTTAATCCGTCCAGCCCCTTACGATTAACCGCCGAGAACAGCTGCCGGATACTGTCAGCTTCCCGAGGGCTGAACGACTCATGACGGGCAATCTGGTCACCAATAAAGTCATCCAGAATAACCGGCGGATGTGGCAGGTGGGGAAAACCCCGGGAGTCAGGATAAAAGGTCTGGAGATACTGGTCGTTTTTGTAAAGTCTGATGCTGTCACAGTTGGTAAAGACCCAGAGTGCACCAAATTGCGCTCCATCATAATCACCGTTTTTCATGTTGCCTGCCAGCTCCATAACCGGATGCCGGTCCTGCTGGCTGGCATAGACCGCCGCAGCGTATTTGGGTTCACGGAACATGTCCAGAACGCCGTGATAACAGACCCGGTCGCCGCTGCCAAAGTCCTCATGGGTGTTGTAGTCGGCCATGACCCATCCGATTGCGCCTGAGTACTCATGACTGCTGAAGGCTTGATTGATCACTCTGGCGTGGCGCTGGGCGTGTTCCAGCAATCGATCCTGAGTGTCAGAGGCTTTGGTGGGAAACATGTGACCACAGTGTTCTGTCACCAGGTAGGGCACCTCTGCCCCTGCTACCTGCTGTCGCTTTTGCAAGGGCGCATTACGCCCGGTATGGGAAAAGTCATTGAAGGTATAAACATCTTCCAGCAACTCGCTGTTGGCAATACACCGAACCCCTCCGGTTGGACGACTTGGGTCGAGTTGTCGGGCCAGGGCATTGGTCGCCTTATACAGTTTGTGACAATCCGCTGATTCATTGATGCGCACGCCCCAGATAAAAACAGACGGATGGTTCCAGTCTCTTTCAATCATGCCGTGAACGTTATCGAGGGCTCGCTGGTGCCAGGCAGGTTGTTCGCCAATATGTTGCCAGCCGGGTATTTCATTAAAGACCAGCAGCCCGATTTCATCACAACGGTCGAGAAAGTGCGGGCTGGGTGGGTAATGGGATGAGCGCACACAGTTGCAGCCCAGCTCGAACTTCAGCAGCTCCGCATCTCTGGCCTGGGCGCTTTCCGGCATGGCATAGCCGACATAAGGGTAGGACTGGTGCCGGTTAAGCCCCACCAGCTTCAACCGCTCGCCATTGAGGTAGAACCCGTCCGGACGAAACGCCACGCTACGAAACCCAAACCGGAACTCATTGGCGTCCAGTGGTTTGCTGCCTGAAAGCTTCGTTTCCAGGGTATAGAGGGTTGGCTGCTCAAGACTCCAGCACTCAATATCGCTGTCCGTGATGGACAGGGTGTGTGACCAGACTTCTTCTGAAGCACCCGACAGTGTTCGGGTAAATCGCTCCTGATGAGTCGTGTTACCTTGCTGGTCGCTGACCCGTAAATCCAGAGTTACCTCATGATTTGCTCCTGCCGGATTGTTAAGGTAAAGGTCAGCGTGAACCTGTGCCGGGGTGCTGTCGCTATCCGGCCTGGAATGACTCAACTCAGTGACGATCCGTGCATTTTGAACATAGACGTGTTCCAGCAATGTCAGGCGGACTTCCCGATAGATACCACCGTAAGTCAGGAAATCAACCACATGGCCAAAAGGTGGAATCTCCGGGTTTTCATTGGCATCCACCAGCACCAGCAGTTCACTTGGCTGGTCTCGGTGAACATAAGGGAGAATGTCGATTTCAAAGGGCAGAAAGCCTGAGTCACTTTCAACGACAAGTGTCTCATTAATGAACACTTTGCACGACACCATAACGCCTTCAAACCGGAGCAGAGCATGGGATACGCCGGTAAACAGGTCAGGATCAAGGGTTTTTCGATAAGCGGATTGGCATTGATAAGAACGCTCATCAAAATTATTGCAGGGCAGCTCCTGACTGGTATGAGGAATATCAACCACAGAGGCTTTCTCTGCCCAGTCAATGTCTGCGATGTGTGGTTCTTGCACCTGCCCGACAAACTGCCAGCCAAAATTCAGATGAACGTCTTTTCTCATGGTTTACTTCAATATATCCGTGTTGTACTCAATGAACAGACCAAAGCCACTGACCTTCATATTGGTATCAGTTCCGACCATAAACCGGTAGCCCAGACCCTCGCCCCGGTAGTTGTATGCCAGCTCCAGGTTGATTTCCGTGTAGTCCTCTTTTGCCACCAGTGCCTGCTCAACTACGCTCATTTTGCTTCTGTCGGTATCGGTAGCCATGGCCGCTACCCCCTGAATCCGCCACTTCTGAAAACCAACGTTATCAAGGTTATAACCACCAAACAGGAAGTAAGTGGTCTGGTTGGCCCGGTCGAATTTGTTAAATACCGCCAGGTCACCCCACACGGCAGTGCCGCCACCCGCTTTATAACCATCCTGGGTCTCAAAACCACGGAAGCTTTCTTTACCAATTTTTGTGACGCCGGCCAGCAGGTCAAAATCACCGGTATCAATGCCGATCCCGTATTCTACGACATCGGTCTTATGGTCAGAATTCAGCTTGCCAGTGCCTTCTTCCATACCGTACTTGATCAGAAACTTGAGAATTTTGCTTCTGTCGCCATCCGGGTTGCCTGCCAGATAGCTCAGGGGAATGCCGGTGTAGACTTCAACCAGGCCGTTTTTCTGATAATCAGGTGCTACGGAATAAGAGGCACTGCTGGTAAAGTAATCCGTTTCTGTGTGGTAGCCGACGTTATAGATTTTGTCGAAATAACCGGAACCCACACCCTCTTTCAGGTCATCCTTAAAACGTACGGTGCCGGTTGTATGGCAGTTGCTGTAACCCGTGAAGTAGTTGAACCATGGCTGAATCATGCCCCAGCTCCAGTTCAGCTCACCGGTTAACGAGGCTCCCTCATACACTTCGTGGGTCGCATAATAAATGTAATCCGGGCGGTGCAGCAGGTTATAGATGGTGGGCGTAAAACGACCGACAGACAGCTTGGTGTAGTTTTCATCGTCTCCCAGACGCATCTGCAGATTGGCGTTACTCACTTTCCCGACTACTGCGCTGTCCGGAGTGGCTTCATAATATCGGGCATAGTCGGATTTTACCGTTATTCCCGGTACCATTGAGTTCTGCGCCTCAACGTAGCCATTGTTATAAAGGTTAGGCGCGGCAGACTGGTAACCCAGCTGCACTCCGAACATATCGTTAAGATAACCGGACTGCCAGTCCATCCAGAGCGAGGCACCCATCTCATCCATCTCAATCTTGTTTTTGCCGGTGACAGGTGCACCAACAAGACTGTAGTTATAGGAACCGTCATTCAGCACTTAATCTGAGAATTTCCTAAAACCATCTAAAATGTAAAAAATTTTCAGACTGAGCATATGCCATGCAACCTCATCAATTTCACATTCAACGCATCGACCATACTGGGTTGGTGGCCGGTATGTGCAAAGAGCTCGGGATCGCTAACCTTCTGGATTCTCTGGTTCCCAACCAATCTGAAACCAGAAAGATTTCCTTCGGAGAAACCGTTGTCTCAATGCTGCTTAACGGACTGGGCTTCACTGCTCGCACACTCCACATGTTCCCTGAGTTTCACGCCGACAAGCCACTGGATAAACTTATTCGACCGGGTATAGAGCCGGAACATATCAACGAAAGTGTACTCGGCAGAGCCTTGGATCAAATTTTTGAACTGGGTGTAAGTGAGGTCTATTTATCACTGGCTGTCAAGGCCGTTAATGTATTGAAACTGCCGTGTAATGCTCTGAATCTTGATTCAACCAGCTTTCATGTGGACGGTCGTTATAACAGTGAGTCTGAAGTCGATGAAGAAGACCTGAACTGCATTAAAATCTGTCGTGGATACAGCAGAGATCACCGACCTGAATTAAATCAGGCGATACTGCTCCTAATGACTGAAAATCAGGCGGGTATTCCCGTATTCATGGCCGCATCCAGTGGCAATATAAACGACAACACTAATTTTAAAAAAGTCATCAGCAAGCATTTGAAATGCTACAAAGAGGCGCTGAATAATCGTTACCTGATCGGCGATGCTGCACTTTACACAACAGACAATGTACGTATATTACATCAGCAAGAGCAACAGTTTATCACCCGGGTTCCGGCTAAAATAAAAGCCGCAAGAGAGCTTGTGGACAGTGTCGCTTCTTGTGCGATGACACCGGTTGAAGGTGCCGAAGGTTATGAGAGCTGCGAAGTACTGTCCGACTATGCGGATGTATCTCAACGGTGGGTTCTGATTCGCAGTGAACAGGCTCGGAAAAGCGAACAGAAAACACTGCTCAAAAAACTGTTGAAAAAGTCAGAAAAAGAAGCGGAAGCACTGACCAGCAAGCTGGCGAAGAAACCGTTCAAGTGTGAAACGGACGCATTGCGTGCGTTCAATGAGTGGCAATCAAAAAGCAATTATTGTCAGGCAGAACCTGTAATTACGACAAAACCATGCTATACCAAAGCGGGACGTCCGGAGAAAGACAGCAAACCAGATAGCGTGGAGTATTATGTCAGCGGTCATCCTTGGGTATCTGTTGACTGTCGTGAAGTAGCAGAGGCCTCTCTGGGGTGCTTTGTGTTGGCAACAAACAATCTGGACAAGAGCCAGCTAAGTTCAGCAGAAGTGTTGAGCACTTATAAATCACAGCAGTCGGTGGAGCGTGGATTTCGGTTTCTGAAAAGCCCTGAATTTCTGGTCTCCTCGCTGTTTTTAAAGAAGCCGGAACGTATAGAAGCGTTGCTTATGGTGATGACGCTTTGTCTGTTAGTCTACGCAGCGATACAGCATCGAATCAGGCATGAATTAAAGCGTCAGAGTAGGTTCTTTCCGGATATGAAGCGAAAGCCCTATCAGAATCCGACTGCACGCTGGGTATTTTTTTGCTTTCAGGGAATTAATGTTTTATTAGTCGATGGTCATGAAAAACATGTCGTTGGCTTGCAGGAGAGGCAATTAACCATCATTTCAATTCTTGGCCGATCGTACCAAGAGATTTATTCCTGATATAGGTGCTGAATGACGGATAGGAACCACCGATATTGTAGATATTTGTTTTAACTTTGGTGTTCAAAGTGGAGTCGTTCAAAAAAGCGTCCCAGCTGGCGTTTGCCGCCATTGACAGAGACAACGATGCCATTACGACTGCATAACTGAGTGGTTTCAGTTTCATTTCTCACTTTCCCCCGGACTTAATGGCCCTGAAGCCCCGCAGGCTGACTATCAGACGCCATTAATGTGAGTTATTTTCATATTTATCGTAATGAATAGTGCTACCAGCTAATCCAGGGGTCAACAACAAACATGATTAACTTTCATGTTTGTTGATGTTTGTCAATTTCTGGTAATCAACTGACTGGCTGAAATTACTTTCCAATTTTATGACCTGAATCAAACGTGATTAAATTTCATGTTTTTATCACTGAGACTATTCGACATAATAAATATGAAATCATCTCACGTTACGTGGGGGCTTCTGCCAAAGAGAACAGGTGATATTTATGGATAATACTTCAAGCGTATTTGGTAACAGACAGTCGCCGTCTGTTATAAGAAAAGCCAACCGGACAAAATCGAGCTTTGAAAAGAAATTCGGCGATGACAGTCACCTGTCTTATCCACTGAGCAGTAACGAAAACCTAATTATGCAGCCATGGCTCGGTATCCATGACCTTACTGTCAGCGAAACCGGTCAGCCTATTGATTCAGAAAAAGGCATTATCGTTGGCAATATACGCATGGGTTATGGTCATTACCGGATTTCCATGGCTATTGCCTCTGCGGTTAACCATTTCGGCTACACCCCTTACTGGCTTGACCTGGCAGCTTGCAAACAGACCACCGGTGGGAAGGTCATACAGCACCTGAACAAACTTTATTCACTGGGGTCACGACTGTCCCAGCAATATTCCCTGTTCAACCGTCTGTTCTGGGAAAAACTGAACAGCGAAGGCTTCAGAAAACTGAGCTTCAATGCCAAAGACCAGCGGGTGAGTGAGTTGATGGCTCCGGTTCTGAGCCATATTCCTAAGGATATGCCGTTTATCGGTACCCATACCTGGCCAGCCCAGGCCGCAGTCCATGCGGGTATCAGCAATGTCATTAGTGTCATCCCCGACAACTGGCCCATGGCGCTGCATCTGGCAGAGGGAGCACATCACGTTGTTCAGACCCCTTCCTGTTATTTTGGCTATCGAATACTCAACGGTATGGATAAAAGCAGGCTGTTAAAGCCCATGCCCGCCGACAGCATCACCCATGCAGGTCACTTTATTGACCATGAATTGCTGAAAGACCTGAAGGCGGACTGCAATAAACGAGTCAGCCGGATAGAAGCCGGTGAGCCCCTGAGAATACTTCTGACGGTTGGCGGTGCAGGAGCCCAGTTTGATACCTTCCTGGCCATCATTGGTCATTTGTTGCCTCTGGTTGAGGCTCGCAGGGTGTGTCTTTTTATTAATGTGGGTGATTACAGAAGTGTATGGAATCAGCTGACCGATAAGCTGCCAGGGCTCAGGAAACTGGCCAGACTGTACGACAACGAATGGGATGATGTTGTTGCGCTCACGGACACGGACAACGACCATCTTGAGGGTATTCACGCTTTCTGTCATGAGGACATTTTCTCTGCGGTTTACTCGACCAACCGGTTGATGCGTATTACCGACCTGATGGTGACAAAACCCAGCGAGCTGGCCTTTTACCCGGTTCCGAAACTGATGATCAAACGGGTGGGCGGACATGAAGCTTATGGTGCCATCAGGGCGGCTGAAATAGGTGACGGCACCATTGAGTTTGAAAGAACCGATGCGGCTATTCAGATGCTGCAACTGCTGATTGAGGAAAAGAGCCTGATTAAAACCATGTGCCAGAACATCCTCAAAGCCAATGCTGCCGGGGTATACGACGGTGCCTATAAAACCGTAGAGCTTGCTCTGAAGAGGAGGAGCTGACTTTAGTCTCTTCTCAGTTTTTCATTGATCGCTATGGGTGACTCATATCGGAATACAACAACATAAGAAGAGAGTATCAACGTCATGATGGCAGTCGCCTGAATGACATGAGAAGCAATTTCCCCCAGTAGTAATTGTCCTGTGGCCAGAACGGCAATCAGGATCGAAAATTCACTGGTTTGTCCCAGTCGGAATCCTACTTCCCAGGCGGTGGATTCCTTTTCACTGACCCGTTTGAGCAGCAGGCCGAAGATTCCCGGTTTCATCAGCATGCAAACAACACTCATTGCCAGTGCCGGGATAAACACATCAGCCAGAAGACTCAGGTTGAAGCTGGCTCCGATGGAGAAAAAGAACAGGACAAGAAAGAAGTCCCGCAAAGGTTTAAGGTTAATGGCAATGTATTGAGCAATAGGGCTGGTCGCGATACTGATTCCCGCAATAAATGCACCAATTTCATAAGAGAGGTGAAGGGTATGAGCCAGTTCAGCAAAGCCAAGACACCAGCCAATAGCCAGCAGAAACAGATATTCGTGAAAGCGATCAAACTTTGCCATCAAGGGTAACAGCAGTAGTTTAACCGCAAGAAATGCGGAAAAAATAAGAAGGGGCAGGGCAGCCAGCGCTAATAAAATATCAAACTGACTGTTACTGAAGCCTCCATCAAAGTTATAAAGCAGTAGCAGCACCAGAATTGCCATTAAGTCTTGCAACAATAAAAGGCTGACCAGCATTTCACCGGTATGTTTATGATGCAGTACCGTGGTGGGTAACAGTTTGATACCGATAATGGTGCTTGAAAACATCATCGTGGCACCGCAGATAATCGCTTCTGTCTGACTGAAGCCAAACAGGTAGCCCATAAGATAGCCAGCGGCAGCAAAAACCACTGAACTGATCAAGCCAACGGTGGCGGTTTTTTTCAATAAATGCCCAAGGTGGCTGGGTTGCATATCGAGCCCCAGCAGGAACAGCAGAAAGATAATGCCAATATGAGCGATATCATGCAGCAGGTCCGTATCGGTGACCAGTTCCGCACCGTAAGGACCAAACATTGCGCCAAGCACGATGTAAGCGACAATCAGTGGCTGACGTGTAAACAGTGCGGCGGAGGCAAGGACAGCCGCCCCACTGAAAATCAGAAAAAAGGAAAAAAGCAGGGAACCACTTTCCATTGATACTTGCCCGCAAAAACGATGATCAAACAGTGACTTGAACTGGCAGTTCTGGATAAATGACTGCTAAGAACAAGCCGAAATAATTTGCAGTATACACGTAGGTGGGCGTACGTGAGATAAAAATCATCTTTGTAATAATTTACGCGGCAATTAATGAGCCTTATCTTAGGAAAGCGATCAGTCTAAGTTGTTTGAGTCTTGGTCACAGCCGTTCATAGAGAGGTTAAAGGCTCTCACGAATGCGGTGCACAGGCTTTCGTAAATCACTGCTTCCCTGATAACTGAGCTGGAAGGTTGATAGCGCTTTTATAGCAGCATCAGGGTTCTGTCCTGGTTTCAGGACAAAGCTGCTGAAACCACAGCGTTTCATAAAAAACAACTGATCCACCAGCACATCACCCACTGCCCTTATTTCGCCACGGAAGTTTAGATGATCACGCAGGGTTCTGGCGTGTGAATACCCCCGACCGTCAAGGAAGCCGGGGAATTGAATGGCAATGCCGTCGAACTCACTTAAATCGGCTTCCATGTCAGTCAGTTCATCGTCCGGTAAGACATAGAGCAGTTTCCGCAGACTTAGAAGGCGGATGTCTTCTTTATGTGCCTGCCAGAGTACTTGTGGTATCAGAAGCTCCTGAACATTTTCTGCGATGGCCGTGTCTGCCTGCCAGACAATGCTGTGGTCAGGGTAAAGCTCATTATCTTTAAGCAGCTTTCTGTCCATACACCTTCTCCTTAAAGGGGGTTAATCCCAGTCTCAGGCTGGTATCAATAAAACGCTCACCTTCATATCGCTGTTCCAGGTAGACCGACATAAGCTGTCTGATGATGTCAGGCACTTCTTCCCGTTTGAATGAAGGACCTATGATTTTACCCAGGCTGGCCGTTTTGCCAGCGGAACCTCCGATCTGGATCTGATAGTACTCTTCACCTTTGCGATCAACCCCGAGAATGCCGATGTGTCCCACATGATGATGGGCGCAGGCATTCATACAACCCGATATATTCAAATCCAGCTCACCGATATCATGCAGATAATCCAGATCTTCAAAATATCGCTGAATTTCTTCTGCCAGCGGAATAGAGCGGGCATTGGCTAAAGCACAGTAATCGCCACCCGGACAACAGATAACATCCGTCAGCAAACCACGGTTAGGCGTTGCCAGACCAAGAGTGTCCAGTGCCTGCCAGAGTTCTGGCAATTGGGCCTGGGGAACATCAGCAAAGATCAGGTTCTGTTCATGACTGACGCGTAATTCACCAAAACTGAAGCGGTCGGCAAGGTTTGCGATATCATCCAGCTGTTCGGCAGAAACATCGCCAGGGGCATCCGATGTGGCTTTGAGCGTTAACGTAACAGCGCTGTAACCAGTCTGCTGGTGAGCCGAGACATTTTGTTTCAGCCAGCGCTGGAATTCGGGTGAACCCTGCAGGGCAAGGTGATTAAAGTCCAGATCAGAAAGGGGGTCATAGTCGTGTTTGGTGAAATGCGTAGCCATTCGTTTAATTTCACTCAGGCTCAATGGCTGACTGTTCTTTTTGATCCGGTGCCACTCTGTTTCAACTTCACGGGCAAACACTTCTGGTGTCATCGCTTTCACAAGAATCTTGATTCGAGCTTTGTATTTGTTGTCGCGCCGACCGTAACGATTGTAAATTCGCAGCGTCGCATCCAGGTAATTGAGCAGCTGCTCAGGCTCAAGGTCTTCTTTGATTACAGCACCGATGACCGGCGTGCGCCCGAGTCCGCCACCAGCAAGAACGTTGATTCGAATCTTGCCCTGACCATCTTTTTGAAGATGTACACCGATATCGTGTACCAGGGTAGCTGCCCGGTCTTCGCCGGAACCACAAACAGCAATTTTAAATTTTCTGGGCAAGAAGGCGAACTCAGGGTGAAAAGTCGACCATTGCCGAATAAGTTCACACCACGGACGAGGGTCAACCACTTCATCGGCTGCAACACCAGCAAAATGATCGGTTGTGGTACTGCGTATGCAGGCACCACTGGTTTGAATGGCATGCATTTGTACCGTCGCCAGTTCAGCGAGGATATCAGGCACTTCCTCTAGCCTCGGCCAGTTCAGCTGAACATTCTGCCGGGTGGTGAAGTGCACATAGCCTTTATCATAGTGACGGGAAATATCCGCCAGTTTTCGTACCTGCCGGGTACTGATCAAACCATAAGGAATAGCAATCCGCATCATGGGGGCAAAACGCTGAATATACAGACCATTCTGCAATCTCAGTGGCAGGAATTCATCTTCAGTGATTTCACCGGCGAGATAGCGATGGGTCTGATCCCGGAACTGGTCGACTCGCTCATCCACTATACGCTGGTCGTATTCGTCGTATATGTACATGATGTTATTTTTTCATTCTGATGCAGCAGCCAGGGTTCATCGTTAAATAGCCAGAACTTTAGCTGCAGGAGAGGCTACCTTATCAGTTTCCTGAATAAGTAATTAAAAAATTTTTTTATATAACTATATTTAAAAGACTATAACCGTATACCGTTACAACGGATGTTGCTTCGTTTGTTGAGATAAGCTAGCTTGAATGGATCAAACGTTATCGGGAGCAGAAATATGGCGAGTGATAAGACAATGAAAGACAGTACGGTAGATGCCATTGCGGCAGTTGCCATAATCGCAGTCATCGTAGTGACCGCTGTGTTCTGGGTCAGCCATCAATAACCTGACTCACTCAGTACGATTTTTACGATAACCACCAGCACTGCAATAAACAACAGAGTCCCTATAATACCGGCAATAACGAAGTCCGCCGGTCTTCCTTTTTGAAAGTCCCTGTCCTGATTTTTTCTGCTCTGTACTCCAAAGGCTGAGGCAAATGCGCTTTGCAGGATGGCTCTGATGCCTGTTCCTTTTGATGCTGTTTTTTTAGTCATGAATTAAAAACCTGGCTTGATCAGAATGTAAATGACCACAACGGCGACCATACTGCCAGATAATTCATCAACATTCTCGTCTGATCGATAATTCATAGACATAAAAAAGGCAGTAACCTGTAAAAACAAACTACTGCCTGTTGCTGTTAAGAGTCATCACTCAGTAGCAATTATTATTCATTTGATAGGTTTCTGTTGTCGTACCGACGGCAGGCGTCATGAAACATCCGCCATGAACGGGTATTTGATAACGGCTATTCTCCAGATTGAATCTGGAGTTTTCCTGTTCGTTATCTTTGCCCCTGAGCAGGTCAACCTGATGACTCAAATTATACAGTGACCCTGAAATTCTCTCAGCTGCCAGGTCGGCAACTAATTCACTGGACACAATAGTAAATGGAATAACATGAGACATCACAATCTGAACGCCCTCAATCACTAGATTAAGGTGCGCCCCATTCCTTGAATTCAACTCAAAGGCTTTATCAGGGTAAGCGAGGTTTTTTGAGTAAAATGCGGTAAACGATAGAGTGCCGCCTGTTAATTTCAATAAATCTCTGGTTATAGGTTCGTCTGAAAGTGATCCTGCTGCTTTCATGATGGCTCCGGTTGTGTGCATTCCACCCGCTTCAGCTATGTTCTCGACAAAGACACCAAGAAAGCCGTCTTTTACCCATTTGTCACTGTTCAGCCCCAACCATGAGCCGGCAAGGCTAGTGGCCGAAACCATGAGCATACACAACTCATCCTGCCTGTCCTTACTTATTGTTTGCTCCAGTTCAAGCCGGTTTAATCCGACTTTGCAGGTGTTAATTAATGCGTCGACGGTAACATAAGCCGCTGTCACGGTAGCTGCACGTGGAAACTGTTCATGAACATTGCGTGTAACTTTCTGCGAGGTCGTCATTTTTACGAACTCATCGGCTACAGCATCAGTCACCTGTTTCAGTTGTGCTGTTTTTTCGATCTCCGTTGAAATGCCCATACTTGTTAAGCCTGTAAGAGTCCCCAGGCTTAACAATGCCCCCAGAGTTGCCGCCGATCCACCTTGTGCTAGTGCGGTACTACTGTCTTCGGCAAAACCGGCATTGATCAGTTTCTCTCTGGTCAGGCCGATCATGGCTTTTGTCAATGGTCCGGTAATAGCGACGGACTTGATAAACTTCGATACCGTTTCCGGATAGGTCAGGGCTTTAATTTTTGGAAGGTTGGCATTGAAATAATCTTCCAGGGTCAGGTCAAGGAGCAGCATTGTTAAACCGCCACTCACCCTGCCCGGCACACTGGGCCAGTTGTCCGGATCGGGTGATGTTCCTGTGAGGTGGTCATATGCCCTGGAGAACTCAACACTGGTATCTTGCCCAAGGTTAAATACACTTGAGATTGTCAGGGATACTGAGAACATCTGAAGCATATTAAGGCTGAGCAGATTCGCTGTCTGCAGGAAGCCATGCAGGTACCAGCTGGCCGCTAAAGGAAATGTCTTTTTGGAATACTGGAACCAGGCCTGATTGTTGTAGTAATTGTAATTTTCGTGGTATCTGTTCAGGTAGTATTTTGCTTCTGACAGTTTCAGAGGTTTTATATTTTGACCACTTTGTTTAAAGTCATGTTGATGTCTGAAACTTAAAATACCTGCTTCAGCCATTTCGTCCGGCCCGACACAATTAAAAAGTGTGGGGGTTGATTTTGATGGATCAATATGGGTGCCGAACTGGCATGTCTGTCCGTAGACAGACTGAACACAAAAGAGTAGTGAAATAGCTAGCAGAAAAAGCAGGTACAAAAAAACATAACTGGGATATCGTAAACTATACGGAATTGATCGATTATTCATTGTTTCTATACCGCCTAACTGGTTGATTGTTTTTTGGTTATAAGCGTCCTGACTTTTTTATTCTTTCGAGACGTAAAGATGTAGTATAGAAAAAGTTTTAATACTCTGATGGAGAAATTAATTATCGAATGCAGCAGGCAAAATAAAAACTAATTAAAAACAAATGGTTAGTAAGAAATAAAAATTGCCTGCTAACTCGATAACAGGCTAAATAAGGTTCTTTTCGCTCTGTTTCAGGCTTGCCATGGGACCGGTCAGGATTACAATATCATCCGCTGACATTCGGGTAACCTGACCTGGTTCATAAGTGATTCCGCCTCGTTTGATCCCCATAACCGATACATCGCCTTCAACCGGCAGTTCCGCAGGACGTAACCCTTCACAGGGCGACCCCTTGCAAAGGGTGACAGCATGGCGAACGGGCACATCTTCTGTTTCGCCCTGTATATCAGTAATTCCGGGATAGTAACCACTGAGAATATCGTATTGTTGTTCACGGGCCTGATGAATTTTATGTCGAACAACATCCCGGTCCATGCCCAGCATCAGGAGTACCTGTTTGACGATCAGCAGGCTGGATTCCAGCACCTCAGGCACAACCGCTGTGACCCCGGCCTGTTTCAGTTCATCACATTGCGTGAGATCACGGGTTCGAACAAGAATAGGTAGATTGCGGTACTCTGAGCGAATGGTTTTGACCACAGACAGGGCGTTCTCGGTATTGTCAATGCAGATAATGACCTGTCTGGCACGGTCCAGGCCTCCGGCTTCCAGTAACTCAAGCCTGCGGCAATCTCCATAAAATACCGGCTCCCCGGCCAGACCCGCTTCATGGACATGCAGGGCGTCATCATCAAGCGCCACATAGAGCAGGTTTTCACGGGCCAGAAAACGGCTGATGGTCTGGCCAACACGGCCATAACCGCAGATTAACGTATGCCCTGATATGTGGGCTGTTCGTTCCTTGATATCAACACTGTGCTCAGAGTCCACAGTGGTATCCGCTTCCCTGAAACAGAGTCCCACTATTTTTGAGCTGCTACGAATGAGTAATGGTGCCACCAGCATGGAAAGAATGGTGGCAGACAGTACCAGCGAAGCTTTTTCACCACCGGTTTGCCCATATTGCGTGGCCAGAGCAATCAGCGCGAAACAGAACTCTCCCCCCTGGCACAGAATCAGTCCGGTTTTTAAGGCTGTACGACGATCTTCACCAAAGGTTCTGGCAAGAACGGCAATGACGGACAGCTTGAAAACCAGCAGGGTAGCGGTGGCTGCTAGTATTACTGGCCAGTGTTCCCTGAGAATATTCAGGTCCAGCATCAGGCCAACAGAAACAAAAAACAGTCCCAGCAGAATATCCCTGAAAGGACGGATATCCGCTTCTACCTGATGCTTATAGTTTGAATCACCCAGCATCATGCCAGCGATAAAACCACCTAACGCCATAGACAAACCCAGCATATGTGTCAGCCAGGCTGCCATCAGGGCAATCATCAGCGCGACCAGGACAAACAGTTCATCAGAGCGGGCCCTGGCAATTTCGTTAAAGATAACGGGCAACAGCCATTTTCCGGCAGCCAGCATCATGGCGACAAACAGAGCGCCTTTGGCCAGGGCAATGCTGATGGCTGGCAGAATGGCCTTGCCACCGGTTCCGGCAATGGCGGGCACCATAATCAAAAACAGCACGGCAGCAATATCTTGAAACAGCAATACGCCAATGCTCAGCTGTCCCTGGCGGGCTCGAATTTCATTACTCTGGGTTAACTCTTTAGAAACAATGGCGGTTGATGACAGTGCCAGCGCTGCCGCAATAATCAGGCTTTCCCTGACGGGCACACCGAGCAGAGTAAGAATGCCAAAAATGCCAGAGGCACACAGTAGTACCTGTAAACCACCCAGTCCAAATACTTCCTGCTTCATGGATTTCATACGGCTGATGGAGAATTCCAGGCCCAGGGTGAACAGCAGGAAGACAACCCCGATTTCTGCCAGCAGACTGATATCGAAATCTTCATGAATCAGGCCGGTTGCAGTAGGGCCCAGAACGATGCCAACACTCAGATACCCAAGACTTTCCGGAAGATTAAAGCGATGAAACAATGATATGGCACAAACAGACAGACCTAGTATCATCATTAACTGGTTGAAAAACGTAAAGTCCATGCAGGTGGCATCCCGAAATGTCTATTATTTTTTACAATGAAAATGCGATGTTCGTCACCCATAGGTGACGAACATCGCATTTTCCGCTCATGGCTGCTTTATCGGTATAATTGTACCCTAGTTTGATGAAGATACTGAGGCTGTCGTGTGAAAATACTGCATTTATATACCACTTCCGGTTGTCATTTGTGCGAAGAAGCAGAAAAGTTACTAAAAAGGTTGCAAGCGTCTGAGCGAATTCATTGGCAACCGGTTGAAATCAGTGACAGCGATGAATTGATTGACCGTTATGGTGCTCGAATTCCTGTTGTGAAAGAGCAGGGCAGTGAGCAGGAAATCGGTTGGCCATTCAGTCTTGAGGAGTTGCGCTGCTGGGTGAGAAAAGGTTATTAGTAACTGAAGTTGTAAAAAGCAGCCATATACCAATTAAAAATTAATCAGGGAAGGTATTGCCATGAATCTGGCACAACGCAGTCGATTGATGACCTATGCCACCATCGTTTCAGTGATGACTGCCTTGTTGCTGATTGTTGTCAAGGTCATCGCCTGGACCATGACCGGTTCACTCAGCCTGCTGGCCACAATGGTGGACTCCGTGATGGACGCTGTTGCTTCACTGATCACCCTGGTTGCCGTTCGAATTTCCCTGGCGCCTGCCGACGATGAGCACCGCTTTGGTCATGGCAAAGCAGAATACCTGTCTGTGCTGATGCAGGCGGTTTTTATTTCCGGTTCAGCCATTATCCTCTTTTTGCAGGCCGCCAGGCGGCTGACTTCAGACAGCACACCACTGGTTAATGAGGATATTGGTATTGCGGTCATGGTTATCTCCATTTCTGCCACAACCGCATTACTGATGTTTCAGCGTTACGTTGTCCGGCGTACCGGTTCTACCGCTATTGCTGCCGATGCCATGCACTATAAAGTTGATCTGCTGACTAATACGGCGGTTATTGTTGCCCTGATGACATCAATTTATGGCTATCCTTCCATGGACAGTATCCTGACCATTGCCATTGCCGTTTATATGCTGACAGGCGTTGTACGACTGGTATGGGAAGCTATAAAACACCTGATGGATCACTCCCTGCCGGTGGAGCAGTTACAGGAAATTGAACGTCGCTGTCTGTCTGTGGAAGGCGTGGTCGGTGTGCATGAAATCCGCACTCGTGTCTCCGGGCAGATTCCCTTTATTCAGCTGCATCTTGACCTTGACGGCGAACTGACACTCAGGGAAGCCCACGATATCGGTTATCAGGCAAAACAGTCTGTTCTGGAATGGTTGCCCAACGCCGACATTATTATTCACCTTGATCCAGATTGAAAAACGCTCTGGCTGTGTTGCTGGTTTCTCGTATCACCTGTTCAGGGGTTTTATCCGTATGTTCAGCAATTGTTTTGGCGACCCAGGGCAGGAATGCCGGTTCATTACGGCGATTTTCAGGCTTTTTATCCATGGTTCTTGGCAATAGCCAGGGCGAATCGGTTTCAATCATCATCCGGTTTTGAGGAATATCTTTCAGCAATGGATGCAAATGCGTTCCCCGTCGTTCATCACAGACCCAGCCAGTGATGCCAATGTGCAAATCCAGATCCAGATAACGATACAGCGCCTCTTTGTCCGCAGTAAAACAGTGAACCACCAGTCCGCTGAGCTCATCCCGAACTTCCCGGACAATGTCGTAAAAACGCTGTGATGCATCCCGCTCATGGCAAAAGGCTGGCATATTATGTTGTATAGCCAGCTCCAGCTGGCGTTCAAAAACACTTTCCTGAATCGGGCGGGGAGAAAAGTCACGGTTAAAATCCAGCCCCATTTCTCCGGCCGCCACGACTTTATCTTCCTGAAACAAAGAAGACAGTTCTTTAAAACTACCCTCGGTTGCCTCTTTGGCGCTGTGAGGGTGAATGCCTGCGGTTGAGTAACAGTGGGGGGCAAATTCCCGT